>NZ_CAMZMY010000007.1:0-203561 GCF_947311895.1 Pseudoalteromonas sp. PAR1 | reverse complement strand
GTTTTACCGTGGTCAACGTGGCCGATTGTACCAACGTTTACGTGCGGTTTTACGCGTTCAAACTTTTCTTTTGCCATGACGGAACCTATCAGTTTTGTGTATCTAGATTACATATGAAAATAATCCACCGAGGGTAGATTAATTTAATTTTTTCAAATTTCAAATAGTTTTTTCTGACAGATAAAGGAAGAAATTAAGATGAGTTCTCGATACTGGTGCTGATAGGCAGATTTGAACTGCCGACCTCACCCTTACCAAGGGTGCGCTCTACCAACTGAGCTATATCAGCAACACCAGAAGTCTGGAGCGGGCAGCGGGAATCGAACCCGCATCATCAGCTTGGAAGGCTGAGGTAATAGCCATTATACGATGCCCGCATAGGAACCTGTTCTTAAACTACCTCTAACCGTCAAGAATAAAGTGGTGGAGGGAGCTGGATTCGAACCAGCGAAGGCTGAGCCGTCAGATTTACAGTCTGATCCCTTTGGCCGCTCGGGAACCCCTCCACGAAAATTCTTTACTAAGTCACTTCCGGTAAAAGGAAAGTGGTGCCGACTATCCGAGTTGAACGGATGACCTACTGATTACAAGTCAGTTGCTCTACCAACTGAGCTAAGTCGGCACTGCTTTAGTACGGGGCGAGATTCTAAGGTAAGGTTTATTGTGATGCAACAATAAAATCAAAAAAAATGTGATTTTATGTGTTAAACGCTCACTATTCAGGCAAATATAGGCTTTTTTACTGTTTTAGTGTTAATTCTAACCAGTAATTCAGTCCTTTAAAAACAAGCTGACTGTCAAACTCACTCTCAGCGAACTGCTCGGCCAACAACTTTCCATAGCCACCAGCGAATAATAAGCAGCTATTTTCGTTATTAAGATGACGCTTAGCTTGCTCAATTGCCCCTACAGTCGCAACAAGCGCACCGTTTTTTAAACCATTAGGGGTATTTCGGCCTAACTCTGCAGCAAATGGAGTTTGCCCATCATCGAACACTTTTTGCGTATTTTGCGTTAATGAGGTTGTCATTAAATCAAGCCCAGGCAAAATCCACCCACCAAGGTGTTCTCCTTCGCTGTTTAATACATCAATCGTTGTTGCGGTGCCAGCATCGACCACAATACAGTGTTGCTTTGGCAGCTCCACATATGCAGCAATTAGTGCAAGCCAACGATCAATACCTAAATTGGTAAAGTGCTCGTAGGCACATTTTAAATTCTCAAGTTTAGCGCTTACTTTTGCCTCGTACACGGTAACTTTATGTTGCTCGGCTAACTTAATGAGAGGAGCAAGCAACTCGGTACTGCCAACACAAGCAAACACCATGTCATTAATTTGCGGCCAAGGCAGAGCATTCAGTTCACACTGTTTGTAACAGCCCTGATTATATAAAACAGCTTTAATAGCAGTATTACCTACATCAACTAACAGTCTCATTTATCTGCCTTACGCAATGAAATCTCACCACCATAGTAACTTTTTACCTCTCCGTCTTGGCGAATGCGGATACCACCTTGGCTATCAATCCCTTCACAAATTCCTCGCCAGCTACGATGCCCTGTATTTAGCTCGACACACTCTTTAGCAAATGCATTTAAGCTATTCCATCGTATGTACATCTCGTTTAGCCCTGACTGCTGGTACTGCGCTAATCGCTGTTCTAAACAAATACACAAATAAGCAGCGAGTTTATTCTTATCTAACTGTTGAACATGCTGACTCAGGTCGGTCCACGCTTGGTCAATGTGTTGGCTGACACTTTCGGGCATATGTAGATTTATGCCAATACCGATCACTAATTGACAGGGCCCTTGTGGTTGCCCATCAAGTTCAACGAGAACACCCGCCAGTTTTTCTCTGTTTATATAAATATCGTTTGGCCACTTAAGCTCAACATCAATTTGATACAAAGCTTTTAAGGCATCATATACAGCTAGCCCTACTGCAATCGACACTCCCATCGCCGCCTGTAAGCCATCATCCAAGCGCCAGAAGTAACTAAAGTATAAATTAGCGCCAAATGGTGATTGCCATACTCGGCCGCGACGGCCTTTTCCTGCTTGTTGCATTTCCGCAACCAGTACAGTGCCAGATGTTAACGGAACATCACTTTGTAGACGGCGCATTAATTCACTGTTGGTTGAATCAATAATTGGCTGCACCTCAACGTTAGCTGTGTTACCACCTAGTTTTTTATACTGCTCAGTAATCGCTTGTTGATTAAGAAACCCTGCATTATTGTTCAGGCAATACCCTTTACCCGTTACTTTAAAGATATCTAGGCCCATTTCCTGCAAAGAATGAATATGTTTACCAACAGCAGCACGGCTAATACCTAATTGCTCTCCTAATTGCTGGCCAGAAACAAAACCACCTTGATTGAGCGCTTGCAAAATAGCTAATTTATTACCATCTGGTGCTTTCATGATGAAGCTCCCAATTCAATGTGACACTCACGATCGGCATCAATCAGTCGCACCTCGTGTTGTAGTGCAATTTTGTAATTTTGCCAGACTTGTTGCTGAACATGTTTCACCATGGCAATTAAATCATCTCCAGTGCTATTGCCGTGATTCACGAGCACTAACGCTTGCTGCTGATGAACTTCAATTCCTGCAACTTGATAGCCTTTTAACCCAGCATGTTCAATCAACCACCCTGCGGCAACCTTATGATGTTCAGCATCAACATAGTAATGAGGTAGCTCAGGGTACTGTTTTAGAAGTAACGCTAGTTGTTCATTAGAGATCACTGGGTTTTTAAAAAAACTTCCCGCATTAGCAAGTTCACTTGGGTTTGGTAGTTTGCTGTTTCTCGTTGTGATGATTTGTTCAAACACCTGCTGTGGCGAAGGAGTTGTAAGCTGTTGCAATGGCCCATAACTAAGCACTGGTTGCCACTTTTTAGGGAGCAGTAACCCGACTTGAGTGATCACCGCTTTATTTTTAAGTGCATGTTTAAAGATAGAGTCACGATAGCCAAATTGGCATTCGTCTTTTGTTAAACGGTTTATCGTTTTGGTAGCAATATCAAAGTACTCAACATAACTAACAAACTTTTCGAGCTCCACACCATAAGCACCAATATTTTGCACTGGCGCAGCGCCAACGGTACCGGGGATTAAAGCAAGGTTTTCAAGCCCTGGCATGTCATTGGCAATGGTCATAGCGACTAATTGATGCCAGTTTTCTCCGGCCGCTATATGCAATAAAAAGCCATCACTTTGCTGCTCTATATTTATGCCCTTCGTGTTCATGTGAACGACAGAACCTTGGTAGTCAGATAAAAACACCGTATTACTGCCTTCACCTAAAATACAAAAGGGAGACGAAAAGTCTGTGCTTAAAAGCTGATTCACTTCATCAATTTGATAAAAATGCTGGCATTGGCTTGGCAAAGAAAAGGTATGAAAAGATTGCAGGGACTGAGCCACAAAACGCCTCAAAGGTTACCGGTAACTAATCGCATTAGTGTAACCTATCGTCGCAAAATACGCATTAGATTGTAAAAATCACTCAACCCACTGCACTAATCATGTTATAAAACGGGCTCTTTTTCATTTGTGTTCCAGGGTTATTATGAAGTTTAAACCATTACTTTTAAGTCTTGCTATGGCCGGTGCTTGCTCTCAAGCGACTGCAGATGCAATCAGCCAACACACTTACGCAAACTTAGATGACGTAACAACCACTCACCTACTACTAGATTTAGATGTTGATTTTGATGACAAACAACTAGAGGGTTTTGTTGAGCACACGCTAGATTGGCACAATGCGAACAGCAAAACACTTGTACTTGATACTCGCGATTTAGATATCGACAAAGTAATGTATCAAGATAAAAAAGGCAGCTGGCACAAAGCTGACTTCACCCTTGCTGCACGTGATGACGTGAAGGGCTCAAAATTAACAATTAAATTTAAAAGCCAAGCGGTTAAAGCACGTATCTACTACAACAGCCGCCCAGAAGCTTCAGGTTTACAGTGGTTAACACCAGAGCAAACAGCCAGTAAGTCACACCCATTTATGTACAGCCAATCACAAGCAATTCATGCTCGTAGTTGGATCCCTGTACAAGATACGCCTGCAATGCGCGTAACTTACTCTGCACGTATTCACACTCCTAAAGACATTCGTGCAGTTATGAGTGCTGACAATAAAGATGCGCTTTATAAAGACGGCGACTACTTATTCGATATGCCACAACCCATTTCGCCATACTTAATCGCAATTGGTGCGGGTAATTTAGAATTTAAAGCCATGTCTAAGCAAACCGGTATTTTTGCTGAGCCAACAATTTTAGATGCGTCGGTTGCGGAGTTTAACGACACACAAGCGATGATCGACAAAACTAACGCAATGTATGGCGAATACGCATGGGGTCGTTACGACTTATTAATGCTGCCACCAAGCTTCCCATTCGGTGGCATGGAAAACCCACGCTTGTCATTCATCACACCAACGGTTGTTGCCGGCGATAAAAGCTTAGTAAACCTAATTGCTCACGAGCTTGCTCACTCTTGGTCTGGTAACTTAGTGACTAATGCAACGTGGGAAGATTTATGGCTAAACGAAGGCTTCACGTCTTACGTTGAAAACCGCATCATGGAAGAAGTGTTTGGCCGTGACCGTGCAGTGATGGAACAAGCCCTTGATGCAGCAGGCTTACGTGCATTACTTAAAACGCTACCAGCACCAGATACGCGCCTTAACTTAAAACTAAATGGCCGCGATCCTGATGATGCATTTAGCTCAGTGCCTTACACTAAAGGTCAACTTTTCTTAATCTATCTAGAAAACAAATATGGTCGTGACAAGTTTGACCCATTTGTAAAAGGTTACTTTGATCAATTTGCGTTTAAGTCTCTTACAACCGCTCAATTTGTTACTTACTTAAAAGCAAACCTGATCGACAAATACCCAGGCGTGGTCAGCATGGATAAAGTTAATGAGTGGATTTTTGAGCCAGGTTTACCAAGTGATGCACCAAATCCAACCTCTGATGCTTTCGATAAAGTTGATGCAGTGACCAAAACATGGTTAAACGGTGAGATTAGCGCAGCTCAATTACCAACAGCAGATTGGTCTGTTCATGAGTGGCTACACTTTTTAAATAATCTACCTCGCGATTTAAGCATTGAAAAAATGACTGAGCTTGATAAGCAATTCAACTTAACACAGTCAACTAATGCTGAGCGCGCTTTCGCATGGTTTATGCTAGCGGTAGGTAATGGTTATCAACCAATTTACCCTGCTCTTGATAAGCACCTCTCTGGCATCGGTCGCCGTAAATTAATTGTGCCACTATATAAAGCACTTATTAAGAACGGTAAAAAAGACTGGGCACATGATGTGTACTTAAAAGCACGTCCGGGTTACCACCCTCTTGCACAAGGTACAGTTGACGACTTATTCGCAAAATAAGTCACTAAACCCAAAAAAGGCGCTGATTTCAGCGCCTTTTTTAATAATTAGAATTAGTTGCTTACCTTTTGTAAGAATGCACGACGCTCTTCAGGGCTCGCTTGTTGCCACCAAAACTCTAACATTGCCGCTGCATTTGGCATATTTTTTAATCCAGCCTGCCCACCTGGTACTTTTGCAGGTAAGGTAACTGGCACCGCTGTCGCAGGCTTACTACTTGAACTTGCAACAGGCGCTGTCGCAACAGCTTGCGCTGACGTTGGCTGTGCACGATAACTAACAATTGATAACGGCATCGCAAGCTCACTGCCTTTCGCTTTTAGACTCACTTGAGGTGACTCAGCAAACACCTGCGCTGCTACTGCATTACTGGCGCGATTAAATACAACATCATAGTCTTTGCCATTTTCAACCGTCACTTCAACCCAAAAAGGCTCTGACTCTACAACCTGATGGTCGTCATAACCTTGCTCATATAGATCTGTGTATTTCATTTTCAGCTGATAGGTACCTGGGGCAAGCTCAACATCATCAACACGGCTAAAAAATGATTGCTCAATAAGGCGTTCTCCCACTTGTAACGGTACAAGCTCTTCTGGAAAGTGAATAGTCTCGGCTACACTGCTAACACTATTCAATAGCATTAACACACTACTCAGTAATACTAACTTACGCATGTTCACTCCTTGGTTGTTCAACTTGTGGCAGTTTCAGTTTGACACTGCAAATAAAGTTTGTCATTAGTGGGCGGTCATTTAACCACATTTATAAGAGAGCTAAGTATGAGCCAAGAGACTATTTTTACAAAGATTATTAATCGCGAGATCCCTGCCGATATTGTCTATGAAGACGAGTTATCACTGGCTTTTAAAGACATTAATCCACAAGCACCCTTTCATGTATTGATCATTCCCAAAACACCAATTGCGACTGTTAATGACGTTACAGAAGAAAATGCCCACTTGGTTGGTCACTTGTATGTCGTTGCTGCAAAACTAGCTAAGCAATTTGGTTTTAGTGAGGATGGCTTTCGTGTTGTGATGAATTGTAACGAACATGGCGGGCAAACGGTGTACCATATACACCTACACATGTTAGCGGGCAAACCAATGGGTTGGCCTCCTTACCAAGATAAGATGAAAGAAAGCATCTAGCACTTTAATATGTAAATAACTGTAAAAAGTAGTACAAACATATTAATTTGAACTATACTATATATATATCAGTTAGTTAACACGTTGCATTAAGTTAACTAACTGTATTATTTGACACAAAATAGACACAAACTGCACTTTTCCTGCACAACTCTCAGAAATTTCTAATACGAAAGGGGTGGATTGCGTGGTAGGATGAAACTGTCAACTTTATTCAAGAGTGTATATATATGAGTAGTTCAGCCTTTTTATTATTAGATCCAGAACCGGTTAACACAATTGGTGTTAATGTATTAGAACCACTTTTAAAAACACAGGGGCTAGACGTCACATCTGGTACTGATATTTCTGAAGTACCTGAAGGCACACGCTTGTTATTCATTGAAACATCAAGCACTGATCCATGGGGTAAGCTTAAAGAGCAACTCGTTCATCTGCGCATGAAATGCGATATCGTATTATTCAATTTAGATGAAAACCCTGAATTAGCTAACCGTGCTCTATTAAGTGGTATCCGTGGTGTTTTTTACACAACAGACAATGCTGATGTGTTAATGAAAGGCATTCGTTTGTTGCTGGAAGATCAATTATGGTATCGCCGCGAAATCATGTGTAATGCATTAAATCGCATGCTGCAGTTTAATAAAGATGCCTTACATAAACTGACAGATGGCGACATTGAGCCGGTTAAACTTACTAAACGTGAAAAAGCAATTATTTCACTAATGAGTAAAGGTTCGAAAAATAAAGAGATTGCTGAAGACTTAAGCATCAGCCCACACACAGTAAAAACTCACTTGTACAGTGCATTCAGAAAAACCAAATGCCGTAACCGTATCGAGTTATTGTCATGGGCACAGCAAAATATTCCTGACGAGATCCGTTAAATTCAATACGCTTCGTCAAGTATTATTGCCAATTGCTACAATACACCCTACTAAGTTAAACAGACGCTACTAGCGTCTGTTTTTGTATCTTGTAGTTGATATACATGGCAATAGACCTTATTCTCAAGCTGACTGCAGACTGCCGGAAAAATAATGCTAGATTCAGCTACTTTATATTATGTAAGCGCCGCTATGATGGCGGTAATGACGTTACTGAACTATTTAACCTGGCGAACAAATAATAATACCCCGGGTACACTTCTTTATATTTTCTACCCTCTTGTCATGTTTGCATCAGTAATGAGTTTTGCATTACATGGTCATATTAATAATGTAGCCAGTATATCGATTGCCAACTCACTACTTTTTTGTGCCTCAATCATTCATGTTCTTGCCGTTTGCCAATTTTTCAATGCTAAGTGTGTCGGTTTCAAAGCTTTTGTCGGTATAACTGCAGCATTTGCGCTACTTATGATCTACCTCTCTACTGACAATTCAGAGTTAAGAAGTCGCATTTTAGTTTCTGATTTACAGCATGTTATCGAAGCGCTGTTCTTATTGGCACTGTTCATTCGCAATGGCCGCAAAAACTACCCTAATGGCAGTATTGTCTATATTTTAATACTCAGCATTATTCTTGCTATTTTTACTGGCCGCACTTTATTAATGGGCGATATTGCTAAAGCAGACTTATTATCAGCAAACTGGTTTAGTATTACCCTATTCATTAACGGCGTTATCGCACCCATGTTTTATGCCACGGGTATGGCATTATTATGTAATGAACGCCGAGAACAGAATTTAAACCAACTCACTGAAAAAGCACAAAAAGACCTTGAAATTCGCGGCTTATTTTTGTCAACAATTAGCCATGAAATTCGCACCCCCCTAAATGGTATTTTAGGGAGCGCACAACTTATCATGAACCAATCAAGTGATCCTCGCGATAAACCTTACTGTGAAGCGATTATCAACTCTGCAGAATCTCTCAATTTACTGGTTGATAAAGTCCTTGATTATGCAAGTCTAGATCAGCGTGATGAAGCGCTTTATGAAGAAGATGTTGAGTTTAAAACTTGGTTAAACAATTTATGCTTACTGCTAAGCCCGCTTGCAGAACAAAAACATTTAAAGTTTGAGCTTATTTACGATTTACCTGCTCAAGCATGTTATTACTGCGACCAGCAAAAACTAAGACAAGTTATTATTAACTTAGTGGGTAATGCGATTAAATTTACAGACCACGGCGCAGTAAAAATACATATAACGTTACTTAAAGAAAGACAATTAGATCATCTTGTTCGCATCAGTGTTATCGACTCAGGTCCGGGTATCGAAGACGAAGAAATTATCTTTCTCACAGAACCCTATGTACAAAGCAGTGCAGGTAAAGAAAAAGGCGGCACGGGACTTGGTTTGGCAATAACAAGCCGATTACTCGAAAAGCTTGGAAGTAAACTTAATATAACCAGTGAGCTAAATAAAGGCAGTACTTTTAGTTTCGATATTTCACTTGCGATTGGTGAGTTAAGTCTTGTTGAACAACGCCACCAATCAAAAGACTATGTCACTGGGCTTGACGTTTTATTGGTCGAAGATCTCGATCTAAACCAAAAAATTGCTATCGAATTTATGGCCGATGACGAGCACAAAATTAAGCTCGCAAAAGATGGTAAAAGCGCTATAGAGTTAATGCAAAAGCACCACTTTGACGTAGTGTTACTTGATATGAATTTACCTGATCTCAGTGGGCAGGATGTATTAAAAAAACTTAAAACTGTTGACCACT
Source organism: Pseudoalteromonas sp. PAR1 (assembly GCF_947311895.1). Taxonomy (NCBI): domain Bacteria; kingdom Pseudomonadati; phylum Pseudomonadota; class Gammaproteobacteria; order Alteromonadales; family Pseudoalteromonadaceae; genus Pseudoalteromonas; species Pseudoalteromonas sp. PAR1. The sequence goes on along the minus strand of NZ_CAMZMY010000007.1, from coordinate 194,307 downwards.
TAAATCAACGAACACCGGTGCTTGCCTTTACAGCAAGCCTTAGCCCCGATGAAATAAAAGAATACTTGGCGCTGGGAATTAAAGATATTGTCGGAAAACCAATAAAGCAACAAAAGCTACGCCAAGCACTTAGCGATTCGCAAACGAACCAGGCTGCTAGCATAGCTGTCGAGCTGCGCGACACTTTGTACGATGAAACGGCTGCAGCGACACTTGTAAGCTCATTTAATGAAGATGAAGTATCATCAATCTACAACGAATTTGTTTTATCAGCTCGTAACAAGTTGATTCGCTGTCAACAACTTGTAGAAGATGATAAAGAACAGTGCATCAAACTTCTCCACCGCCAAGCCAGTACCGCTTTGCAATTAGGCTTTAACCGTTACGGCTTAGAGCTTAAAAAAATAGAGCGTAAGTTACTCGACAACAAACCTCTTAAAGACTCGCTTACAGATACACTTGTGCTGTGGCAAGACAGCCTTCAAGCCTACTTAAAACATGTAAGAAGTGAATTAACTTAGGGAAAGTGGAAGCGTTAAAACCTAACCAATAAAAGTTTAAGCCGACTGTTCCCAATAAAGAAACAACCAGCTCAATTTAGTTAAAACTGATAGCTAGTCCCTACCATACCTATCATCAAATCGCTCGATGTCGCTTTCATCAAGTATTGCACCGGTTTGTACTTCAATAACGATCAGAGGTGTGGCTTGTTGATTAGCGAGGCTATGTAATTGTTTAGCCGCAATATAACAAGATTGATCGGCTGTTAGCTCAAACTCGTCATCACCTACTCGCACACTTGCCACTCCAGATACGACAACCCAATGCTCTGCACGGTGCTGATGGCGTTGAGTTGAGAGTTTTGCACCGCTGTTGACGATTATTTTCTTTACCTTAAAGCCAGTACTTTCAATTAAAGTTCGATAGTTGCCCCAAGGTCTGAATACCGCTTGATGGTGAGTCAATTTGTCATTATCAATAACAGCCAGCTGCTTAAGTAAATCAGGAAGCTTATCGAGCACACTTTTATCTGCCACTAAAGTGGCATCATGAGTATGAATAATTGCTTGATTACTCACGCCGAGCGCCGCAATAGTGTGGTCGGCTTCGCTAATGAGTAGATTATTTTCGCTATCTAAACTCACGCCTTGCGAGGCTAAATAGTTACCATGACAGTCTTTTTCAGCGATTTTAGAGAGTGCTGAAAAGCTGCCAACATCACTCCAATTTAAATCAACAGGAATAACAGCAACGTTAGCGCTACGCTCCAAAATAGCATAATCAATGGAATCACTTGGGCATGCTGAGAGCGCATCCGCAACAGGCCGTTGAAAACCTAAATCTGCAGTAAAGCTTGCCGCCTTTGCGACACTGTCAGCAATCTTTGGCGCAAAACGATTAAGTTCGCTTAAATACACATCCGGCAAAAATAAGAACATGCCGCTATTCCAGCAATATTCACCACTGGCAAGGTATTTCTCGGCTAATTGCCGGGCTGGTTTTTCTTTAAATTCAGCCACCTTAAAGCAGCCTTCATGGGCTAACTGCTCACCTTGGCGAATATAACCATAACCAGTATGTGGCTCAGTGGGTGTAATGGCAAAGGTCACTAACTGTTGTTGCTGGCAAAGCGCTATAGCATTATCTAAGCATGCAATAAGCTTATCAAAATCACTTATGTGGTGATCAGCAGGCATGACTAGTAAGGGATCCGTTAGGCCATTTTTCAACGCAAATTCAGCTGCTAAGGCAATCGCTGGCGCGGTATTTTTACCTTCAGGCTCCAGCAGTAGAGTATAGCTATCTGTGATTTCTGCAATTTGCGCTTTAGCAATAAAACGGTGCTCTTCATTGCATACTAAAATCGGCGCATTAAATCGTGAGTCAGCCACACGTAAAAGCGTGCTCTGTAACAGTGACTTGTCGCTAAGCAAAGGTAAAAACTGCTTAGGCATCGCTTTACGTGACAAAGGCCATAAACGAGAACCTATACCACCAGCAAGAATAACGGGAGTGATTTTGCGACTCATGATTGCTTAAAGTAAATTATCCAACCATGAGTTTAACAAATTTTTGAGTAGGCTTCTTCGAGCAATTACAGTAACTGAAATTGATCAGCGTCTAAATGAGCAGGAAAAGCCTTTCTAAAGTCACCTAAAGGTGATTTTTCTAAGCGCTTAATAATGATACCCGATTGGTTATCTTCAAGCGCTGCCAAGGTATCACCTTTAAAATCATATACAGCAGTGCCTCCGCTGTGGGCAACATCATTACCATCAGCGCCAATGCGATTGACGCCTGCGACATAACAGAGGTTTTCCATTGCGCGTGCTTTTAACAGGGTATCCCACACATGGCGACGAGCAGCGGGCCAATTAGCTACGTTTATCATCACATCGTAGTCGTTGCAATTACGCTGAAATACAGGAAAGCGAAGGTCGTAACACACTTGCGGTAAAATGCGAAAATCATTAATAGTGAATATCTCGCGCTGTGTACCTGCTGCAACAAAATTGCCTTCGTTACCTAAACAGAATAAATGGCGTTTGTCGTAATACTTTACTTCGCCGTTTGGCCAAGCCCAATAAAAGCGATTGGCTTTTTTATCACCTTTTGCGACTAAAACAGAGCCTGCAACCACAGCATTTTTTTGCTTAGCTGTGGCTTTTAACCAGCTAAGTACCTCGCCTTGCTCAGGCTCACTGCAATCTAGATTAATCGCAAAACCAGTAGCAAATGTTTCTGGCAAGACAATTAAATCAACTTGCTCTTTTAAGCCATTAAGCTGCTCAGTAAAGTGCGAAAGATTAGCGTTTTTATCAAGCCAATGCAGTGAGGACTGCACTAAAGCTAAGGTTAAAGTTGACATAAAATCTCCGCGGCGCGTTTTAATGTGTCATCATTTTTTGCAAAACATAAACGAATCACTTTGTCGCTGCTTACGTTGTTGTAAAACACACTAAGCGGCACAGCTGCAACACCTGCTTGCTCTACCAGCCAATGGCAAAACTCAACATCATCAAGATCAGATACATCACTATAATCGAGCAATAAGAAGTAGGTGCCTTCACTTGGTAAAATTTTAAAGCGACTGTGTGCTAGTGCTTCGCTAAGTAAATCGCGTTTTTGTTGATAAAAAAGGTTCAGTTCATCAACATGCTCAGGCTCTAACTCAAGCATATCGGCAAGTGCATGTTGGGCAGGCGTAAAGCTTGAAAAAGTCACGTATTGATGAATTTTACGAAACTCCACCATTAGCTGAGCAGGCGCAACACAGTAACCCATCTTCCAGCCAGTGCTGTGAAAGGTTTTGCCAAAGCTTGAGATCACAAAACTGCGTGCAAATAACTCAGGGTCGGTCAGCGCACTTAAATGCAAAGCACCATTAAAGGTAATGTGCTCATACACTTCATCGCTGATTACATATAAATCATGCTTAGCAACAAGTGCTTTAAGGGCATTGATATCTTCTGTTTTAAAGATTTTACCGCTTGGGTTATGTGGCGTATTGATGATGATGACACGCGTTTTGTCTGTAATGGCATCGGCTACGGCTTGCCAATCAATTTTGTAATCTGGCGCATGCAAGGCAACGTGAACTGAGCGACCACCGGCAAGTTCGATTGCTGGCTGGTACGAGTCATACGCGGGGTCAAATACCACAACTTCATCACCCTCTTTGACAAGTGCTTGAATCGCCACGAACAATGCCTCTGTTGCCCCTGAGGTGACGGTAACTTGTTGCTCGTAATTTATGTTGTTATGGTATTTTCTAGCAATCAGTGCGGCTATTTGCTGCTGCAGCCTTGCAACACCACTTGAAGGTGCATATTGATTTACCCCCTCAAGTACATAATGATTAAGCTGTTTTTTTAGTAATTCAGGTGCATCAAACTCAGGAAAACCCTGAGATAAGTTAAGCGCTTGGTACTTATTTGCCAGAGCGGTCATTTGACTAAAAATGCTAGTGCCTAAATTCGGCAATTTACTTTCAAACACAGAGGTTCCTTAAAGATGGTTTTGCGCCCGAAGCGATGCTATCATTGCTTAAAACAGATGTATAGCCGTCTAAATAATTTTTAGAATGTCGAGGAATATATGCATAACAATACCGCTATTTCAGAACTAATTGAAGCCGGTAAATGGGTAAGTCAACGCGGTTGGGTCCCTGCTACTGGTGGTAACTTTTCAGCCCGCACAGCAAGTGGCTATGTCGTCACAGCAAGTGGCTTCGATAAAGGCCAACTCGGCACTCATGCGTTTATTGAATTTGATCATGAAGGTAATCGCACTAAGGGCTCAGGTAATCCTTCAGCCGAAACCGAGCTGCATCTAAATATGTATAAGCTGATCCCATCAGCAAACTATGTCTTACACACTCATTCGATAGCGGCAACCGTGTTATCGCGTGTTATTAAAGGCCATACTATCAACTTACACGGCTACGAAATGCAAAAGTCTTTAAGTGGTGTTAAATCGCATTTAGATACGCTAAGTATTCCTATTTTTGATAACGACCAAGACATCGACCGTTTAAGTTTACTTGTCAGTGATCATCACCTTCATACCCCTATTGAGCATGCCGTATTAATCCGCGGCCACGGTTTATACGTGGTTGGTCGCGATATCAAAGAAGTACTGCGTCATTTAGAAGGCTTAGAGTTTTTGTTTAGCTGTGAACTTGAGCGCTTAAAACTAGAGGGCATTCAAGCTGGAGTTCAGCCATGATCAAAGCGATTTTAACCGATATTGAAGGCACAATTACCCGCATTTCTTTTGTCAAAGACGTCTTATTCCCTTACGCTGCAGGGCAATTACCCGAGTTTGTAAAATCACATCAAACTGACCCAGAAGTTGCAGCCCAAATTGATGCTGTTAAAGCACATATTGAACAACCCGAAGCCGATATTGACACGGTTATTAAGCATTTAATTCATTGGATAGAAACGGACCAAAAAATTACTCCACTTAAGCAATTGCAAGGATTAATTTGGCAAACTGGCTACGAAAATGGTGATTTTACTGGCCACCTTTACCCTGATGCTTATGACTTTTTACAAGCCCAAAAACAAGCGGGCAAAAGTCTCTATGTGTACTCATCTGGCTCAGTAAAAGCCCAACACCTGATTTTTGAGTTTTCTGATTATGGTGATGTTAGACCTTTATTCAGTGGTTACTTCGATACTAAAGTAGGCGCAAAACAACAGCAAAGCTCTTATGAGAATATTATTGCTGAACTGCCTTTTGACGCTGAAGAGGTGCTATTTTTAAGCGATGTTGAAGCAGAGCTTGATGCTGCAAAAGCGGCAGGTCTGCGAACGCTTCACCTTATTCGAGATGGCCAAGAAGCAAGTGATATCCACCCATATATTAACGATTTCACAGCATTCAGCGCGGAGCTTTTAGTATGAGTCAATTAACTATTTTTAATGATACAAACGCAGATAACATACTGTTTCATAGTGAAGATTTAAGCGCTATTGCTAGAGAGCTTAATGCGGTTGGCGTTCGCTTTGAGCAATGGCAAGCAACGGCACAGATTGATCAAGACACCAGTCATGACGCTATTTTAACTGCCTATGCTAACGATATAGAACGCCTTAAGGCTGAAGGTGGCTATCAAACAGTGGATGTTATTTCGCTTGCAAAAGGTAACCCAAATGCCAGCGAATTACGCAGCAAGTTCTTATTTGAACATACTCATAGTGAAGATGAAGTGCGCTTTTTTGTGAAAGGCCAAGGGTTATTTTGCCTACACTTGGGCGATAAAGTGTATCAAGTTCTTTGCCAACAAGGCGACCTGATTTCAGTACCTGAGCTTACACCACATTGGTTTGATATGGGCAGTGATCCTGAATTCACAGCAATTCGCTTATTCAATAATACCGAAGGCTGGGTCGCGCAAAGTACTGAGTCTGATATTGCTAACAACTTTCCCCTTTTGGATTAATATGGAAAAGCTATTTTCGTACGGTACCTTGCAGTACCCACAAGTTCAGTTAGATACCTTCGGGCGTTTGCTCGAAGGTCAACCAGCCACGCTGACAGGGTATGTAGTTGGCGAAGTAGAGATCACCGACGAGGCCGTACTTAAAAGCAGTGGGCAACGTTTTCATCCTGCATTATTAAAAACAGGTAATGAAAACGACTCTGTGAGCGGCACAATCTACTTAATTACAGAGCAAGAGCTTGCACAAGCAGATAAATACGAAGTGGACGACTATCAACGCATTGCAGAAAAATTCCTCTGCCATACTAATGCGTGGGTATATGTTGCAAAAAATAGTCTTTAATTTACAAAAATAAAACAAAAAAACCCAATTACAGTACAACTTCTGTTATTATCGACCCCATTAATAAGTACTAATTATTTGCTAAAGGACTAAAAATGGGGTCGGCACTTTCACCCTTACGCGATAATGTTATTTTTGTTGGCGAATGGCAACTTAATATAAAACAGCAAACTATCAGTGACGGTGTTCACACCCGCGAATTAGAACCTTTGCTTTTTAAATTACTCTGCTTTTTTATTGAAAATAACGAGCGAATAATTACTCGCCAAGAACTGGTTGAAAATATTTGGCAACAAAGTTTTGTTGATGACAATGCTATAAACCGAGCTATCTCTGAACTAAGAAAAGTACTCAAATCAGAGAAACAGCCAGGTCAAACCATTAAAACCCATTATCGTAAAGGCTACAGCTTATTCATTGCAGTGCGACCTCTTGAGCAGGCACCTATTGCTGAACCAGTAGTAGCGGCAAATGAAGAAGCAAAACCTCACCTATACACTAACACCATCAGCGAGAAAAACACTCACTCATCGCGCTGGCCATGGCCTTTTGTTGCCTTAGTATTAAGTTTATTGATTGCTGCCACCTGGTTGTATATACAACAGCCCCAAGCCAATGTCGAAGCCCAAGAGCAAGCACCATTTTTAGATCTTCAAGCCGAAACCATTACTTGGCATAAAGGCACGCACTATCGGTTATTGCTAAGCCAAGACAAAACGAAACTGGCTTACATACTGCAAAATGATAAGAAACACCTTTATGTTGTCGACTTAACAACTAAACGAGAGTACCAGATTGCATCAGGGGAGCTATTTTTACAAGGTTGGTCTGAAGACGGTGAACGCTTATTTTATGGTTCATGTGAAGGGGATGATTACAACGATTGTATTACTTGGCAAGCGAGTAACCTGCTATCTAACGAAGCACTAATAAAGCCTCGAACAAATCAATCTGTACTAAACCGCACCCCAAGCCAATACATGGAAGTCGGCAATGTGGCAATTACAAGGCGCAATAATTACCGTGGTTTAACTCACCTATATGCTTTGTATGCACAAGATTTAAAAACAGGTGAAGAGATTCGCATTACCTCACCTAATATTACAGGCACGGGTGACTTTATATTAACGACGATTCAAAACCCTAGCCGCATTATTTTTGAACGCCATAATGTTGCCCAAGCAGAAATTTACATGGCTAATTTAGACGGCAGCTCACTAAAGCTATTAACAACTAACAATTACCGCTCTTGGGCTGCGACTTACGATGAGCAAAGCAACTCGCTTGTTTGGTATAACCGCGGTAAATTGACGATTGAATCATTTTCGTTTGATACCATGAGCCGTGGGCAACCTATTAAAGCCCCTGTAAAACGAGCCAATTACGCTTACCCTCTTAATAAACATAGCGTGCTAATTAGCACAGATATACACGACAGTGATGCAGCTTTATTTGACTTAAAATCAAAACAAATGAGCTATATTGCGACTGCAAATAAGCATGAGGATGACTTAGTTGCATTAACTAATAATGATGTGTATTTCGCTGACTTTGAATACTACAAACGCCAACACTGGCTTCGAAAAGACAACCAATATATCGATATAACCGATAAACTTGGTGAAGATACTGCGATTATTGCTGCAAATAGTAGCAGTAGTAAGCTTGTTAGCTTTAATAAAACCAATCAGCAATTAACGCTACTAAATGCGAATGACTTTTCAGAAATTAAGCATTGGACGCTACCAGGGAACACTAAACTGGCGGCTGTCAGAGGTAATAAGATTGCCGTTATTTATACCGAGCTTAGTAGCCTGCAAAACCAAATAATGATTTTGCATACTAACAGCGATGAAGTTGTCAAAAGTACCATCGACACCCCTTTGGCAATTGCTTGGTATGACGAAACTCAGCTAATAGTGCATTCTAAATATGAAAAATACCTGCTTTTAGATAGTGACAGCAATACTTACAGTGAACTAACAACGCCAGATAAGTTAACCGAGCTGAAGCCTTCAATTATCTCAATGACAAGCAACCAACACAGCTTGTATATTGCCACGGAAACTGAAGTGTATAGCATTAAATTAGCAAACCTGCAGGATGTCGAATTAGCTCTGCAAATGCAGCCTTTGCACTTTATTAGCCAGCTCAATGCAAGTAATGACAAGCTCGCAATTTCATTCTTAACAGCAAACAGTCAAAACAGCATTGAGCTTTACACAGAAAAAAGCGCTGAATAAATCCGCTATTTTAACTGCTTTAAAATACCTTGCTCGATATCTGCTTGGTTATAAACCCCGGTATCGAGCACCCAACCTGTTACTAAGTTAGCAGGTGTTACATCAAACGCGGGGTTATAAACCTGTGCATTAGTCGGTGCCCACATTGCTTCACCAAAACTACCACTAACACCGCGCACTTCATTTACACTGCGCTGCTCAATTTCAATGTCATTACCACATGTCGTTTGCGTATCAAGCGTAGTCAATGGCGCAACAACATAAAATGGAATGTTATGAAAATGCGCTAATACAGCAAGATTATAAGTGCCCACTTTGTTAGCAAAATCACCGTTTGCAGCAATGCGATCAGCGCCTACAAAAATCTTATCAACCTTACCTGCCGCCATTAAGCTAGCTGCCATGTTATCGCAAATCAAAGTATAAGGAATTTGCCAACGCTCAAGTTCAAAGGCAGTTAAACGGCCACCTTGCAGTAATGGTCTAGTCTCATCAACCCAAACATGAATATCACCATAGCGTTGCTGCGCTTTATAAATCACTCCTAATGCAGTACCCACACCTGCTGTTGCTAATGCGCCAGTATTGCAATGAGTTAAAATATTGTCGCCTTTGGCCACCAAAGCCGCCCCACGTTCAGCCATACTATCGCAAAGTGCAATATCTTCTTTAAATAACTGTTCAGCAGTCGCGACAACAGCAGCAACATAATCAGTCTCTGTCAGTGCTGTACGTAACTTGGCCATACAGTGCATTAGATTAACAGCTGTTGGACGGGTTGCTTCTAGCTCATCTATGGCGATAGCGAGTGAGGCTTGGCTCATGCCCTGCTCTGCTAAATGTGCAACGAGTAAACTAGCGCCTAAACCTATTAACGGTGCACCACGAATTTTCAGTGTCAAAATTAAATCTTTCATCGTTTCAACATCATTGCACACATGCCAATGCTGTTGATGTGGCAACAAATACTGGTCAAGTACGGTTAATGTACCTTGCTGATATTTAATACTACTCGCGATGAGATCTTGCATACTGAATCCGAATTACTAATGAAAAACTAATTTAAGTGAATAGTTATTTTACATCAGTTTTGACAACTAACAAGCTAGATGTATGGACATCTAAATGGTTACAAGTATAGAATGCTTAAAGTTTATTGTTTTATGAGATAGAGCCATGGCTGATTACACCGCCTTCACTTCAGAGCATGCTGTTGATTACATTAAAGAACTTGTTAAAAGTGAACTGATTTCAGTTTTCCCTGCTGATGCAATACTGACTGCATACGAGTTTGGAGACGGAAACTTAAATCTGGTTTTTCGTGTAACGGATCAACACAATAATAGTGTTATTTTAAAACAAGCCCTTCCCTATGCTCGTTGCGTAGGCGAATCATGGCCATTATCACTTGATCGCGCACGCATAGAAGCTGATGTGCTCATTAATCACGGTGCCTTATGCCCAGAACATACTGTCGCTATTTTGCACCATAATGCAGAACTTGCCTTAACAGTGCTGGAAGATTTAGGGCATTTGCAGATTTTACGAGGCGCGCAAATCAACGCAGAGCAATTTCCGCTACTGGCAAGTCATGTCGCACTGTATTTGAGTCGTACTGGTTTTTATAACTCAGACTTCTATTTATCTGCTGAAGATAAAAAAGCCAAAGTAAGTCAGTTTATCAACCCTGATTTATGTAAGATCACTGAAGATTTATTCTTTACTGACCCTTACATTGAGCATGAGCGCAATAATTTCCCTGCTGAGCTTAATGAGCACGTCGAAAGCATTCGCAATAATGACGCTTTAAAACTAGCCGCAGCCAAATTAAAAGCTAAATTCTTATCTTGTCCGCAAACTTTATTACACGGTGATATGCATAGCGGCAGTATTTTTGTCGATACAAACACCACCAAAATGATCGACCCAGAGTTCGGATTTTTTGGCCCTGTTGGTTTCGATATCGGCTCTTTTATGGGTAATTTATTACTTAATTACTGCGCGCAAAATGGCCGTATTACAAATCAGGCAGCACGCCGTCAATATCAAACCCACCTTCTAACTTGCTTGCAGGATTGTTACAGCCAATTTGAACAACATTGGCTAACCCTAGCAAGTAACGAAGCAACAGATATTAGCTTTGCAAACCGCGCTTTTACTGAAGATTATTTACAACAAGTATTACACGATGCGATTGGTTACTGTGGCGCTGAGCTTATTCGCCGCACCATAGGTTTAGCCCATGTTGCCGATATCGATGGCATTGACGATGTAAATGCTCGCCTTGCTGTGCAACAACAAACGCTGGTACTCGGTGAGCAATTAATGCTTAACGCGACAAGCTGCAATAATAAAGATGAGTTTTTCTCTTTACTGGTTAGCTTGCTAAACTAAAAATAAAGGCGCTAAATGCGCCTTTCTAAATACTTTACTTATAATGCTCGTACATTTTATCGAGCGGCTCAGACAAGCCATTTTCTTGCACTACGCGCACATGATGACGAGCCAATTCTCTGGCACTGGATACACCACATGAATGGGCAATCAAACCTGCCCCGTAATGAATATATTTATTATAGTTAGCAACACGCTGAGCCTTGTCTGTGACATCTAAACCTCGTTGTAAGCGCTCATTGTGGGTTGTAATACCTGTAGGGCAAGTATCTTTATTACATTGTAGAGCTTGAATACAGCCAAGCGAGAACATGTGACCACGAGCCGAAACAATAAAGTCAGCACCCAGCGCTAATGCCCAAGCAACTTTTGATGGCACAATTAACTTACCCGATGCAATAACCTTTACACGCTCTCTTAGACCATGTTTTTTCAAAAGGTCCACAACAAGAGGTAAGCTTTCACGCAGCGGTAAACCGACAGAGTCCATTAACGGCTGAGGCGCTGCGCCCGTTCCACCGTCGGCACTATCAATCGTGATAAAATCAGGCGCTGATTCAATACCTCGATTATTAATTTCACTGAACAAGGTTTCAAGCCAAGTGTATTCACCAATAACTGCTTTAAAACCTGTTGGTTTACCTGTTGTTTCTCGAACTGTCGAAATCATATCGAGTAAGTGGGCTGGTTCTTTTATTTCTGGATGGCCATTAGGGCTAATCGAGTCATGCCCTTCAGGGATCCCCCGAATTTTGGCGATTTCAGCGGTCACTTTACGCCCAGGCAACATACCGCCTTTGCCCGGTTTTGCGCCTTGGCTCATTTTAATTTCGAACATCTTAACTTGTTCATGCTCGGCAATTGCTTTTAGCTTTTCTAAACTTAGCTTTCCTTGCTCATCACGCACACCATATTTTGCCGTACCTATCTGAAATACAATATCAGCTCCCCCTTCGAGATGATAAGGACTCAGTCCACCTTCCCCCGTATTCATCCAACAACCGGCTAATTTTGCACCTCGTGATAAAGCACGCACAGCGGGTTTTGATAAAGCGCCAAAACTCATGCCCGAAATATTGAATAATGCATTGGTAGAATAGGGCTTCTCACAGTATGGACCTAAGGTGACATAACTTGGCTCTAACGCCTCTTCATCCAGTTTTGGGAAGGCGCAGTTCATAAACATCACAGTCCCTGTGGCTTCTAGGCTTTGTGTTGAACCAAACGCAGTAGTGCGATCAACATTTTTTGCTGCGCGATAAACCCAGCTTCGCTCTGCGCGGTTAAATGGTAACTCTTCCCTATCCATAGCAAAGAAGTACTGACGAAAGAATTCACCTTGGCGTTCAAAGAAATAGCGAAAACGTCCTATCACCGGGTAATTACGGCGAATCGCCTGCTTAGATTGCGTCACATCACTAATGTAAAAGCACACAATCACCAGTAATCCGATCCCTAGTGCAAAAATAAATAAACTGGCAAATACATCGATACTAAAAATTATAAAATCACTCATCCAAGGCCCCTTTGTGAAATGACATCTTTCAAAGCATATAAGGTGTTTATATTACGTGCAATAAACAAAAAAGGCGTGATGTAAATCACGCCTTTTCGTCTTTTATACTGCTATGCTGCTCGTTTGGCTAATTCAGCTTTAATGTAAAGTTGAATTTGCTCTTCGAGCACTGACATTGGCACTGAGCCATGTCGTAATATTTGATGGTGAAATTCACGAATATCGAAATCTTGACCAAGTGCTTGCTCAGCTTCGTGGCGTAAACGTTTAATGGTTAGCTCACCAATTTTGTATGACAATGCTTGTGCAGGCCATGAAATATAACGGTCAGTTTCGGTCTTCACGTTATGCAATGAAAGCGCGGTGTTTTCGCTCATAAACTGCATTGCGCGTTCGCGGCTCCAGCCATACATATGCATACCTGTATCAACCACTAAACGTGCTGCACGCCACATTTCATAAGTCAAACGACCAAAATCACTGTATGGGTCTTGATAAAAGCCCGCTTCGATACCTAAAAACTCCGAATATAGGCCCCAACCTTCACCAAATGCCGACAAATATGCATTACGACGGTAGCTTGGCAATGACTCAAGCTCAGCATTAAGTGAAATTTGTAAATGATGCCCTGGTACAGCTTCGTGCAAAGTTAATGCTTCAAGTACATACAACGGGCGCTTATCTAACGCATAGGTATTAACCCAGTAGTAACCCGCTTGGTCATCACGACGAGACCCTGAGTAACGGCCGGTTGTATATTTTGGAGCTATGCTCGCTGGCACCGGTGCAACACCATACGGCATTCTCGGCAAGGTGTGGAACAACTTAGGTAACTGCGCATCCATTTTCTTGGCAATGTAAGACGCTTCTTTTAGTAGCTCTTCAGGTGTTTTTGCGTAAAATTGCGGATCAGTACGTAAAAAGTGGACAAAATCAGCAAACGAGCCTTCAAAGCCTACTTGCTCAATAATTTTTTCCATTTCTGCACGAATACGCGCGACTTCTTGTAAACCCAACTCATGAATTTCTTTTGGCGTCATATCTGTGGTGGTGTAGTACCTTGCGCGATTTTCGTAAAACGCTTTACCGTTTGGCGTACTTGAAATACCAATTTCTGTACGTGCACCCGGTTGATATTCATTATTAAAGAAGGTTAAGTAACCTTGATAAGCTGGAATAACCTGCTCTTTGATAATGGTTTGCGCTTGCTTTTGTAGAGCTGCAAATTCGCTATCGCTCAGGCCCGCAGTGTTATTTAAAAATGGTTTGTAGAATTCAGACTTAGTAGCATCATCAACAATATAAGCCGTGATTGAGTCTTGATAGCCTTCTAACACAGCCTTAGGTTGAGTTAGCCCCACCTCAAGCCCTTTGCGCATCCAACCGATATTTTGTGAGAAATAGCGGGGAATTTGCTGCAATTTTGCAAGATATAGCTGGTAATCTTTTGCTTTTGTGTAATCTGAGCTGGAAATCATAAATGATAAGCTAGAGTGAAAACCGTACTCAGAAGTCAGCGGCATATAGTGCGCATTAAACACATATTCATCGACACTATTTTGCACTTGGCCACGCAAAATAGTCAGGTTAATGCGATTTTCTTCCGATAATTTATCACGGTCGATAGCGTCTAGCTCGGCAAGTAATTGAGTATTCTTTTTGTACTTTTTCTCTAAAAATTCAGCCGACAAGTTTTCCAGTAAATAACCGTCAACGCCATTTTCCTTTCCATAAGGGCTAATACTTTGACGATAGTTAACAATTTCTTCTGCAACTTGATTAAACTGCTGATCAGCGTCAATTTTGGTAACCTGACAGGCACTTAAAGTGCAAGCTAACGCAACAGCAATTAGCGATCGATTTACAGTTTGCGATAATGAGTGTTTCATAACTTTCTTATTCGTTTTGATCTGTGCAGCTAAATTAGCTCAGCTCAGATTAAAACCCAAGCAAATGCGACCAAGCTCAGATTAATTACGCTCAAATAAACGCCCAACAAACGCAACGAATGAACAAGCTTTAAACAATTTATGCTTATACATGGCAAAGTTGTAGAGAAAATCAGCTAATAGACCCAAACAAAACAAATTTAAGTTCCAAATTTGGCAATTTTGCTTTTAAATAGACTGATTACAGATTACTGTAGACTCAGTATTTATGCTTGGAAGCAAATGCACTTTAGGGACAAGATGATTAATTAGTTGATATGCGTATTTAGTGGTATTGAAAAATGATGTTCCATGATTCCATGGCTATTGCTCAAGAAAAAATGACGAAGGTATGTATCTTTTTAGAACATCATTCATTACCGCCGTCACCACTTAACTACCACGTCGTTTACACCTATGTCAGCCAAGCTAACCAAAAACTCAATACCGCAATAGACCGTGCTATTGCTCAAAAGAAAACGATCGACAGCGTTTACGTAGAACAACTGTATTTCGATTTTATGGAACAAGGCTATAAAATGAATACAGCAATTGTTCGTAATGTCGACTCCGTTATAAACTCATTATCTCGTAATGCGAATACAAACGAGCAAAACATGATCCGCTTTGCTGATCAAGTTACTGATTGCGTGCATGCCATAGATGAAAACAACCTAGAGCAAACTCGCCACGCACTGAAAATGCTTAGCAAGCAGTCTGAAGTATTACTAAATCAGCACCGACAATTTAAACAAGAAATCGCAAAAGCTAAATCACTCCAAGAAAAAACCCAAAAACAGCTCACTCAACTTCGTAAACAACACATCACTGATCCACAAACCGGATTATATAAACGCCATTACTTAAACCAGCAAACGCAATTATGGATTGGGCAAAACAAGGCGGTGTGTGCCATATCAATTCAAATTGAAAACCTTGATCACTTTATAAGCAACTATGGTGATGTGATTGGTGAAGTGATTTTGAGTAAAGTTGCCAAACAAGTTCAAAAGTATGTATTAGAGAGCGGTTTACCGGGTCGTACTGGCAAAGACGAATTTACTATCCTTCTTGCTGACATTGAGCCTGAAACAGCAAATTTAATCGCTGAAAAAGTACGTAATGGTGTTGAAAAGCTGCGTTTTGTTAGTTCAAAAAATGGCACCAAATTACCTGCTATCACGCTCGCTTTGGGTATAGCAAAGCACGAAGAAGGTAATGATTTTAATTACCTAGCACGAAAAGCCTCATTAGCAGCAGCAAAAGCAAAATCATTGGGTCAGAGTAGCTATATTGCAGGTCAATAACATCTAATCCTGTTCTAAGTCATTAAATACAACGCTAATCTGATGATTTAGTTATAATCAAATTGCACCCCATAGCTACAATCAAGTACACTAGTCTTTATTGCCACGATAGAGATTAATCATGAACGAGAATCAAGAAAAGACCACGCATTTTGGCTATAAAACCGTTGCTGAAAACGACAAAGCATCGATGGTTGCTGATGTATTTCACTCAGTCGCAGCAAAATATGACGTTATGAATGACTTAATGTCATTCGGTATTCATCGTTTATGGAAACGCCAAACTATTGCAAGTTCAGGTGTTCGTAAAGGCCACTACGTATTAGACCTTGCAGGCGGTACTGGCGATTTAACCGCTAAATTTAGTCAGTTAGTTGGCGAAACCGGTCAAGTTATCTTAGGCGATATTAACTCTTCAATGCTCAAAGTTGGTCGCGAAAAACTTCGCAACTTAGGCCGCGTAGGCAATATTGAATACGTGCAAATGAATGCAGAAGCATTGCCATTTCCAGATAACAGCTTTGACTTAATCACGATTGCATTTGGGCTACGTAATGTCACCGATAAAGATAAAGCATTACGTTCAATGTACCGCATCCTTAAGCCTGGTGGTCGCTTGCTAGTGCTTGAGTTTTCTAAGCCTGAGCATGAAGTGCTGAGCAAAGCGTATGACTTTTACTCATTCAATATCTTACCTAAAATGGGTGAACTGGTAGCGAATGACAGCGAGTCTTATCAGTATCTTGCTGAATCAATCCGTATGCACCCAGATCAAGAAACGTTAAAGGCTATGATGGAAGATGCCGGCTTTGAACAAACCACTTATCAAAATCTAACGGGTGGTATTGTTGCTTTACACCGTGGTTTTAAATATTAAACCTAAGCAGGTAATGTGATGTTAGCTAACGCTCTGTTGTCACTTGTAGAACGCATTATTAATCATGTGTTGCAATTAGATCCCGCTGTTAAAAACAAGCTTGCCAGCATTGCTGACAAGCAACTTTTAATTGAAATACGCGATTGGCAACAGTCAATTTTGTGCGTTTACAGCGACGAGCAAATTCACTTATACAGTACGCAAGAGCGCAGTTTTGACTGCATGATCAGCGCCGATATCAACACCTTGTTGGCCCTTAAAGATCCATCAATGCTTACCCAACTAATTCGCCAAGATAAACTCGATTTACAAGGCGATTTAAATCTTGCGCAAGGCTTTAGCAATGCGTTTGCAGAGCTTAATATTGACTGGCCTGAACACTTTTCTCGTTATATTGGCGATGCCCCAGCGCAGCAACTATGGCTCTCTTTACAAGCCTTAAAACGCCGTGGGCTACAAACAAAAAGTAAGCTAGAAAATACCTTAACAGCGCTTTGCCAAGATGAGCTAGCGGTGACGATTCACCCACTAGAACTTGCTGAATTCAAACAGCAAAATCGCCAATTAAAAAGCCAAGTATCTCAATTAGAGATGCGAATTAACGCGCTGTTACAGTCACGCTAATGCGCTAAGGAACTTGTGTGTCGTCTGCTCGTCTTTATTACATCACAAAAACGCTACTGAGCTATGGCTTAGACGAATTAATTCCGCGAAAAAGAGTACCTTGGTTTGCAAAGCTCGCCCGTGGCAGCTTATTTTGGTTACGTAACCAGCATAAAGATAAACCTGCTGGTATGCGCCTTCGACTTGCTTTGCAAGAACTTGGCCCGGTGTGGATCAAGTTTGGGCAAATGCTATCGACACGCCGTGATTTACTCCCTCATGATGTCGCGTTAGAGCTTGCATTACTTCAAGATCAGGTTGAACCATTTGAAGGTGAGCTTGCTCAGCAACTTATCGAAAAAGCACTGGGTATTAATGATATCAGTGAGTTGTTTAGTGACTTTTCGCAAACACCTCTGGCTTCAGCTTCGATTGCTCAAGTTCACACAGCAACCTTAATTGATGAGCATGGCGCACCTCAAGATGTTGTCATTAAGGTCATTCGCCCAAATATTAAAGAGCAAATTGATGCCGACTTAATGCTAATGCAAAAAGTCGCACGCTTAGTTGCTAAATTATTAAAAGAAGCAAAACGTTTGCGCCCTATCGAGGTTGTAAACGAATACAAAAAAACCTTGCTGGATGAGCTCGACTTAATGCGCGAGGGGGCTAATGCGATTCAGCTACGCCGTAACTTTGAAGATTCTGAATCACTCTACATTCCTTTTGTTTACAGCGATTTTAGCCGTAATAACGTATTAGTTATGGAGCGTATTTACGGTATTCCAGTGTCAGATACCGACGCACTGCTTGCACAAAATACCAATATGCAGCTGCTGGCTGAACGCGGTGTCGAAGTGTTTTTCACGCAAGTTTTCCGTGACAGTTTTTTCCATGCAGATATGCACCCGGGTAATATCTTCGTGTCTCGTGAAAACCCACACAACCCAAAATACATCGGCATTGATTGCGGTATTGTAGGCACCCTTAATCGCGAAGATAAGCGTTATTTAGCAGAAAACTTTATTGCCTTTTTCAATCGTGATTACCGCCAAGTAGCGCAACTGCACGTTGATTCTGGCTGGGTACCCGCCGATACCAGCATTGAAGAGTTTGAATTTGCGATTCGTACCGTATGTGAGCCAATTTTCAATAAACCACTGGCAGAAATTTCTTTTGGTCATGTGTTAGTCAACCTGTTTAATACGGCTCGTCGCTTTAATATGCAGGTTCAACCACAATTAGTGTTACTACAAAAGACGCTGTTGTATGTTGAAGGCCTTGGCAGACAACTGTATCCGCAGCTTGATTTATGGAAAACCGCTAAACCTTTTCTAGAAGATTGGGTCAAAGAACAAGTTGGTCCGCTTGCTGTAATGAAAAAAATGTATGCGAATTTGCCATTTTGGGCAGAAAAAATGCCCGAATTACCAGATTTAATTTATCAAAACTTAAAACGTCAACAACAACCTGTACAATTGCCAGCACCGCAATCAGCTAAGCCTTTGTTACTAAGTATCTTTGCTGGTAGCTGTTTGATTGTTTCAGGCTTATGTTATTTACAGCATGACCTAGTCGCCAGTGCAATTACGGCAGGCCTTGCTGTAGCAGGCTTTATTGCAGCATGGCGTAGCGCATAAACTAAGTGCTATTTATGTTTTGGTGAGTATAATCGAAACAAGTCTATTCAATAAATTTGATAAAAACGGAGTAACCCATGGGTTTTGGTGGTATCAGTATTTGGCAATTAATCATTATTTTGGCAATCATCGTGTTGCTATTTGGCACAAAAAAACTTCGTGGCATCGGCGGTGATTTAGGTAGCGCAGTAAAGGGCTTTAAAAAAGCGGTGTCTGATGATGACCAAGCTAACGCTAAAAGCGAGAAAATAGAACAAGCTTCTAACACGCAAAGCAAAGAAACCGTAGAGAAAAGCAAAGACGACCATAAGGCTTAATCAACATGGGGATGTGGGAACTTGTTGTCGTACTGATCGTGGGTCTAATTGTATTAGGCCCTGAGCGTTTGCCTGTGGCAATTCGTACAGTAAGCCGCTGGATAAAAACGTTAAAGTCAGTCGCCAACTCAGTGAAAGCTGAAGTGAACGAAGAACTCCGTATCCATGAGCTTCACGAAAATTTAAAAAAAGCAGAGCAACAAAACTTGCAAGAACTGTCACCAGAGCTGCAAGACTCTGTAAACGAACTTCAAAAGGCTGCTCAGTCAGTCACCCACAGTTACAAAAAAGACACGCCTGAAAAAGCAGAAACTAATAATAATGACGAAAAAAAGTGAATTTAAACTCTGTTTTTGTGGTCAATAACAACGATGATGAATAGTAAACTATGACCGAGCAAGCTCACACAGGCTTTGTTGGCCACTTAATTGAGTTACGAAATCGACTCATGAAAGCTTTGTTAAGCATTTTGATTATATTTATTAGCTTGGTGTACTTTGCCAACGATATTTATGATTTTATTGCAGCACCACTTATTGCAAATTTGCCTAGCACTGCCACCATGATCGCAACGGATGTTACATCTCCCTTTATTGCACCGTTTAAACTTACTTTATTTGTGGCGTTATTTGCTGCTATTCCTATGATACTGCATCAAGTTTGGAGTTTTATAGCACCAGGCTTGTATCAACATGAAAAGCGTATGCTCATGCCTATTTTGGCCTCTAGCATCTTGCTATTTTATAGTGGTATCGCATTTTGCTACTTTGTGGTGTTACCGATTATTTTAGGGTTTTTCACTAGTACTGGCCCTGATATGATTACATTAGCGCCTGATATTAGTAGCTATTTAAGTTTTGCTTTAAAACTGTTTTTTGCTTTTGGTATTGCGTTTGAAATACCTGTTGCCATCATGCTGTTATGCTGGAGTGGCGCAACAACAACGAAAAGTTTAAAAGAAAAACGGCCTTATATCGTGGTAGGTGTATTTGTGATTGCTATGTTCTTAACACCACCCGATGTATTGTCACAAACATTACTAGCATTACCTATGCTGTTACTATTTGAATTAGGCATAATTTTGGCTGCATTTTATACCGCCAAACCTCAACAGGAATCAGAGGAATAAAATGAAAAAACAACTCATCCCTTTCGTCGCTCTTCTAACAATTGCTGGCACTGCCCAAGCAAACGAGGTTAACTTGCAGGCATTACAAGCCTGTACTTTTGTTGAAAACGACTTTAACCGTTTACTTTGTTACGACAATGTAATGGCAGGTAAGTCGCTATCTAAGCCGGTAAAAAAGCAACAAATTGAGCAGCCTAAAATGAGCTCTGCAGCTAGTGCAGCTAGTGCAGCTAGTGCAGCTACCACTGCGACTACTGAGGCCGCAGCAACAGTTGCAACTAAACAAAGCGAGCAAATTGTAAAAACAAAAAATGAAGACTTTGGTTTAGAGCATAAAGAAGTTGCAAAAGTAAACGATGATCAAATTAACGCCATCGTTAAAAGCGTAAAAACAGCGCCTTATGGCGAGCTAATCATCGAACTTGAAAATGGTCAACAATGGCGTCAAATTGGCTCTGATAAAATAAAACTGAAAGTTAATGAAACTGTAATTATTGAGCGTGGTGTCTTCAATTCATTCTTATTAAGGATTGAAGGTCAAAACCGCTCGATTCGCGTTAAACGAACAGATTAATGAACATTCAACTGGTTGATGCAGGTGTCAACCTTAGCAATCATCAGTTTGATGACCGTCACCAAGAAGTGTTACAACGTGCAAGCGATGCCGGTGTAACACAAATGCTATTGATTGGCTGCGATTTACAAAGCAGCCAAGCTTCTCTGAGCCTTGCTAAGCAATTTTCGCAGCTTAGCACAGCAGGAGTTCACCCCCACGATGCAAAAACCGCAGATGATCGGCTGGAAGAGCAGTTAATTTCCCTTAGTCAACATAATGAAGTTGTGGCTATAGGTGAGTGCGGCCTTGATTATAATCGTGATTTCTCTCCTCGAGATATTCAACGCACTGTATTTAGGCGACAACTTCAACTGGCTGAGCAGCTAGATATGCCCGTATACCTGCATGAGCGAGATGCCAGTGAAGATATGCTTGCAATCTTGAACGAACATAAGGTCCGAGGCGTACTACACTGCTTTACAGGTGATGAAACTGCATTACAGAATTACCTAGCGTTGGGGCTTTATATTGGTGTTACGGGTTGGGTCTGTGATGAACGAAGAGGCGAGCAATTACAGGCACTCATTCCTGCTATTCCTCTCGAGCGATTACTGATAGAAACAGACTCCCCTTTTTTAATACCTCGAAATATCAGACCAAAGCCTAAGTCGCGCCGCAATGAGCCTCAGAACCTTCCTTATATATGTCAGCAAATTGCTGATTTAAAAGGCTGTGAATTTACTGATGTCGCAAAACACACTACACTAAACTTTCAGCAATTATTTACCACTAAGGGTTAAGATGAAGCGCCTATGGTCACTATGTGGCTTACTCTTCGTTGTTTTTTTTACTCCCTACTTGCTGGCTAACTCGATTACCGTTGGCCCACACTTTAAGTCTCTTCATTCGCTAAATGTTGAGTACACGCTTGATCCCATAACAAAGCAACAAGCATTAACGAATCATAACGTGTCTTGGCAAACTAACCATGGCAAAACGCTCAACCTAGGTATGAACTTAAGTCCTTTGTGGCTAAAGCTGCGAATTGAAAATACATCGTTACATGACTTGCCGCTGATTTTATCTATTGATAACCCGTTACTAGACGAAGTGAGTGTATTTCACCTGCAAGGTGATCATGTCAAATTCAGCACGCGAATTGGTGATGCACTTCCTTTAGAAAATCGACAAATTAAGAATGAATCACTCCTCGTGTCTTTGACGCTTCCTAAAGCAAGTCATTCAGTTGTTTATTTAAGAGTTAAAAATAACGGCGGCCTAAGAGTGCCTTTAAGTCTGTGGGAACCCTCTGAGTACCTAAAACATAAGAGTAAATTCAATTTACTTTATGGTTTACTGGTGGGTTTTATTCTCTCTTTAGCAATCACTAATTTAGTGCTTTATGGTTTTTCAAGGCGCAGCTATTTTGCCTATACTGGCTTTTTGCTGATGTTGTTATGGCTATCACTCGCCTACCTTTATGGCTTTGGCTATCGTTACCTGCAACCTAGTGGGGCATCATTTCAGCAATTAACAATTCCAAGCTTGTTTTTTATTTGCTGTGCACTGTTTGTCCCCTTACAACGTTACATTTTTAGAGCAGAAAAGACTCGCTTAAGCCGCGTGCAAAATTGGTTTGCATGGAGTGTTGTTGCCACCACTTTCGTGTTATGGCTTTTACCTGTTTATGTTGCAATTTCGCTATGCTTATTAAGCTTACCTATTCTGCTATTTGCCTTCACAGCGATAGCAATTAAGCAGTTTAATCGCGACTATAAACAGCCATGTATTGCCTTTATTATTGGGCTATTAGCATTTTGTTCTGCCATTATTTACAGTGCATTTGCTGTATTTAATCCATTCAATTTATATATCAATGAGCAATCTCTGATCTTCATTTTCTTTTTAATTTGCAGCTTGAGTTTGAGCTATGCTGTTATAAAGCTTTTTATAATGCAACGAGATGCAGAAGTAGCCGCACAACAGACAGCTTTGGCGCAAAGTAAAGCACAAGATATCCTGATGCAAGAACGCTTAGAGCTTCAAGAACAAGCGCGACAAAACCTAGAAGCCAATATTGAAGAACGTACTTTCGAGCTACAAGTCACTCTGCGCGAGCTTGAGGAGAAAAACCGCGAACTTGAACAGCTCAATATGGAAGATGCGCTGACCAAAACCAAAAACCGCCGTTACTTTGATAAGAAACTACTAATGGATGTTCGTCGCTCTCGCCGAGAACAAACGCCATTGGCCATTATTATGTTCGATATCGATCATTTTAAAGCAATTAATGATACTTATGGCCATTTAACCGGTGATCAAACAATTCAAGCAGCTGCCAATATCATCAAAGCACATTTAAAACGGCCACTTGATGAAGTTGCTCGTTATGGCGGTGAAGAATTTGTAGTACTTTTACCCAATACTCCACTCGATGGAGCCATAGAAATTGCTGAACAAATACGCAATTCGGCTGAGAATGCTGATATAATAGTGGCCGGAACAACGCTCAAATTTACTTTAAGCGCAGGTGTTTACAGTGCAATAGCTGATGACATCAATCATCCAAGTTTATTTACTGACTATGCCGATAAAGCCTTATATCATGCCAAGCAAACAGGGCGTAATCGGGTAGTGAGTTATCCTCTACCAGACTAGGAGTACACAACGAATGGCCCAATCAGGACTCGACCTTTTCCCTTATACACGTATGCGCCGCATGCGTCGTGATGACTTCTCTCGTCGCCTAATGGCTGAAAACCAACTAACCGTTAATGACCTTATTTTTCCTGTATTTGTGTTAGAAGGTAAAAACCGCCGCGAAGCCATTGAGTCTATGCCAGGCATTGACCGTCTTTCTATTGATTTACTACTTGAAGAAGCAAAAGAACTCGTTGAATTAGGTGTGCCAGCAGTGGCGATTTTCCCAGTAACACCGAGCGATAAAAAATCGTTGCTGGCTGAAGAAGCCTATAACCCAGATGCATTAGCGCAGCGAACAGTACGTGCATTAAAAGAAGCATTTCCTGAACTTGGTGTGATCACTGATGTTGCGCTTGACCCTTTCACCGTGCATGGTCAGGATGGCATCATTGATGAAAATGGTTATGTGATTAATGATGTAACAACTGAAATTTTAGTTAAGCAAGCATTGTCACATGCTGAAGCAGGCGCTGATGTAGTTGCACCTTCAGACATGATGGATGGTCGCATCGGTGCAATTCGTGAAGCATTAGAAGCCGAAGGCCATATCCATACTCGCATTATGGCTTACTCTGCTAAATACGCTTCAAGCTATTATGGACCATTCCGTGATGCGGTAGGCTCAGCAGGTAATTTAAAAGGTGCCGACAAAAAAACCTATCAAATGGATCCAGCAAATTCAGATGAAGCCTTGCGTGAAGTAGCGTTAGATCTACAAGAGGGTGCAGATATGGTTATGGTTAAACCTGGCATGCCATATTTAGATGTTGTACGTCGTGTGAAAGACGAGTTTGGCGTACCAACATTTGCTTATCAAGTGAGCGGTGAATATGCCATGCATAAAGCGGCTATTGATAACGGCTGGCTTGCAGAAGAAGCAATAATCATGGAGTCGTTATTAGCATTTAAACGTGCTGGCGCCGATGGCATTCTTACTTACTTTGCTAAACAAGCAGCCCAATGGTTGAAAAACAACCAACGCTAAGTTAGATATATAAAACGGTACAACTATTACCGTTTTATTAACAATTTGTATTTAATTTGTCATAGATTTTCCTTAAAGTATGTGTCCCATTTTGGGACTATTAACTTACATACACGGGAAAAATAATGATAAAGACTAAATTGACGCCGCTCGCGCTTGTAATTGCAAGCCTGAGCGCGCCGGCTTCAGCTAACCTAATCATCTCTGAATACGTTGAAGGAAGTTCTAACAATAAAGCGGTAGAACTATACAACACCTCAGGTGCAGAACTATCGCTTGATGGTTACACCATTTCTTTATACTCAAATGGTAATGGCGATCTTAGTGCTCCTAATAACACCTTAGATTTAACTGGTACACTTGCCGCAAATGCGACTTACGTTATTGTAAACCCAAGCTCTGCAGATGAATTAAAAGCAAAAGGCAATACCGAATCAACAATCACTTATTTCAACGGTGATGATGCATTAGTTCTTACTAAAGACGGCGCAATTGTTGATAGCTTTGGCCAACTAGGTGTTGATCCAGGTTCAGCATGGAATGAAGGCGGCGTTTCTACACAAAATAAAACTCTACGCCGTAAAGCAAGCGTGACCACGGGTCGTACTGATGCAACATCAGCATTCAATCCAAGCGATGAGTGGCAACAATTCGACCAAGACGATTTCAGCAATATTGGTTTATACGGTAATAGCACAGAGCCAACACCTGAACCCGATCCAGTAACACCACTTGAGTGTGGCGCAACAAAAACGCTAATTAGCGCAATTCAAGGTGAAGGGGGTGATAGCCCACTAATTAACACTGAGGTCGAAGTTGAAGGTGTTGTTACAGCTGACTTCCAAGGTGATGAGCAACTAAAAGGTTTCTTCATTAGCTCACTGGCTGCTGATGTTGATACAAACCCACTTACCTCTGAAGGTGTATTCGTTTATTTCGCAGATACCGACGTTGCTGTTGGTGACCACGTACGTGTTAAAGGTAGCGTGGCTGAATACTTCAGCGCAACACAGCTAGGCGATGTTAGCCAAGTAGAGATCTGTGCGACAGGTTTATCTACCGATGCAACCGCTATCACTCTGCCAGTTGCCAACGTTGCAGACCTTGAAGCTTACGAAGGTATGTTAGTTACCATAGCGCAACCTCTCGTGGTTAATAACAACTACGGTCTTGGTCGCTATGGTGAAGTTGACTTAGGTACTGAACGTTTATACCAAGGTACTCAAGTTGCGCTGCCAGGCGATGCAGCCAATGCTGTTGAAACTGAAAACCTGAAAAAACAAATCTTACTTGATGATGGTTCAACAAAACAAAATCTTGACCCAATTGCCTATCCTGGCACTGGTCTTGATGCCTATAACACATTACGTTTAGGTGACACTGTTAATACTATTACCGGTGTGATGGGCTACAGCTTCGACCGTTACCGTATTCACCCGACAGTACAACCTGAGTTTATTGCATCAAACCCGCGTACAGATGCACCAGAGCTTGCAGAAGGTGCTGATTTACGAGTAGCTAGCTTTAACGTATTAAACTACTTTAATGGCGACGGTCAAGGCGGTGGCTTCCCAACAAGCCGTGGAGCAGACAGCGAAGAAGAGTTTATTCGTCAGCAAGCGAAAATCGTTAGCGCAATCACTGCTATTCAGGCGGATGTAATCGGTTTAATGGAAATCGAAAACGATGGTTTCGGTGAAAACAGTGCTATCGCCACCCTCGTTGCAGCACTCAATGATGAAGATACAGAAAATAGTTACGCTTTTGTGGACTTTGAAGTTGATCAAATTGGTACTGATGCAATCACAACAGCACTGATTTATCGCTCAAATAAAGTAACTGAAGTTGGTAAGGCTGCTCATACCACAGTAGCACCTTTCGATTACAGCAATCGCCCGCCAATTGCACAAAGCTTCCAATCGCTTGAAAGCGAAGAAATCTTCACGGTTGCAGTTGCACACTTAAAATCTAAAGGTGGCTGTGGCAGCGCTGAGGGCAACAATGCTGACTTAGGTGATGGCCAAGCATGTTGGAATGAAATCCGTGTTGCAGGTGCCAATGCGTATGCCGATTGGTTAGCGACTTACCCAACTGACATTGAAGATGAAGACATCATCTTAGTAGGTGATATGAACGCTTATGCAATGGAAGATCCAATCCGTGCATTTGCAGATAAAGGCCTTAAGAGTGCAGTTGCTGAATTAGACGGCGACACCTTAGGTTACTCTTATAGCTTCTCTGGCAGAATTGGTAGCCTTGACCACGCACTAGTATCTGAGTCATTACTTGGCAAAGTCGTTGCGGCGACAGATTGGCACATTAATGCGGACGAACCAATCAGCCTAGACTATAACCTTGAATTTAAGTCTTCAACACAGCAAGCTGGTCTTTATGCTGATAACGCATACCGTGCATCAGACCATGATCCTGTGATTGTTGATATTAAATCTGCAGAGCCTATTCCTGCAGAGCAGGCGCCAGTAATCGAGGCAAACCAAACGTTTAATATTGTTGAAAATAGCGAGGTAGGTACTGTTATTGGACAACTTGTATTCTCTGATGGTGATGCTGATTACACACCTGTTGTAAGCTTTAATATTACTGGTGAGCATGCTGATGCAATCGCAATCAGCGCAACAGGTGAAATCACTGTAGCTAAAGTACTTGATTACGAACAACAAGATACATTAACACTCATGGTTCGTGCTGAAGATAGTGCGGGTAACTTGTCACAAGAGCAGCAACTTAACATCAATATCACTAACGATGAAGCAGATGATACTCCTGACGAAGTTGAAGAACAGCCGAAAGATAATGATTCAGGTTCATTTGCTTGGTTAAGCTTACTTTCTTTACCATTTGTATTACGCCGTCGTATGAAAAAATAGACTGCAAAATCAATAACTAAAAAGGCCGCTTTTGCGGCCTTTTTAATTTTTTAATGGAGTAACAGGATGCTTAAATTGCTTCTTTACGTTGCTCATCTGGTTGGTAGAGAGCTGTTATTGCGCTCTGTTGCTGCTCATCGATTTGCCAATTAAAAAAGCTATATGTTTTACCATTCTCAAGAAAAACCTTAAATATTGTCATAAAGGTCGTTGATTTAAACTCTACACCCTTGATGTCTTCAGCATTGATATAACGCTTGCCTATGCCCAATGAATAGCATATTCCCGCATTGTAACAATACAAAAAACGCATCCCTAACAAGCTCAATACCGGAAAAAAAAGCAACACAGGTAATATAAAAATTAATAACGAAGCATCAAAAAAACTGCTTATCAATGCAATAAGTATAGCCAGTGCGATCGTGCTTCCTTGTAAAATCCAATTCGGACCTAACTTAATCGTTTTCATGAGTATAAATCTTTAATTGATAGTTAAAAGGTGAAAATTAATACAAAATAACTAAAAAACAGGTTGATTTTGCAATTCTACACAGGTCAAAATAGGTACACAAGCGAATAAAAACGACTTAGCCTGCGTCTTTCTACTTTTAGAGTGCAACTCCCTAAAAGTACTGTCTTTTATCTCAACATTAATTTTGTATGAAAATAATATTAAAAAACACCAACCCACACTTTAGAATCAACGAAAAACAAAAATAATAACTAAAGGATGAGTTGCGGTGGATACAATAATCAAGAAGGACTGAATAAAAGGTTAATACCAGTACACTTAATTAAGTGATCGATTTTGAGGAAATAAAAAACCCGCAACAAGTGCGGGTTTTTTTAAAGAAGTTAAAAGGCTAATTACTTAGCAGCTTTTTTCTCTTTTTCTGCAGCGATTACAGTTTCAGCTACGTTCTGTGGACATGGTGCGTAGTGTGAGAACTCCATAGAGAACTGACCACGACCAGACGTGATAGTACGTAAGTGACCGATGTAACCGAACATTTCTGAAAGTGGTACTTCACCCTTGATGCGAACGCCCATTGCGCCTGCTTCTTGGTCTTTGATCATACCACGACGACGGTTAAGGTCACCGATTACGTCACCCACGTTGTCTTCTGGAGTGAACACGTCAACTTTCATGATTGGCTCAAGAAGTTGTGCGCCCGCTTTAGGGATAGACTGACGGAAAGCGCCTTTAGCAGCGATTTCGAACGCGATTGCTGATGAGTCAACTGCGTGGAAAGCACCGTCGAAAAGTTCAACTTCAACGTCTAACACTGGGAAGCCAGCTAGAACACCTTCTTGCATCATTGATGCGAAGCCTTTCTCAACTGCAGGCCAGAATTCCTTAGGAACGTTACCACCAACAACTGAAGACGTGAATGTGAAACCTGAGTTAGGCTCACCTGGCTTGATGCGGTAATCGATCTTACCGAATTGACCAGAACCACCAGATTGTTTCTTGTGCGTGTAGCTATCTTCGATTTCTTTCGTGATAGTTTCACGGTAAGCAACCTGAGGTTGACCAACGATTAGGTCTACGCCGTAAGTACGCTTAAGGATATCTACTTTGATATCTAAGTGAAGCTCACCCATACCTTTAAGGATGGTTTCGCCTGAATCTTCGTCAGTTTCAACTTGGAATGAAGGATCTTCTGCAACCATCTTACCGATCGCGATACCCATCTTCTCGTTACCGCCTTTGTCTTTAGGAGCAACAGCGATTGAGATAACTGGATCAGGGAAGATCATCGCTTCAAGAGTACATTCGTGCTTAGGATCACATAGAGTGTGACCAGTTTGAACGTTCTTCATACCAACAACAGCGATGATGTCACCCGCTTGTGCTTCAGTAAGCTCAGTACGCTCGTCAGCTTGCATCTCAACCATACGGCCGATACGCTCTGTTTTACCAGTTGCAGAGTTAAGTACTGTATCACCTTTTTTCATACGACCAGCGTAGATACGGATGAACGTAAGTGCACCGAAACGGTCGTCCATGATCTTGAACGCTAACGCTTTAAGTGGCGCATCTGCATCAACAGTTGCAACTTCACCAGTAGGCTCACCTGTTTCAGGATCAGTTAGAGGCTGTGGATCAACTTCTGTAGGCGCAGGTAGGTAATCTACAACCGCGTCTAGTACTAATTGCATACCTTTGTTTTTGAATGCAGAACCACAGAAAGTTGGGAAGAAAGCAAGGTCACGAGTACCTTTACGGATACACGCTTTGATTTGCTCTAGTGAAGGCATTTCACCTTCCATGTACGCTTCCATTAGGTCGTCGTCTTGCTCAACAGCAGACTCAACTAACATCTCATGGTACTCTTCAACTTTGTCTACCATGTCAGCTGGAACGTCTTGTACTTCGTAGTTTTCAGGAAGACCTGTCTCGTCCCAAACGTATGCTTTTTTCTCAAGTACGTCTACAACACCACAGAATTGGTCTTCGATACCAATTGGTAAAGTCATAACTAGTGGGTTAGCACCAAGTACTTTTTCAACTTGACCAACTACACGGTAGAAGTCAGCACCCATACGGTCTAGTTTGTTTACGAAGATTACACGTGCAACTTCTGATTCGTTCGCATAACGCCAGTTAGTTTCTGACTGTGGCTCAACACCACCAGAACCACAGAATACACCGATACCACCGTCTAATACTTTAAGTGAACGGTATACTTCTACTGTGAAGTCAACGTGTCCCGGAGTATCGATAACGTTTAAGCGGTGGCCTTTCCACTCACAAGTTACAGCTGCTGATTGGATTGTAATACCGCGCTCAGCTTCTTGTTCCATGAAGTCAGTCGTAGACTCACCGTCGTGTACCTCACCAGTCTTATGAATTTTACCCGTAAGCTTAAGGATACGCTCAGTGGTGGTAGTTTTACCCGCGTCAACGTGGGCGAAAATACCAATATTTCTGTACTTCGATAAATCTGCCATTATTTTACTCTTAATAAAGTCGAAAAATTATTCGGCGGGAGTATAGCATTACTTAAAGCGAACATCACCATCGAAGTCGCTTAAAATGCAATCAATTTTATAAAATTTTTCTATGCTCAGGATAAGCGGCACTTTTTATCGTGCCGATTAATGAATTTATATGACTAAAATCGTTAATTGAACGGTAATTTACCCGATAAATGATGCAATTAGCTGTTTGTCATTTTGTAACAGCGCTCGGGTCGGCCAATACTTCCGTAGCTTTGATCAGCACTGACTTGCTCAGCCTCAAGCAGATATTCCAGATAACGTCGGGCTGTTGAGCGACTAACCCCCACTAAATCACCCATTTGCTGAGCAGTAAAAGCCGTGCCAATATTCGCTTTAAAAGCCTTTAAGATCTTTTGCAAAGTGAGCTGATCCACCCCTTTTGGTAACCTAACTGGCGCTTTTAATTGTTCTTGCGATCCAAATAAAGTATCAACCATTGACTGGGTAACTTCATCAGCACCCAACAAACATTGTTGTCTCGCTTCAAATCTTGCCAGCGCTTGATCTAAGCGATTTAGCATTAATGGTTTAACCAAGAAATCACAGGCACCAAGCTGCATAGCCTTTTCAAGAGTTTCTACTTCTTTTGCTGCAGTTAACAGCATTACTTCGCTTTTCATTTCTTCGCGGCGTAGTTCATTGAGTAAATCAAGACCATTGCCATCAGGTAAATGAATATCTAGCAAAATTAAATCAGCATTAATTGCCGATAACAGTGCTTTCGCTGTGGCAAGATTGCCTGCAATACCCACAACCTGATATTGCCCCTGACGCAGTGTTTGCCGTGCCCCTTGTTGGCCAGCAACGCCATGAGGAAGTAATAAGTATTGCGCCAATAACTGGGCAACTTCTACTTCGTCTTCAACAATGACAACCGAGTAAGTCATGTTCTTTACCTTTTATTTATAGGCTGATCGTTTTTATTATTTTGGAATGTAGACACTTAAACGTGCACCCATGAGATCAGACTCACCTATTTCTAAACTACCACGACACGAATCTAAGTTGGTTTTAACCAAATAAAGGCCAATACCATGTTCAGCCCCTGACTTAGAGCTGTATTGTGGTGTAAATACTACATCCTTGTCATCGCCTAAACCAAAGCCACTGTCTTCAACATCAAACAATAATGTTTTACTGGTTTCGTCAACCGTAACACGAACCTTAGGGGTACGTGTATCACTGGCTCTAATAGCAGCTTCAATTGCGTTATCAATCAAATTGCCAAGTATCGAGACAACCCGCTCTAGCATATCTTTACGGGTGATCGATCCTAGTAAGCTGTCTGGATTAAGCTCAAGGATTACATTAAGTTCACGGGCTTTGTGGTATTTACCGACCAGTAAACCAGCTAGCACTGGATCTTGGATCCTTTCGAGTAAGTGATGGATCTGCGCTTGCGAGCCTTTGCTTTCTTGACCAATTAACTCAATGGCCTGCTCTGTTTGCCCCATTTGAATTAACGCACCAATTAAGTTTAGCTTGTTTGAGTAATCATGAGTTTGCACTCGTAATAACTCAGCAAAAGCTTGTACTTTGGTTAATTGCTGCGATAAATATTCAAGCTCATCCGCAGGGCGCATACTCAGCAAAATACCATCAGCCTCACCTTGCACTTGCAATGCATATCGCGACAACACAATGCGTTTATCGGCGGCAAATAATTCAAAACCAACAATCGGACGCTGTTGGTTATGCATTAAAAATTCAGCATGTTCAGGAAGCAAATCTTCAAGCTTAAGTGGCTGATGGATACAGCTGGTCGGTTTACCGAGGATTTCGCAAGCGCGCTGGTTTAAGTTACGTACGTTACCTTCAGGATCGAGGGCGATAATGCCACTACGAACGGTATTCAAAATAGCATCTTGCTCAGAGAACAACCGTGCTATTTCGTCAGGCTGTAAACCAAAAATAGCATTACGTACCCGTTGACCGATATACACCGCAGCCAAAATACTTAAACCAACTAACAACAAGCCCCAAAGCATGATTTCAGCACTACGAGCACGAATAAGCGGTTCAATTGATTGCACTAAAAAGCCAACCGAAACCAAGCCGATAACTTCGCCCTGCTCTGAAAGCACGGGTACTTTGCCACGGATAGATTCGCCCAAACTCCCTTTTGCAATCGAGACATACCGCTCACCACGTAGCGCCGCTTTACTATCACCACCCACCATAGGCTTACCCAGCTTGTCAGAGTCGGGATGAACAATACGGCGGGTATTCCTATCACCGATAACAATAAAGCTCGCTGCGGTGAGTTCACGAATATGCTCTATTTGCGTATTTAACTCATCAAGCCCTTGCTTGGTTTGTAATGCATTTTGCACGTCATCTCGTGAGGCAATGCTGGTTGCGAGCGAAAGTGCTTTATCACCCATGTGGCTATGCAAGCTTTCTGCAGTGATCTGATACACCAAAGCGCCAAACAACACAGCTTGCAAAACACATAGACCGGTAACCCAAATGATGAGTCGCGTTTCTAAGCGCTTAGGTTTTTTAACCATATGCTGAAATGGGTTTAGCTTATTGGTGTATCTCATATCAGTGCCTTGTTCTACGCATGTTGCTCTGCTTGCGTAGCTGCTTTGTCTTTACGACGTTGGACAATATAGTCTTTCAGTGGGAACAACAACACTAAGATCGAAATCACAAAAATACTCAGTGTTAATGGGCGGTCCCATAAAAAGCTCAGCGAGCCATCTGAAATCATCATTGCACGGCGGAAGTTTCGCTCAATCATATCACCGAGAATAAAGCCCAGTAATAAAGGCGCCATCGGGAAAGCTAATAATCGAAGCACCAAAGCCACCAGCGCAAAGCCCACCATCATAAATAAATCAAAGGTGTTAAATGACACTAAATACACACCAATTAAGCTGAAGAATAAAATCATTACTGTCAGCACAGATTTAGGCATTGCCAACACTTTAGCGAAATATGGGATCAACGGCAGATTCAAAATCAGCAGTACAATATTGCCAAAGTACATACTAACAATGACAGCCCAAAACACGCTTGGGTTTTCTTGCATTAACATAGGGCCCGGCTGAATACCGTAGGCAATTAATGCACCTAGCATAATCGCAGTCGTACCAGAGCCTGGAATACCTAAAGTCAGTAATGGTACAAATGAGCCCGTACAGGCAGCATTATTAGCAGACTCAGGTGCCGCTAAGCCACGCATTGAGCCCTTACCAAATTTATCTTTCAGTGCCTTTGGAGCAAGGTTACGTTCAGTAGCATAGGCCATGAAGCTGGCAATGGTTGCCCCTGCGCCCGGTAACACACCGACAATAAAACCAAGTAAAGATGAGCGACCAACCACAGGAGCCATGTCTTTTACTTCTTCTTTAGTCAGTTTTGTTGAACCAATTTTTGGCGTATCAGGATCATCAATTTTTTTATCTGGCTCAGCTTCAGGGCGCGCCACATTAATCAGTGCCTCAGCCAACGCAAACGTTGCCATTGCCACTAATAAAAAGCTAATCCCATCTAATAAATCAGCTTGGCCAAAGGTAAAGCGCTCGGTACCTGAAGAGGGATCAATACCAACCGTTGCCAGCATTAAACCAAATACCGTCATCATCATGGCTTTTAAAAATTGCCCTTTATTAGAGAATGCAGCAATGGCCGTTAAGCCTAAAAACATCAGTACAACATAATCAGGCGATTGGAAACTTAATGACACTTTCGCTAATAATGGCGCCGCCACCATCAGTAAAATGGCGCCAATCGTCCCGCCTATAAAGGATGAATAAGCTGCAATAGCCAGAGCTTTACCTGCCTTACCTTGTTTTGCTAGCGGGTAACCATCAAACGATGACGCTACTGTCCCCGCCACACCCGGCGCATTAATCAAAATAGAAGAAGTAGAGCCACCGAATATAGCCCCGTAGTAAACACCCG
The DNA here is from genome assembly GCF_947311895.1 of Pseudoalteromonas sp. PAR1. NCBI lineage: Bacteria > Pseudomonadati > Pseudomonadota > Gammaproteobacteria > Alteromonadales > Pseudoalteromonadaceae > Pseudoalteromonas > Pseudoalteromonas sp. PAR1. The sequence continues at coordinate 160,010 of NZ_CAMZMY010000007.1, read as the reverse complement.
CCATTAAAATCATGCCCGAATCAGCACCGATGCTGTAAGTGATCGGGATCATCAACGCAATCGCAGTAATTGGCCCAAGCCCAGGTAGCATACCGATGAACGTGCCAACAAAGCAGCCAACAATCACATATAACAAGTTGTTCCAGTCGAGTACGGTCGACAAACCTAACATAATTCCATCAAGCATAACTTAACTCCACAGATTGCCAGGTACTAAGTAAATGCCCAGTACTTGTGTCATTAAAAACCAAAAAACCACGGCCACAGGTACAGAGGCAAACAACAACACCTTCTTACGGCGCTCACCCATAATAAAAAAGCCAGCAATTAAAAAGGCACTGGTGGCAATTAAAAAGCCGAACGGTTCAAGCATGGCGCTATAAGCAACCATCAACACCAACAGTGCAAAGGTACGTAGTAAGTTGCCCTTACTGAGTAGCTCTGCTTTTTCTGCTGGTGCTTGCTTTAATAAGTTGGCACCAATCGAGAGTACACACACCACAATACCGAATACCGCATACACTTTTGGTAAGGTTGCTGAAGTAACGCTTTCGTACTCTTCAAATGGCATAAGTGGAATTTGCCAAGCCACAAGGGCGTAGAGGGTAAAGAGGACCAAGAATAAACTTGGTCCAATTAGTTCACGGTTTAACATCGTCTAACCTTAGCCTCGGATAAAACCAAGTTCTTTCATTACAACGCGTAATTGCGCTTCTTGCTGCTCAAGCGATTTAATAAACGCTTCTTTTTCTTGAAATAGATTTAGCCAACCATTACGGGCACGAACCGCTTCCCACTCTGGGGTTTGCTGCAGCTTTCGTAGCTTTTCTGTGTACTGGGCTAGTTTGTCTGCTGGTAAATCTGGAGTTGCAAAAAAGCCGCGCCAGTTTACGAATTCCATGTCGTAACCTAGCGACTTTAAGGTTGGAATTGCTGGGTAATCTGGCAATTTATCGGCAGAAGTAACCGCTAAAATACGTGCCTGACCACCATTTGCGACTTCGAGTGCTTCACTTAAGCCTGTTGAAAGTAAGTTGACCTCGCCCGACAATAAACCTGCCTTCGCTTTACCACCGGCATCATAAGGAATGTAACGTAATCGACGGCCATCAATACCCGCCGCTTTCACCGCTTGTGCTGCCACTAAGTGATCCATGCTGCCGCGCGCAGAGCCACCCGCCACTTTTACAGAGCCTGGGTCTTTTTTCATGGCATCAATAACGTCTTGCCATGTTTTAAATGGCGAGTCATTGCGCACAACAAATGCACCATAATCAGCAATCATGCTGGCAACTGGCGTTAAATCGCGATAGCTGTAAGGAATTTTGCCTGATAATGCGCGCAGAACTATAGGTGTTGAGTTAACCATCAACATATCGCCTTTTTTAGTGCCCGACTCAATCAAGTAAGCAATTGCACGACCACCGCCGCCGCCCGACATATTCTGAAACGATGCATTGTCTTCAATGCCCGCTTTCACCATTGCTTCGCCGACACCACGTGCTGTGGTATCCCAACCGCCGCCTGGGCCACCCGGTACCAAAAAGTGTAAGTTTGCCAATGCCAGTGGGCTGGCTACTAATAATGAAGCTGCTAAAACAGATCTTTTTAATGATTTAAACATAGTCATAATGCACGACTCCTAAAATAAGTACTGCATACGAGCGCTGATGCCCATACCTGAATCTTCATCACCAACCAGCGTAGAAGCACCGGTACCATCAACATCGCTGTAAATCAGGTTGCCCATAAATTTGATATCGCTGCTTAGGTAATAAGATGTGCCTAATGTATAAGTGGTAACGTCGGTACCTTGCTGTTTGCTGCTGGCATTCATTTGTGACACACGGGCAACAAGTTCCCATGCGTCTTTAATCCCTTTTGGTTGTACAAATAACGCTGAACCTGCTTTATAACGACGCTGCTCACCGCCTAAGAAGTAACTTGCCGAAACATGAAAGCCATCAAATCGCTCACCATCAAGTTCATTGCTACTATCAACAGTATCTAGGTAACGGCTAGCATATTCAGCCTCTAGAGTGAATGCATTAGCTTGGTAGGCAAATTCAAGACCGCTTTGCGACATGCTATCAAGCGCTGCCGTTTCACCACCGACTGCGTAATCCACTAAGCGAACATTGGTTTCACGCACTTCACCACGGGCAAAACGAGCACTTAAATCATTGCCGCCCATATCACGATAAGAGTGCCAAGCACCTAAATGGATAACATCACCCGGCGCTGCACTTGACCAGGTTAAGCGACCTGTTACAGCCAATGTCAGTTTGTCATTTTCGTCATGGCCTGAAGCTCCAAACGCATCGTTTTTGTAAACACCCACCGCGTAACGTAAGCCTGAGTCTTTAAAGTATTGAGAAGCTGAAATACCCCAGCGGAAGAAAGGCGAGAAGGTATTAGCAAGGGTGCTACGCTCAATAGTATTAATGTGTTTAGAACTGGTTAGCGCATTGAGCGACATGTCTTCACGGATCTTACCGGCTTTTACTTTTAAGCCGTTGTCGAATGCATAACGTACCCGCGCTAACACGATTTCAGCCGTGCCTTCAGAAAATTCGAGTAGTAATTTGTGATCCCAGTTGCCATGTTCACTTTCAACATAAGTACGGATACGGCGAGGGAAGAAGTCGCTGCCTCCAGCGCCATCATTGTCGGCATTGTAAGCACCGTCGAAATAGTTGTAATCAAGTTGCACGCGACCACCAAATTCTAGGTTGAAGCCGCTAGATGTTTTTAATGAATCCACTTCTTTTTGAAGTGCATCGAGTTGTTGCTGTAGTTGTTCAGTGTCGCTTTGTGCGAATGCTGATGTACTTGCTAACGCCGCTGCAACGGCTAAAGCGAGCTGTGTGTTACTTGCTTTCATGAATTACTCCACACCAGATTATAATTATTTGTTGTCATTGATCGGCCTACTGCAAATGGCGATCTGGTTTGGAGCATAGTGTTAACGATAGATTAACGAAATGTTTAGGGGGGTAAGTTGCATTGATGGTGATAAATGGCTTTTTGTTCATAAAACTCATGAACAAAAAGCACATTACTGGGGGTTAGTATAAAATCTAGGCAAATTAGCTGTTTAAAAGTTGCAAAACTAGCTAAAAGTCATCTCAGGAATGTCACCAGAGACAATAAGTTTGCCCTGTGTCTTAGCAATAATCTCATCAACCGAGACACCTGGCGCACGCTCTAATAAATGAAATGCACCGTCTTTGATTTCTAAAAGTGCCAAATCGGTGATCACTTTATTGATACAACCAACGCCCGTTAACGGCAAACTACATTCGGTCAGCAGTTTTGATTCGCCATGCTTGTTAGCATGGGTCATAGTACAAATAATGTTTTTAGCACCGGCTACTAAATCCATCGCACCGCCCATCCCTTTAACCAACTTTTTCGGGATCATCCAACTGGCAATGTTGCCGTTTTGGTCCACTTCAAACGCACCCAGCACGGTTAAATCAACGTGGCCGCCGCGGATCATGGCAAAGCTTTCTGCGGAGCTAAATATAGCCGCCCCTTTTGCTGCAGTGACCGTTTCTTTACCTGCATTGATCATATCGGCATCAACTTGGTCTACACTTGGGTATGGCCCCATACCGAGTAAACCATTTTCAGATTGCAGCATCACTTCGATGCCATCAGGGACATAATTAGCGACCAAGGTTGGAATACCTATGCCTAAGTTAACGTAGTAACCATCCTGTAGTTCCATCGCCACGCGTTTAGCGATTTGTTCTCGTGATAATGCCATCAGCGTGCTCCTTATTGATTCTCTTGCTTAGTGGTAACTTTCTCGATGCGTTTTTCAAATTCACCTTTAATCACTCGGTCAATATAGATACCCGGCGTGTGAATTTGGCTTGGCTCTAGCTCCCCTGGCTCAACAATTTCTTCAACTTCAAGAACCGTAATTTTGCCTGCGGTTGCTGCCATCGGATTAAAGTTCATCGCCGTATGACGATAAATACAGTTACCGTAGCGATCTGCTTTCCACGCTTTAACTATCGCAAAGTCGCCAGTAATGCTTGGCTCTAATAAATAATCGCGACCATTAATATTGCGGGTTTCTTTACCGTCAGCCACCGGGGTACCCACGCCAGTTGCGGTATAAAATGCAGGAATGCCCGCACCGCCAGCTCGCATTTTTTCAGCTAAGGTGCCTTGTGGAGTGAGCTCAACTTCAAGTTCACCATTTAATAGTTGCTGCTCAAATAGCGCGTTTTCACCAACGTAAGAAGCAACCATCTTGCTGATTTGCTTGTCTTCAAGCAGCACACCTAAACCAAAACCATCAACACCACAGTTATTCGATACCACGGTTAAATCTCGGGTGCCTTGCCGTTTGATTTGCGCAATCAGCCCTTCAGGAATGCCGCATAAACCAAAACCACCGGCTATCACTGTCATGCCATCTTCAAGGCCAGCCATCGCTTCGCTATAACTTGTAACTACTTTATCAAAACCTGCCATTGGCTCCTCCTATTGTGCAGTCCAACCGCCATCAATGGCGATTGCTTGGGCGGTAATATTGCGAGCTGCATCGGCCATTAAAAAGCTAACGGTATGCAGGATCTCATCTAAGCCGATAAATGCTTTTTTCGGCATCGGTGCTAGCATAATTGTTTCGATCACTTGTTGCTCAGAAATGCCATGTTCTTTGGCTTGCGAGGCAATTTGTTGCTCCACAAGCGGCGTTTTTACATAGGCTGGGCACACGGTATTAATCGTGATATTGGCATCGCCAGTTTCGAGTGCCATGGTTTTAGCAAAGCCGATTAAGCCATGTTTTGCAGAGATATAAGCCGACTTATATTTAGACGCCACCATCGCATGGATTGAACCAATATTAATGATGCGACCAAAATCTTGCTCACGCATGCGAGGGAGTACTGCCTTGGTCATCATCGCCGGGCCAACCAGCATAACTTGCTGTAAGAACTGCCATTTATCAGCCGGAAAATCTTCAAGCTTCGCAACGTGCTGAATACCCGCATTATTAATAAGTACATCAATTGGCTGATTAAGCTCAATGAAAAACTGCTCTATTGCATTACTATCTGCCACATTAAGTGCATACCCTTCAGCGCTGCCGCCTTGTTCAACAATGCCTGCTGCCGCTTGTTGTGCTGCTTGCTGATTTAAATCAGTCACAATAATAGTGTGACCTTGCATCGCCAGTTGCTGTGCAACATATAAACCAATACCACTGGCTGCACCGGTAATTAAAACTGTTTTGCTCATCGGGCTACTCCTCTAAAAACTCACTGATAAGCTGCGCTTTCGGGGCGATTGAGAAAATTCCATCAAGGTGTCCCCAACCCCCTTCAATTTCTGAAATCTCAACGTCTTTACCTGCCGCTTTCATGGTGTCAAACACGGTGCGCATGTTTTCAGGGCGAAGCAGTAAGTCGTTCGTTGCGGGTAGTAATAATGTTTTGGCAGAGACATTTTTAAGTGCCGTTGTTAAATCGCTTTGCATACCAGCGGTAAATAATTGTGATGCCCGGACCAAATAAAGTACATGGTTTGCATCTTGCGTTTTAGCTCGTGCCATTGCGCGCTGAGCGAGTACTTGGTTTAACTTAGGCAAGGTACGAATATCTTTTAATGCACCTTCATCCAATACATTAAAGTCAGGGAAGCTCGCGTTATAAATAATTGGATGCATCGCATCTTGCGTAATATTAAGCATGGTTGCCGCTAAGCCATCTAATGGGCGCTCTTTGCCGTAGTAATTACCTTGCTGCCAATTTTTATCTAAACGAATTGGTAACGCCCATTTTTCAAGGGCCGCGACTGTCCATGCATCCATAGTTGCAGCGCCAATCACATGAATTAAACGCTCTACTTTATCTGGGTAACGTGTTGCCCACTCAAGTGCTTGAAACGATCCCATTGATGCGCCCATCACAGCATGTAATTTAGTGATACCTAGGCTGTCGAGTAAGCGCTTTTGCACATTCACAAAGTCAGTAATCGTAACCACAGGAAAATCTAAACCATAAGGTTTGCCTGTTTTTGGATTAGTTGACGCAGGGCCTGTAGTAATTACATTTTCATCATGCCAGTTGGCATTCACTAAAGTATCTGAGCTAATCACATAATATTTATTGGTATCGATAGCTTTACCTGGGCCGATAATCGCATCCCAATAACCCGGTAAGGCATCATCCGCTTTATATTTACCTGCGGCATGAGAAGTACCAGAGAAGTAATGGGTTATTAAAATCACGTTATCTTTATTGGCGTTTAGTTTTCCGTAACTTTCCCAACCAATGTCCACTTGCTCTAAAGTCACACCAGACACAGTGGTAAAATCTTTTGTCGTAAAATGCTGTTTTTCCACCAGCATGGTGTCGGCTTTGTTGGCAGCGCCAAACGCAGTGCTACTAAATACAACTAGCCATAGCAAAATTATTAATTTGGTTTTCATTGCTGTTCCTTAAAAGAAAATAAAGAGTCCGAGTGCCAATGCGACACCGATAAGCGGAATAACCGCAGTCAGCGCTGCCATTGACCAATACGCTCGTTGATGTGTTTCTTTACAGATAGCGCGTATTGTTGTGACCACATAACCATTATGCGGCAAGGTATCGAGGGCTCCAGAACTAATTGCCACTACACGATGCAGCTGTTCAGGGTTTACACCCATGTCTAAATAACCCGGTGCGACAAGTGGTAATGCAATGGCTTGCCCGCCTGAAGCAGAGCCTGTTAAGCCAGCAATTACACTGACCGCAACCGCAGCACCAACCAACTCATTACCCGGCATATGGGTCATCACATCGACAGCGGCGGTAAATGCCGGTGATACTTTCGCCACAGCGCCGAAACCAACCACAGCAGCGGTGTTACCGATTGCTACTAAAGCGCCAGTTGTACCAACATTAATAGCGTTACCCATATCGTGAAAATGCTTAAAATTGATAATCACAATACTCAACACACCACCAAGCAAGGCAACAATAAGCGCTGTTTGCTGTAGTACATCATGTAGTGTAAATGATAAAAGTAGCACCACGATCAGCGGGATCACACCTGTAATTGGGTGCGGACGACGACGCTCAATAATGACAGGATCATCATCACGCGCTTCAAAGGTCTCGCCGTTAGCAACGGCTTTTTTGATCATCTTGTTTAACCAAAAGTAACCTGCTGTCGCCATGAAAATAGCCACCACTAAGCTCACTTCCCATGCTGCATAAGGTGACGTACCAAGGTGTTTAACCGGGATCCAGTTTTGAATTTCTGGCGAGCCTGCCGAGGTCATGGTAAAGGTCACCGAACCAAATGCCAGCGTTGCTGGAATAAAGCGGCGCGGTAAATTTGCATCTTTAAACAGACTTAATGCCATTGGGTAAACAGAAAACGCAACGATAAAGACGCTCACGCCACCGTAGGTTAAAACTGCACAGGCAATCACAACCGCAAGAACCGCGTGCTTCATACCTAGTTTACCCACAATGTAGCTTGCAACACTGTCTGCAGCACCGGTGTCTTCCATAAACTTACCGAATAACGAACCCAGTAAGAACATAAAGAACCACGCACTTAAGAAGCCTGCAAAGCCATCCATATAGGCGTTAATAAAGTTTGTATCTGCCGATACAGGGAAAATGGCCATGCCACTACTAAGTGCAACTAATAGTGCACAGATTGGCGCAGCGATAAATAAATTTACCCCACGCAGCGTTAAAATGATCAGCAGTATCAAACCGCCTAACAGTCCTATCATGCTCAGCATAGACATTCCTATAATTATTGTTATTACACAGATGAGGTGACATCGGAATAATGCCTTCAGTCTTACCCTAAGCGTTCAAAAAATACATAACACTAAGGTACTATCTGCTTTAAAAATAGCTTAATTGCTTGATAAATAAAGGGCTGTGGCGGGTATAGCACTATGGTACTAATTCAATTTTTGCAACTATCTTCTACATTAACTGACAGGTGACACGGGCAAATCTTATTAAGTCTTCGGCAACATCAATGTGAGTGGCCATAAGACTAATGACAACAATAACAAGGAATACAACATGATAAAGCTTAACCCAAAAGTCGCGCCACTTACTCTGGCTGTATCACTTGCTTTGGCAGGTGTCAGTGCTCAAGCGGCAGAACAAGCCGAACCTGCAGCAAAAAAAGGGGAACTTGAACGCATTCAGGTAACAGCACGTAAAACTGTTGAAAACCTGCAAGAAGTTCCTGTCGCAGTCACTTCAGTGGGTGCTGAAGAACTGGCAGAAAACGGCATCGTCGTTATGACCGAAGTTCAGCAGTTCTCGCCAAATACCACCTTGCAAGCAAGTCGTGGTACTAACTCTACAATTACTGCGTTTATTCGTGGTGTAGGTCAGCAAGATCCACTTTGGGGTTATGAGCCGGGTGTAGGTATCTATATTGATGATGTTTATCTTGCTCGCCCTCAAGGTGCCGTACTTGACCTTCTTGATGTGCAACAAATCGAAGTATTACGTGGTCCACAAGGGACGCTTTACGGTAAAAATACCATTGGTGGTGCAATTAAATACGTCACCAAAGAAATGAGCGGTGATGCGACGTTAAACATTCAAGGCACTGTAGGTAGCTATAACCAAAAAGATTTAAAAATTACCGGCCAATTACCGATTGTTGACGAAAAGCTTTACGTAGGGTTTGGTTTTGCAACGCTAAATCGTGATGGCTTTGGTGAGTTTTTAACATCGGCTCTTGATAACCAAGACCGCGAAAACTACAACAAAGACGTAACCGCAGCTCGTGTTACCTTAGAGTACACACCGACCGATGATCTTTTCTTCCGCTTAGCGTGGGATAAAACAGAAGATAAATCTAACGCGAAAGGCGGCTATCGTTTACTGCCTAGTCTACTAACTGATGCGCCAGTGCCAAACAGCGTGTATGACTCATACACCAGCTTGCCTACATGGAACAAAGTTGAACTTGAAGGCTACAGCCTGACTGCACGTTGGGATATGAGTGATAGCACAAGTATTAAATACATAGGTTCAAGCCGCGAAAGTTACTCTCCAACAAATATCGACTTTGACAATACCTCGTTGCCAATTTTCGATGTACCGGCTATTTACGATGATGAGCAAACCACTCACGAGTTACAGCTAAATCATCAAGGGGATAACTACAAGCTTGTATCAGGCCTTTACTATTATGATGGTGAATCATGTGGTCAATTTGAGGCTATTTTAGGTATCTTAGGTCAAAGCCTAGGTGCACCAGGCCTGACTCGTGAAGTAAGCGGTTGTAGTAACTCAAACAGTAAAGCAGCCTATATTCAAGGCTCGATTGATTTAACCGATAAATGGTCAATGACACTTGGCGCGCGTTACACCAAAGATAAAAAAGAAGCACAGGTTAACAACGGCCTCATCTTTGACATTGTTTATCCAGAGTCAGGTTGGGTGCCAGGTTACACTCGACCAGAAGGCCAACTTGTACCAACGGTACTCGATGATGAAGAAGAGTGGTCACGTTTCACACCGCGTGCAGGTGTTGAATATCAATATTCAAACGACATCATGTTCTTTGCAAGTTACGCGCAAGGCTTTAAGTCAGGTACTTTCAACCCACGTGCAACTACTGCAGAGCCAGCAGCAAAACCAGAAATCGTTGATTCATTCGAAATCGGTATGAAGAGTGAGTGGAACAACAACTTACGTGCAAACGTAACGCTATTCACCCTTGATCATAAAGACCGTCAATATATTTCGGTATTACCGGGCGACAGCGCAGCAGATCTAAACCAACGCTTAGGTAACATTGGTGAGTCAACATCAGATGGTATTGAGCTTGAGCTTAACTATGTTGCAACAGAGTCACTCAGTTTTGATGCGTCAGTAGGTTACATCGATAGTAGCTTTGATAACGTAATTGACTACAACCCAGAAACGGGTGAAGCATTCGATAAATCAGATCGCTTTAGTGTATCAAACACACCTGACTTAACCTTTAATCTGGGTGCAACATACCGTATGTACACAGAAATGGGTGACTTTGTTATCAATGGTAACTACTACCACAGAGGTGACTACGCACTATTCGAAGAAGATAGCCTATTAACGCAAGATGCTTACGGTATCTTTAATATGGGTATCACTTGGTACAGCACTGATGGCCACTGGACTGCTGGTCTTTACGGTAAAAACTTAACGGATGAAGAGTACATGATTGGTGGTTACCAGTTCGTAGCGCCTGATCCAACAGACCCAACAGATACCAGCAAATACACCCCAGGTTTAGGTGGTGATAATACGCTGATCGGTTACTACGGCGACCCTCGCACTGTAGCCTTCACTGTTGGTTACCGTTTCTAAAAAAGAACCTAAATCCTTGTGTGAGAAAGGTTTGTCTGAAACTTCCCTTCAGGCAAACCTTGTTTCAAAACGCAAAATCACTTATAACATAACGCATTGGAGAATCGAGGGAATGTCTTTAGCTGTGAACACCATAATCGCCGATGATCACCCGTTATTTAGAAGTGCATTGCGTCAAGCTGCCGCGACATCAGTGCCAGAAGAACATATCAAAGAAACCAGTGACATTGATGGTTTGTTTGCACTGTTAAGCGCTCACCCTGAGATTGAACTGATATTTTTAGACCTCACCATCCCTGGTGCAAATGGCCTACAAGCCCTTTCGCAACTGCGTAACCACTACCCAGATATTTTAGTGATTATGGTCTCTGCCAATGAGACACCAGCCATCATAAAACAAGCAATGAGTCTTGGTGCTGCAGGCTACATTCCTAAGTCATCTTCTTTAGATGTCATCAGCGAAGCTATTAGTCATGTACTCAACGGCGACACTTGGTTACCACCTGAAGTAGATTTAACCGATGTAGTGATCAACGACGAACAAAGTGAATTTGCTCGCAACCTTGAAAAACTAACTCCACAGCAATACCGCGTACTCGCGATGATTGCCGACGGTTTATTGAATAAACAAATCGCCTTTGAAATGTCGATTCAAGAAACCACAATCAAACAACATGTGTCAGCGATTTTACGTAAACTCAATGTCTATAACCGCACCCAGGCAGGCATTTTGTTTAATCAGCTTTCGCAAGTTGGCAAAATCGAAGAAAGCTAATTTAAGCAATCACTCCCAGTTTTAATTTGAAATTCCCATAAATGGGAATTTTAAAACCAAGAAAAACAATAAAAGCTATTAACTTCAATACCTTGAAGATTGGCATACTCCTCGCTTTAGTGCTCACATCAAAAACTATCTAAGTAAAAATAATAGATACAAATGAACACTAAGGACAACATCGTGTACACAGCTTGCAAAAAACTTGGCAAAAAATTAATCCTTCCAACGATTACTCTTCTATCGCTTATTTTAAGTGCCTTTTCTGCACATGCAGATGAGCTTGACCAATGGCTGGTTGAGTTAATGCAAAAAAGAAATATTCCCGGGCTACAACTTGCTGTCGTTCGAGATAATAAAGTAATTAAAGTTGCCAGCTACGGAGTTGCAAATATTGAAGATAATATCGCCGTTGATGCCGACACTTTATTTGTGATTAATTCCGCAACTAAAGCCTTCGTTGGTGTCGCACTGATGCAACTTGTTGAGCAAAAGAAGTTAGACCTTAATGCACCTATTGGCACTTACCTACCCGAGCTGCCAACTCAGTGGCATGCTATAACAACAAGAGAATTAATGAGCCATACATCAGGTTTACCTGACATCATAAAAGATGAAATTGCCAATCTAATCTCAGATCAAGGACCCGATGACGCATGGCAACAAGTACAAACTAAACCATTAGAGTTCGAAACCGGCACCCGTTTTAAATATAACCAAACAAACTACGTCATTATTGGTAAGTTAATTAATAAGTTATCTGGGATGCCATTTCAGCAATTTATAGCAAAAAACCAGTTACAAAAAACTGAGATGAACAGAACACTTCAAGCGGGCTTTGGCAATCTCAACAATGTTGTAAAACACTCGGCTAGACGATACGAAACACAAGGTAATGAACTAATAAATTCAAGAGAAGCCATTTTCTCACCAATGCTACAAACCGCCGCAGGTATGGCCTCAACAGCAACTGAGCTAGCAAATTGGCTAGTGGCATTACAAACAAATCAATTTATTAATGCACAAAGTATTCAACAAATGTGGACCCCGACTCGACTAAAAAATGGTCATACTCAAGGCTTTAATCAGCGCTTAAATGGCTACAGTCTTGGTTGGCCTGTAATGGGACGAGAAGAACATCCGGCATTAGCTGCCATAGGTGGTAACAGAGCAGGTATCTTTGTTTACCCTGAAGATAATATGTCGATAGTAATCTTAACCAACTTGATTGGCGCAATGCCATCGCAATTTGTAGATGAAATTGCGGGCTTTTATATCCCTGAAATGAAACAAGAAAATGGCTTTGGTTTAGCGAAAAATATTAAACGCTTATGGCAAGTTCTTGAAGTGCAAGGCTATGAAAATGCAATTACAGCTGCGGATCAATTAGCTAAAGACGAGCAGATCCAATTTACTGAAAGCGATATTAACTTATGGGGTTATTCGCTTATTAACCAAGACAAACTCAATGAAGCGTTAGCGATTTTTAAACTAAATACGCACCTTTACCCACATAGTTACAATACCTTTGATAGCTTAGCAGAGGCATACTGGTACCTCGGTGATCTCAAGCAAGCAACCGCCAATTATAACCATGTGTTAAAGCTTAAACCTGATAACACACATGCTAAAAAGCAGCTGGCTAAGCTTGCAAAGTTACTACAGTAGACTGCACTTTATATCTGTCCCACTTTTGATTTTATTAATCCCAAAAGTGGGAAAACCCATCTCACCGAAAAATAACAAAACCTTTAAAATCAATAAATTAAACCTTGGCACGTTCCTCGCTTTTGTGTTGCTAAACCTACAATACAATGAAATATAGCCAATGGATTTAGACAGCACACTAAAACGCAAACCTCAGCAATCAAAAGCTAAAAAATGGCTTTTTGGTGCAGCTATTGGCGTGTCAGCTCTTGGCGCTTTAATGGTATATCAATGGGCTACACCCACCGTGGTTGCTGCAAGCCAACTGCAAATTGCAACCGTAGAACAAGCCGATTTTGTGGTGAAAATACGTGGCTTTGGTCGTTTAAAGCCAAAGTATCAACGCTATTTAACCAATACCGACACCGCAATGGTCGAAGCTATCCATGTATACCCCGGCACTATCGTTAAAAAAGACACGGTGATTTTAAGCCTCGTCAACCCACAGCAAGCGCAGCGTTTATCGGTCGCTAGGCTAGAACTTGCTCGCCAAAAAGCCAGTGTTAATGAGCAAAGAATTAATCAGCAAAGTGAGCTACTTGAGCGCCAAGCAAATCTCGCCATTTTAAAAAGTGAGCTGCAAAGCGCAGAGCTTAGAGTCGATGCCGAAAGCAAACTGATCGAACAAGGAATTGTTTCAAGCCTCGATTACAAACGAAGCATACTAAACGTAGCACAGCTTACAGAGCGAGTAAGTATCGAGCAGCAACGCCTTGCACAGCTTAAAGAAATGCACTTACAACGCAGCAAAATACAGCAAGAACTATTAAGCCAATTTGAGCTTAATTATCAGGTTGAGCAACAAGCTTTTGATCAGCTGCAAATAACGGCAGGTATCGATGGCATGCTGCAAGAATTGAATGTTGAACTTGGCCAAAATCTCGTGCCGGGTACCCGCCTTGCGGTGGTTGGCTCAAATAAAGCACTTAAAGCAGAGCTAAGCGTGAAGCAAGCTGATGCCGAAAAAGTGGCACTTAATATGGCAGCAAAAGTAAACACCTTTAGTCAAGCAAGCCACGGTGAAGTTGATGCCAAAGTCACCCGAATTGACCCTATCGTTACCGATGGTCGAGTTATTATCGAACTTGATTTACAAGGCACACTGCCTGCCAATGCCCGCCCCGATTTAAGCATTGAAGGCTATGTGGTTAGCAACATTATTCCCGATGCATTAACCATTAACGTGCCACAAAAAGCACAAGCAAATAGCGAAGCCACGCTGTTTAAACTTAATCCAGATACCCAGTTAGCAACGCCAACCAATATCGAATTTGGTACACTCAGTGACAATCAAATTCAACTTTTAAGCGGTGCCACCGTGGGCGAACAGCTGATCATTTCAGACCTTTCTAAATGGCAGCATTTGGCAACAATAAAAATCGAACAGGACAGTTTATGAAAACCAATACGCTTATCTCATTAAACAAAATCGCCAAAGTTTATCGCGGCCAAAATGTTGAAACCTATGCATTAAAAGACATCAGCCTGAATATTAACCAAGGTGACTATATCTGTATTAGCGGCCCATCTGGCTGTGGTAAATCGACACTGCTGTCATTATTAGGCCTACTTGATAGCCCAACTGCTGGCGACTATTTCATTAAAGAAGTCGACACAAAAACCCTCGATATGGATCAGCAAGCTGAACTTAGAAACCTTCATATTGGTTTTATATTTCAGTCGTTTAACCTAATTGATGAATTATCGGTTTTTGACAACGTGGCACTGCCGCTCACTTACCGAGAGCCAGCCATGAGCCCTAGCGAAATAGAGCTTGCAGTAAAACAAGCCCTTGATGAAGTTGAAATGGGCCACCGTGCCCAGCACAAACCCAATCAATTATCCGGTGGTCAGCAACAGCGTATTGCCATTGCCCGCGCACTGGCTGGCAAGCCAAGTATTTTATTAGTGGACGAGCCAACCGGTAACTTAGATTCAAAAAATGGTGATGCCGTCATGGACTTGCTTGATGAGCTGAATAAAAAAGGCACCACCATTTGTATGGTAACCCATGACTTACGTTATGCCGGACGTGCTAAAACGCAACTTAAATTGCTAGATGGTGAAATTGTTTCCTACTCAGAAGCTCGCCAAGCACCTAGCAGCGACACCACAGAGCAAGTACTCGAAAGCGCCGAGGTGATGTAATGAAATTAACCAAAACACGCGCCCAACTGAGCTTAGCGTGGGCATCATTAATGAATGCACCGGGCTTTGTCACTGCGGTTATCGCAACGCTTGCTTTAACACTTGCCACCTTGTTTGTAGTGCTTAGCCTTGTTAACAGCTACTTTTTAAAGCCCCTTGATGTGTACGATGAAAGCCGCATGGTAGTGGTTGAGCAATCACTTACTTATGATGACTACGATGCCACCGGCTTTCAAAGCTATCAGTCGATGGTGCATTGGCTTAAGCATAATCAAAGCTTTGAACAAAGTATGATGATCAATGCGGGTGAGCAAATTTTTGCAAACCTCGATGGCGAGCCAAAAGAGCCTGTGCTGTATGTTGGCGGCAACTATTTTGACTTATTAAACACGCCATTTTTAATGGGACAGGGTTTTGACCTTGGAGAAACGCTAGAAACACCTGATGATCGGGTTGTTATCTCTGCTAACTTCTGGCGCAAGCATTACAACAGCGACCCGAACATTATTGGTAAAACACTTTCAGTCATGGCGGGTGAAACCGATTATGTTCACCGTATTGTCGGTGTTGTTGATGATTCATTCAGCCCACCTTACATGTTTAAAGCAAGTGATGTTGAAGTATGGTTTCCATCAAGTGCGGACCGCCGTTTCTTTCACAATGACGATTGGCAAAGTCCATGGACAAACACTTTTAAAAACCTAAAACTGATTGCAGTTTTAAAGCCTGGGGTCACCATAGATCAAGTTAAAGTCGATTTAAAACAGCAAATTGATACGGTTAAATCAGAGTGGCTAAACAATGGTGGTATCACCGATGTAAAACCTGAAGTAACCCCCTATCGTGACGTTGAGCTGGGTAATAACGATGACTTAAGCTTAATGATGTTAGCCGGTGCAGTAGGGCTACTGATTATTGCGGTACTTAATGTAAGCACTTTATTCTTCTCGCGCGCTCTTGCTCAACATAAAACCCTCGCCTTGCAGGCAGTGTTAGGCGCTAAACGCAGCACGTTATTTAAAAGTATCTTTTTACAGTCACTGATTTTAATGACTTTATCGGTAAGCATAGCACTGTTTTTATCGGTATGGGGCATACGTTTATTTAAAGTATTAGCAGAAGGACGATTACCACTGGTTAACAGCTTGGCGGTTGATAGCACGTTGGTCATTGTTGCCATCATACTATGTATTGCTCTTGCTTATATTTTCTCTGTAATTACAGCGCGTTTGGTAAATTACAAAACCCTAAATACGCAAATGCAGAACAGTGGTAAAGGCGGAGTTTCGCAGGTATCAGGCCGCACAGTACGGATTTTAATTGGCTCACAAATGTTTGTTGCCGCGCTGCTTGTTAGTTTTTCTGTGATGGTAGTCAGTAAAGCCATGGGCACGATAAACCGTCCACTCGGTAGTGATACCGAAAACCTGTATTTTGCCAACCTGTTCCAGCCAAATAATCAGATGTCATTGGCTGAGCGCTACGAACATATGCTGCAATATAAGCAGGTTTTGCTTGATAGCCAAGGCATTGATGATGTTGCACTGGGTCACAGCCCTGTTTCGCAAAGACAAAACGCCAACACCCTGACAGATGTAAACGGCAAAAGCTCAGTTTTCTTCCCTAGTCAGTGGGTAGGGCCTGATTACTTTGCGTTAGTTAATACCAAAATTCTCGCTGGCCGCACCTTTACCGAGCAAGCTATACGCGGTGAAACTAACGAGATACTGGTATCAGTCAGCGTGGCAGAAAACTTATTACCAGGCCAAGACTATCGAAATATTATCGGCAAGAGCTACCAAGGCTTAGAAGAAAAGATGTATGAAGTGGTGGGTGTAACCGAAGATTTTAATCACCCTAAATACTACGATGAGTCGTTTGGTCGTCACATTTGGTGGCCAGCGACACCATATAGCTACATGTTTACTATTAAAGCTACTGATGGCGTTAAGCTGACTAATAAACAAATACTTAATACGCTGAAAGAAAAGAACAGCGACTTAACCATGTGGCAGTTTAACGACTTACAGCAAGAGTACGACAATTTACTGTATATGAGCCGTCTGACTGTGGTTCTGTGTAGTACCTTAGCGTTATTTACTCTATTATTAGCAGCAATCGGTATTTTTGGGGTACTGAGCTATAACCTTGGTCTGCGCCGTTATGAGTTTGGTATTCGCATGGCATTAGGTGCGAAAAAAGCGCGCTTATTCAAGCTGATGAGTGTTGAAGCCATTATTCCTGTGCTCATTGGCTTTGCAGTTGCGCTCGCTGCGGTAATGGTGGGCTTTTACATGTTACAAGGGCAGCTAATGTCGTGGCTGGTGCTTGATGTAAGACTGCAATTACTCGCTTGGAGTATTACCTTATGTATTGCGCTATTTGCTTGCTTTAGACCTTTGGTTTTACTACTTAAAGCAAAACCTATGGCTGCACTGCGTAACGATTAACAGCACAAATGGTGGCTTAAGTTTAAGCCACCTCAACAGGATAATAAGAAAACATCATGGACAAAATCTTAGTCATAGACGATCAAGCTGATGTACGTCTGGCTGCTATTGTTGCATTACAACAACTAGGCTTACCATGCCTTGAGGCCGGAGGCCCTGAACATGCGCTTGAGTTATTAAAAACCGAGCACATTAGCCTGATTTTGCTCGATATGAACTACAAGCTCGACACTACCTCAGGTGAAGAGGGATTACGCTTTTTAAAGCAACTAAATCAATTAGGTTCAACCATACCTGTCATTGTAATGACCGCATGGGCTAGCATAGATGTTGCCGTAAAAGCCATGCAATTAGGGGCTGTCGACTTTGTTGAAAAACCGTGGAATAACCTACGCTTAACCGCCGTTGTGCAACAACAACTAAAACTTAAGCAAAGTAATCACGACAACGCGTGCTTAAAGGCACTTACCAGTGACTCACAAGCACATTACATAGCCCAATCAGAAATCATGCAGCTGTTACTCGCCAAAGCTGAGCGCGCTGCAAAAACCGATGCCAGTATTTTAATTACCGGCGAAAATGGCACAGGCAAAAGCTTATTGGCACATTATATTCATCAGCATTCACTCAGAGCTGATAAACGCTATGTAAGCGTGAATGTTGGCGCCATTGCCCCAACGCTATTCGAAAGCGAATTATTTGGTCATAAGAAAGGCGCTTTCACTGATGCCAAAGAAGACCGCTTAGGACGGTTTGAAATTGCCGAAGGCGGCACCTTATTTTTAGATGAAATTGCAACGTTAAGCCTCGAGCTACAAAGTAAAATGCTCCGTGTGCTAGAAAGCAAAGAATTCGAAGTGCTAGGTTCAAGCCAAACCAAAACCGCCGATGTTCGCATTATTTCTGCTACCAATAGTGAATTAGCTTCGGCCATTGAGCAGGGTGAATTCCGCCGTGACTTACTATTTAGACTCAATACCATTGAACTGCACATTCCACCGCTTCGCGACAGAAAAGACGACATCGCTCCCTTAGCTGAACACTTGTTGTTAGTGCATGGTAAAAAATATCAACGCGCAAATATGGCGCTCAGTAATGATGCCCTAAAGGCGCTAAAAAATTACAGTTGGCCTGGTAATATTCGTGAGCTAAGCCATTGTATTGAACGCGCGGTGATCATGAGCGATAACAACAATATTCAAGCCAATGACCTCATTTTAGATCAACCAAGTTGCGAGCAACCGAATAGCAATGCCGAACAGGCTTTGCCACTATTGCCCCTTGAAGAACTTGAAAAACAAATGATTCAAAAAGCGCTGCTGCAATTTAATGGCAATGTTATCGCCGCAGGAGAATTTTTAGGATTAAGTAAATCGGCGATTTATCGTCGCATTGATAAACATCAGCTCGATTTAAAAGAAGTAGAACGCTAAATGAGTAGCAAGTTGTCGTTAGAGCAGCGTATTCGACGCTATTTTTATATGGTTATAGCGCTGCTATTAACGCTTGGTATTGCCCTTTCGCTCAGCTTAAAACTAGATTGGTTTGCCAGTATCAGTCTATTATTGCCGTTTATCGGGATAAGCGCTTTTGCTTTAATTAAAAGCTACCGTGTGATCACCGATGTGGTTGAACGCTTTGGTCTGCAACTAGATGCACTGGCAAATGACGAAAGTAATAGTTGGCATTTAGCGTCTTATCAAAGTGGGCGAGTCGCAGCACTTAAACAAGATTTTGCCAAGCTCAGCAATAAAATAGCCAAGAACAAACGCCATTACATGCAAACAGAAGAGTTTGTTTTTGAGTTTGCCAGCATGCTGGACTTACCCATCGTTATCCTAGACCCCCATAGCTTGATTTATTTTAGTAATAAGGCGTTTAAAAACAGTATTAACCATCACCAGATTGAGGGTAAATCGGCCAGCGACTTAGGCATCGCCCTGCATGATGGCGAGTGGCAACAAAACAGTGATTCACCGTTTAAACAACGCTTTCAAATCTCATCGCAGACTTTTTGGCGGACTGGCAGAAACTTTGAATTACTAACCTTCTTTTCAATTGAGCAACAGCTTCGCGATAATGAACAACTTGTTTGGCAACGGTTAATTCGAGTGTTAAATCATGAAGTGCGTAACTCACTCACGCCGATTTATTCAATGAGTCAGTCATTGCAAACTCTTAAACGCCAAGGGCAAATTAGCAGTCACGATGATCTCGCCCAAGATATGCTGCAAGTAATAGAAAAACGCGCTCAGCACTTGCTTGATTTTGTGGCCAGTTACAGTGCGTTTGCCAAGCTACCACCCGCACAAAAGCAGGCAATAAGTAGCGAGCAATTAAACACACGTTTAAGCGCTATCTTTCCTGAACTAGTGATAAATAGCAGCGAAGAGTTACATTTTAATGCCGACCTAGGTCAGCTAGAACAAGCGTTAATCAACTTGATAAAAAATGCCTTTGAAGCAGGTAGCAACTCAGCCCCAACCCTCACTTGGTCGAGACAAGGTAATAACTTAAGTATTGCAATTAGCGACCAAGGTTGTGGTATTCAAAACCCCGATAACTTGTTCGTGCCATTTTACTCAACCAAAGCAAATGGCACAGGTATAGGGCTGGTGATCACCCGAGAACTTGTGCGCAACCAAGGTTTTGAGTTATCAATAAACTCAAAACCCCAGCAAGGCACACAAGCTACAATTACTGTGACTAAGTCAGTCGCTTAATCATGCGTTTTAAGGCGGGCGCTTTCAGAGGCTTATAAAGCAATGGATAGCCCGCATCGAGCACTAACTCGCGTATGCCTTCATCATGATTTGCGGTATTAACGATAGCTGGTAAGCGTGTTAGTGCGGCTTGCTCAATTACTTCAAGGCCTGTTACTCCATCATCCAGCTGATAATCAATAATCAACAATTGCGGCAGGGCTTGGCTTGCCTTTAGCTGCTCAAGCTCCGCTAAGTTAGTGGCCGTTGAGATTTCGCAGCCCCAGTTCTCAAGTAACTGTTTTAATGCCTCTAACACGTTGCGGTCGTTATCAAGCAACCAAATACGCAATTGCCCCAGCTCTGTTTCTTGTGATGCCTCTGCACCTTTGGCTTGCGCTGGTGCAGCGCTGACTTTACAAGGTAAAGTCAGGGTAAATTGCGTACCTTTACCAAGTTCAGATCCCATCACTAGGGGGATTTTAAGCAAATCACAAATACGTTTGGTAATAGCCAGCCCTAAACCTAAGCCTTCAGCACTTGGTTTTGCACCAAGCTGTTTAAACTCTTGGAAAATCGTTTGCTGATCATTAGCAGCAATACCAATACCGGTATCTTCAACAATAAACGACACATGATTATCTTCGTACTGCATTTTTAAGCGCACTTCACCTTGCTCAGTGTAACGAATCGCATTACTCAAAAGGTTACGCAGTACTCGGCGTAATAGCGCTTTGTCGGTATGCAGGCGCACATCGCAGGTTTCAACAATAAATTTCAAACCTTTTTCACGCGCTAAAGCTTCGTAATCATTGCGAAGTGGTTCAACAAGAGAACTGGTTGCAAATTCGCTCATTTGTACTTTAAACGAGCCAGAGTCAAGTTTGGTTAACTCTAAAATACTCGATAACAACTCTTCTGCACTGCCCAGTGAATTTTTTATATTCATCGCCAGCTCTTTAAGCTCGGTGTCTTGGGCCTTTTCATTCATTAAAGAACAAAATAAACTCGCGGCATTAAAAGGCTGTAATAAATCGTGGCTGGCAGCCGCAAAAAACCGGGTTTTACTGACCGTTGCTTGCTCTGCCACTTGCTTTGCCATCGACAACTCTTGGTTTGCCTGTGTTAGCGCCAAGGTGCGTGCTGCTACCTTTTCTTCAAGGCTAACATTTGCTTCGGTTAACGCTTTTTGTTGTTTTACGAACTCGGTGATGTCGGTATAGGTTGTTACAAAGCCGCCACCTGGCAGTGGATTACCTTGCATTTCAAACACGCGACCATCATTGTGCGAGCGCTGGTATTTATAAGCACTGCCTTGGCGTAAATAGGCTAAGCGTTTTTCAACTTCGCTGGTCATGCTCTCGCCGCTAAATAAGCCTCGCTCGGCATTAAAACGAATAATGTCAGCAACTGGGCGGCCTATGTAGAGCGCATCATCTGGGTAGGCGAACATGTTTTTGTAGCCTTGATTCCAGGCTACCAGCCGCAGCTCACTATCAACTACACTGATCCCTTGTTGAATGTTTTCGATTGTTGATTGCAGTAAATCACGATTAAATTTGAGTACTTGGCTTGCCTCATCTACAAATTCAGCAACCTGCTCTAGCGGCTGACGCTGCTCATCTTTGGCTACATCTAAAATAAGCCGCGCCGATGCACCACCTATCACCGCTGACATCTCGCGCTCAACCAGTAGCTCTAACTCAACATTGGCGGGACGCTTCCACTTACTTTTATCATCAGGAAAGTAATGATTAACCAAAGACTGCGCCGCTTCTTTTTCGGCAAATCGCTGCAAAAGTGCACCTAGGTCGTGATAGCTCAAGGGCTGCAGATGATTACTCACCCGTGAATCACTCAGCTGCGATACAAACTTATTGCTCTGTAAGCGTTCTGCCAAGGTTGCACGACTAAATAGCGGCACTAAAAAATACACTAAACAGTTCGCACCTAACGACAGCAACAAGGCTTGGCTGATACTTTCCATGCCTAAAGAAAATAAATCGGTAGGCGCGAGCCAGCTAATTCCCCAAGGCCCATCCACAAGCCATAAGCTATCGCGACCTAAACCTCCAGCAATATTTGGCAGTAAGAGTGTGTAACCCCAAATGATAAAGCCACTTAAAATGCCCAATTGTGCACCGCGACAGGATGCTTGTCGCCACCATAAGCCAATGATCATGGCCGGTGAAAATTGTGCGACTAAGGTAAACGACATTAAACCCACATTGGCAAGGGTTGTACTTTCGCCAAGAACCCGGTGAGTAAAATAACTAAGCAATAAAATCAGTACGATAACGATTTTACGCGCATGTAATAGGTTGTTTTTATCAAGTCCGCGACTACTCGATGTGAGCTGTGAGCGGCGTAAAATAAATTGATTAATAAAGTCATTGGTGATCATCACTGAAAGCACAATGGATGACACAATCACCATACTGGTTGCCGCTGAAAAGCCGCCTAAAAACGCTAATAGCGCCACAAAGGCATCATCAGCAGCCATAGGTAGCGCCAATACAAAGGTGTCGTAACCGACTTCTTGACCTTGAAAGTAAATTAATCCAGCGTATGCAATTGGTAGAATAAACAGGTTGATAAGTAATAAGTAAATCGGGAATAGCCAACGTGCCGAGGCCAATTCTTTATCGTTATTTTTCTCGATAAAGCTCATGTGGAACTGCCTTGGCAAACATAAGGTCGCCAAAATACCAAGTAAAGTATGGGCAACATACACATAGGTCGGGCTTTGTGTAGCAGCCACTTGCTGATCAATATTTAGTTCATAGGCTTTATCGTACAGTGCCACAGGGCTATCAAATAGCGCAAAACACACATACAAACCCACAGCTAAAAATGCCAATAACTTAACCACAGATTCAAAGGCAATACTTGCAATAAGACCGGGGTTATGTTCGCTAGGCTTTAAGCGCCTTGCACCAAATAAAATAGCAAACAGTGCTAATACAAGCGTGATATAAAAAGTACTATCGGCCCATACTTCATGGCTTTGCATCATTGAACGGTTAGTTAATAAATTAATACTTTGTGCGGTAGCACTTAGCTGCAAAGAGATATAAGGCACAATGGCAATCACTGAAATCAATGAAATGAGCCCAGATAAGCTCGACGACTGACCATATCGCGTAGCAATAAAATCTGCCATCGAGGTTATTTTTTGCTGCCTACAAATATGCGCTATACGGCAATACACTTGCCAACCAAAAATAAATAGCAAAATAGTGCCGGCATAAGTCGGTGCTAGCCACCAGCCATTATATGCAGCTTGTGCTGTGGTACCAAAAAACGCCCAAGAGGTGCAGTAAACTCCAAGCGATAAACCATAGGTTAAGCCTTTAAAAGGCAATACTTTTCTTTTATCAGCCCAGCCTGCAACCGCAAATAAAATTGCCAGATATACAATTGCAAGAAGGCTTATTGACCAAATTGAGAACATCGTGTGTTTTTATTTTAATTGTTATAGCACCAGCATAGTTTTTATTGCGCGTAATTTACAGCCTAACTTTAGTGCTAATGCATTGTATTGCTGAAGTTTAAAAAACAAACACAAAGAAATGAGAATTATTTTCAATTGAGTGTTGACAGACACGTAAATCTAATTGATAATCACTATCAACAAGACAGTAAAGTGTTATGACTTGTTCGGAATAAACTGATTTGTTTCTCGACCCTGAAACACGTGTGGCCCACGATAAAGCTAAGATCGCCTGTTGCTAATCGCAACGCCCCTTGATATTGGCAACAGGTGATCGCCCTACTATTTTACTTGCTACATTGCTCATATCGGTGACGGTAGATATGAAACTAAAAAAGCCCTTGCAGGGCTTTTTTTATGTCTAAAAGTTAATGCGTTAACTTTATCGACGGTTCTTACGCGCACGCGCTCGGCGTTGTTTTTTCTCTTCTTCTTTTGCGGCTTTTTTTGCCTCTGCAGCAGCGCGAAGCTGTGCAACCATTTGCTCTTCTTCTTCACGCATGGCCGGTGTTTCCATGGTAATACGACCAATAATGCCATCGCGTAATTCGTTAATAAGAATTTCAGACATCTTGTAAGTATCGATTTGATTACCACCGCGGATACAGCCACGCTTTTTACCTGCCATTTCAACAAACTCCCAGTCAGACTCTGGTAGCTCGTCAATTTTATAACGGCTTTTTAAAAGCTCTGGGTATGCATGCAGTAAATATTCAGCGGTGTAACTAGCCACTTCTTCGTAATCGATAGCGGTATCACGAATTGCACCGGTTGCTCCTAAACGATAACCTGAGTTTTCGTTTTCTACTTTAGGCCACAACATGCCCGGCGTGTCGTAAAGCATAATGCCATCGTCAAGCTTAATACGTTGCTGCGCTTTTGTTACCGCAGGCTCATTACCTGTTTTTGCCACAATACGGCCAGCTAAGGTATTAATAAGTGTTGATTTACCAACATTGGGAATACCCATGATCATGGCTTTAATTTGTTTATCAGCACCCACTTTATGCGGCACTAATTTTTTACAAAGTTCATTAATACGGTGTACTTCACCCGCTTTATCATTACCAAAATCAATCGCTTTCACGCCACTTTGCTGCTCAAAGTAGTCTTTCCAAGCTTGCGTCAACTTAGGATCAGCTAAGTCCGCCTTGTTCATGATTTTGATCACCGGTTTATCGCCACGAAGCGCAGTAACCATTGGGTTTTCACTACTGTAAGGAATACGGGCATCAAGTACCTCAATGATCACATCCATCTGTGGCATGATTTCTTTAATTTCGTTGCGGGCTTTGTTCATGTGACCCGGGAACCACTGTATTCCTGCTCTACTCATTAGATTATTAAGCTCTTTATTTTAAAGGCTAACGCCATGGGGATTTTGCTGATAGGTATAGTTTACTACATCAAGCAGGATTGTTTAAAAATAAAATCATGCCTTCCATCACCACGAAAGACGAGCGACTACATGCGCTGTATCTGCATGCAGTGAGAATGACCAACCATTGCGCTCACATAAGCGTTGCACAATACCTAAACCTAAGCCGTAGCCGTGAGAAGCTGTTTCAGTCGCCGTATACTGGGTATCACCGCCACTGAACTGATTAGTGATTAATAATTCATGCTCTTTAATCAAAATTGCAATCGGTTCCTGTCCTGTAAGGGTATGCTCAAACGCGTTTCGCACCAGGTTATTAACCGCAATAGAAAATGCCTGTGCATGCCCATAAATTATGGGATTGGCGAGCTCATCAAGTTCAACACCTACGAGCTTACCGTTTAACAAATAGCGTTGCTGCTCTACTGCTTTTCTTACCAGTGGCATTACTAAAAACTGCTCATCATACAAGCCATCATCAGTTTCACGAGCAAGACACAAAAACATTTCGATCATTGTATTCATGTCGTGTGTTGCCCGCCTTACACGATCTAGCACCTTCATATCGGCAGGAGTCAATTGGCTTTGTTCTAAAAGCTCTAGGGCGCCGGTAATGACTGTCACTGGCGTGCGCAATTCATGGCTTGCTGAGTCTGTAAAATAGCGTTCTCTTGCGATGAATGCACTCACTCGCTCAAAAGCCTGCTCTATTGTATTTGCGAGCATGCCAACTTCATCATTTGTATATCGGTTAGCATGTATACGCTTGTACTCTTCGTTTGATAATTGCTCAGGATCAATGTCGGCCACAGCTTTAGCAAGTTGAGTTACGGGAGCCAAAGCTCGACGCATCACAACAATTCCAAGCCCAAAGCCTAATAACCCCAATGTTCCTACAAGGCTGCTAATAATAAGTAATAACCACCAATCCTCTGACGAAGAAGCCTCAATCTGCGCGACATCAAACACTACAAACCCAGGTGACTGCTCATTGCCTGTATCAATTACGGCAACATGTAATTCTTCGCTATCAAATTCATACAAGCCTACTGCTGGATTTGTTTGCGCCCACGCATGAAGTGATTGAGGTAAGTTATCTACTTTATCGTACGCCTTAAGATTTGTAGTAATAGCAGGGTAGTTATCTGATGCAACTTGCAATTGCTGGGTTAGCACACGATCTTCACTCAATCTTATTGCAGCAAAGAAAGCAAACCCCCATGCAATACTGAGCACAGCCACACACATTGCAAATGCGATAGCGACACGTTTGTGCAAACTATGCCGATACATTATTGCACGTCCTTTGCAATTCGATAGCCAATACGGTGCACAGTATGAATCAATGGCGTATCAAATGGTTTATCAATTGCCTGTCTTAACTTGTACATGTGCGAACGAAGCGCGTCACCATCGGGAGGCTCATCTGCCCATAATAAAGTTTCGAGACTATCGCGTGTAACAACAGAAGGAGATACCTCCATTAACCGCTGCAATAACTTCATACTTGCAGGATTAAGCTCAATAAGCTGGCCTGCACGATGTACTTGCAAGGTGGACTTATTCATCGTTAGATCAGACACAGTCAATACCTTGTTGGTATTGCCGTGACTCCGCTTATAAAGAGCTTGCAGGCGCACATGTAACTCTTGCAATGCGAATGGCTTTACCAAATAATCGTCGGCTCCGACTGCAAACCCTCTCAGTTTATCATCAAGCGTGTCTCTCGCAGTGAGCATAAGTACAGGTGTTTCAACGTCAGCTTCAGCTCGCAACTTTTGACAAAAGTGTAAGCCATCCATCCCTGGAAGCATTAAGTCTAAAACAATGACATCAAACTTGTTGTTCATCGCTAGTTGCATTGCACTTATACCGTCATAAGCAAAGTCCAAGAGATAACAGTGCCTTTCTAGATACGCAGCAATATTCGCACTAATGTCACGATTATCTTCAACAATCAAAGCTCTGATCGGCTCAGTATTCAAAGCATCTAGCATTTTTCTTCCTTACCAAGCGTAATCTAATCGCAATCCGATCAGCGGTTCAGCTTCGCTATCGTCAACGACTTCAATTCCTCGGCGGTAATCAAACTCAGTGTCATCAGCTGATGAAGCTGCCGTGACATTTATAACATCAAGGAAGGCGGTAACATCAATAGGACCAAAGGCACGTCGGTAATCTACACGAACATTCAATGAGCCTGATCCTTCTTTACGGCCAACATTACGCTCTGTAATTTCCTTAGAGTAACGCAAAGGCTGTCCTGGTCCCAAAACATCTTCATGTACAATAAATATGTCATCTGGTCTGCCAGAAAGGTATTTATATCGTCCAGCAAGCTTCCAACGGTCACTTATCTCCCATGTCAGCCCTAACGTGGCAACATGTTCACGACTAAATTCAGCAGCTACGTCACCAAAACCATCCTTTCGGTCTACGACCGCATCATTGTAAGAATAGGTTGCACTGGCGTAAAGACCTTCGAAAATAGTAGCATTAAGCACAAAATCAGCACCATATGAAGTACCATCACCATCATTTGCATAAGTTCCACTGGTACGGTCTAGGTCAACCACTAAGTCGCTAAGTTGCTGATAATAAACTTCCGTTAGTAATGACCAGTTGGCATTAGGGAAATATTTAAAACCAACACTCGTATGGGTAATTTTTTCAGTTTTAAGATTATTAGTCTCGTTAGCTGCAAGTTCTAAATATCGCGGTGACTGATGAAATAACCCCGCCGTTGCAAAATACCTTACCTTTTGACTTGGCATCCAGTTGATGCTGAATCGAGGTGATATAAAACTTTCATCAGCAAACCCATCTCGTTCAAATCGTAAACCTGTACCAAAATCCCAATCACCCATTTCAAAAATTTGTTCTATGTAGCCTGTATAGTTTACTTCTTTCAAAGACGTGACTGAATTAAGGCTTTCAGGGGTTAGTACAATAAACTTTTGCTGTGGGTCTGGTCTATAATCGTCACTATCATAAACATACCGATTCCATTCACCATCTAAAAAGGTGCTGTAATCTAGTTCAATTTGCGTAATTCGGGCACCGACGCTCAACATCCCTAATTGATTTTCTACCTCGAAATCACTTCTCCAACCAATTTCTGTTTCACCTTCAGATATAGTGATAATGTCTTCTCGAATAGGGTATTCAGAAGCTGGCGTTCCCTCGGGCACAAGATCTGGATAAGCCTCACCTTCAGAGCTCAATTTATCACTTTTTCGGTAGTAAACTTTATTAGTCAAAACAGCGGTTTCACCAAGTAACGTGGTCAATGTTAAACCATACAAGTCACTATCTTGCTCGGCATTTTGCAATGCAGTATCTTCAAAATTAGGTGATTCAGAAACATGCTCAACGCCACGAGTATATTTCTCATGCGTATCCATGAGTAACACTTCAAAAGTGTTATTTTGATTAATGGGTATCACTGATTTAAAAATAATATCCCTTAAAACAGGTTCACCAATATCTAGCTCTTCGATAGTTTCAAACAAGGCACCAAAATCTAACCGCCTTGCAGAAAAAAGCATAGTTGCTTCATCAGTGATATTTATAGGGCCGTCATAACCAACTTCATAACCAGCAAGGTCGTAGCGAAAACTGGCAGATGGGCTAGGGTTACCATCGGCCACTTCTAGCTTAAGTAAAGACCCTGCACGACCACCATAAGCTGCTTGCCACCCGCCAGGTGAAAATTCTGCTCCATTTATCACATTGGGGGCAAATATAGAAAAGCGACCACCGCCGCCTACATCTTCCTCTTCACCTAACGTCGCATCAAAGTGAATAGCTTTATCAAAAGGAAAATCATCAACAAAGAGTAAATTATCTCTTGGGCCTCGACCACGCACACTAAAACTTGCAAATTCACTGTCAGATGCGACACCTGGCAATCCATCTAGAGAAAGTAGTGGATCTGCACCTCCTCCCACGGCACTTCGCAGAGATTCTCTGTCGAGATAGGTGCTAGAGCCTGAAGTAAATGTATCAGCTTGTTGGGCTCTTACTTCAACTACTTCTATGGCTTGTTCTCTAAGGTCAAATTCAACCTTCGTATTTTTACGAGTTACAACACGAATACTTGGTTCGTATAAAGCCGCAAAGCCACTTTTTGTAATCTTTATTGAGTAAAGGCCCGGGTCGAGTTGCTCAACAACAATACGCCCTTGTAGATCAGTTTGTAAGGTTTGTATTGCTGAGGTTTCTCGTTCCTTAAGTATGACTTGTGCGTTTGGAAGTGGTCGATCTGTAGTCTGATTTTTAACAATAACCGTTATTGCCCCTGGCTCTTCTACTGCGTAAGAGTAAAATGCCAAACTACTCAACAATAGCCATGCAAATGACCAGAGTATCTGTCTAAATTGTTCTTTCATAATTGCGTCCCTCTTGGCATCAACCATGATCTTGATTTCAATAACTTGCACATACTTTCATCCTCCCAAATAGCCCTAATTATTGAATTCGAATTAATCAACTTTAGACGTTAGCAAAGTAAATGTGACTAAAATGTCACCGACGTAATTTAGGTTTATGAAAGCTGCTCGTGATAATAAATAAGGATTAACCAAAAGTTTCGCTGGAGATATTTAAGCGTCGGTAAGATTAATTGCGCTATAATGGCGCAAATTTTTTCAAGTAAGCAGTTATGGCTCTTAAATCAACCATTATTAAAGCGCAATTATCGCTAAGCGATATGGACCGCCACATTTATCAAGATTTCAATTTAACACTGGCACAACATCCATCAGAAACCGAACAACGCTTGATGATCCGCTTGTTAGCTTTTGCACTTAATGCTCGTGAAGGCTTAGAGTTTACGAAAGGCTTATGCGCCGATGACGAGCCAGAGCTTTGGCACATTAACTACAGCGAAGAAATTGAATTATGGATTGAGCTAGGTTTACCTGATGAAAAACGTCTGAAAAAAGCCTGCAATAAAGCCAAGCAAGTTGTTTTATATACTTACGGTGAAAATAACCAAGCAATTTGGTGGCAAAAACATCAGCCTAAGTTGTATGATTTTAAAAACTTGAGTATTTTTAGTCTCGATTATACTGCTACCCAAGCACTAGCAGAGTTAGCCGATCGCAATATTAAGCTCACCATCACAGTTCAAGATGGCGAAGTATGGGTTAGCTCAGATACAGCAAATATCGAAATTAAACCGCAACAGTTAATGTAAGGAATGCGATGGCAATTAGGCAGGTTGTAGTATTACACGGACTTTATATGTCAGGCTTTGTGATGCGCCCTCTGTGTGCGCGTCTCGAAAAGTCAGGGCTTAAAATACTCAATTTGACCTACAATACACTCTCCCCCGATAGAGCTGCAATTTTCAATAAGATTGATCGCTTTATTAATGGTAAGCCAACCGCCTTGGTTTGCCATTCAATGGGGGGGTTAGTCGCCCGCGCTTACCTTGAAGCCAATTCACTACAAAGTCGCCATGTCGAAAAGGTAATCACCTTAGGCACTCCACATAAAGGCAGCCATATTGCTAAGCAAATGCAGCAAAAAGGCTTTGAAATGCTGTTAAAAAACAGTGTGGAATTTTTATTATCAGAGAATGGCGATTGGCCGTTTAATGCCAAGCTTTATAGTATTGCTGGCGACTTACCAATAGGGCTAATGCCACTGATTGCCAAAGGCAGTGTTTCTGATGGTACGGTTTTGATAGATGAAACCAAGCTCAATGGCATGGCAGAGCATAAGGTGTTTCATTTGAGTCACACCAGTATGATCTACTCACGCCAAGTGATGGATTACATTATTAAGCTTATAAATCAAAGTGAGTGATACTTTAATCTTCAGCACTTGCAGCCACTTTGTATGAGATTAATACAATGATCCCTAAAATCAGTGGTACTGGTGCAGCAATGTAACCAAAGGTATCAAAGTTTGCGAAGCTAGCGCCGGCTAAATGACCTACTAAACCGATAACAAATGCAAGTAATGCAATCACTACAACAACTATTTCAGCTTTACTTTCTTTAACTGTTTTACCGTCCATTTTTATTCTCCTGATTAAATGCGGTAAGGTCATTATGCGCTTCTATTTCGTTGCTTTTTTGACCTAAATCAAGTTCTAAATCGGCGTGTTTATCAGCTAATACAAACTTTGTTTTAGATCATACTTTCTGCTTAATTTTTGCATATCTGCAAAATAAGGTAGATTTTTTGCTCAGTTACCCCAAGTCTATATAACAGGTAATTCAATGTTATGTTGATAGTGCACTAGCGGGTAAAAACCGCCTTTGATAGCTAAAACCTATCACGGTGTTCGAATTAAACCATTTTACAGATTAACCAAGATGGCTAATACTTAACACCAAGCACTAGAAAGTAAACAATTAACGGTTTTTTTAAGGAGCAATCTATGTCACAGGTAAATGCAATTGGTTTAAACAGCGCAAAAAGTGAAGACATCGTAAATTCACTAAACTCTTTACTAAGCTGCTACCAAATTCAATACATGAACGCACGTGGTTTTCATTGGAATATCAAAGGTCGAAACTTTTTTGAATTACACCTTAAATTTGAAGAAATTTATAACTTACTACTTGAGAAAGTAGATGAGATTGCAGAGCGTATTTTAACCTTAGGTGGTACACCTGTGCATGCATTCTCTGAGTACATTGAAGCAAGCAAGATCAGTGAAGCTAAAAATATCACTGAAGGTACTGCTGCTGTTGAAAATCTTTTAGCGGGTTACAGCACGCTTATTCAGATGCAGCGTGAAATCTTAGCGCAAGCAGGTGATGCGGACGACGAAGGTACAGCATCATTAATGGGCGACTACATTAAAGAACAAGAGAAACTTGTTTGGATGTTAAAAGCTTACCTTGGTTAATGTTTAGAACAGAGACTAAAAAGCCCTCAATTGAGGGCTTTTTTACTTTAACCACTTTCTTAAATTTTCGTACTCGGGCCTTGCTTGAAAAAGACTCTCGGCATCTGGGTGAAAATAAATATCCATTTCTACCCCCGACCAAACTACCTCTAACAAATTGCGGGCAATGATATTTGCTTTAATATAATCAACACGTTTGTAGCCCCGCGCTTTTACGGCCTGAAAGTAAGCCTTTGCAATCTCAATACTATCAGCCGTCGCTAATTCAAATTGCTCCAAATTCACTACCGCATACTGAATTGATTGTTCAGGGTATTTCATGATTTCTTGACCGACTTCAATGCTAAATGAAGCAACCGCCTCTTTGTTAAAGCTGCCGCTCATTTCCACATAAATCACTGGCGGCTCAACAAAATAGCGCCAATCACCATGGGCTTTAAACATGCTTACCCCTTTGAAATACAACTTAAGTTTACGCTTATAAACGTTATTTACTTATTTATCTAAGCCTTAATTCGGTAATAAAGCAATAAAAAACGCCATTTCTAATGCCTTTTCTTCAAGGCTTTTAAAACGACCAGATGCGCCGCCATGGCCTGCATCCATATCGGTTTTAAACACCAAAATGTTGTCATCAGTTTTAAATTCACGCAGTTTTGCCACCCACTTCATTGGCTCCCAGTATTGCACTTGAGAGTCATGAAAGCCGGTAGTTACGAGAATATTAGGGTAGTCCTGCGGCTTAATATTATCGTACGGCGAATATGCCTGAATCACATCATAAAACGCAGGGTCATTTGGATTGCCCCACTCGTCATATTCATTCGTAGTAAGAGGAATACTCTCATCAAGCATAGTGGTTAGCACATCTAAAAATGGCACATGACAACCGATACCTAAATAAAGCTCAGGAGCTTGATTTACTACAGCCCCCATCAGTAACCCTCCAGCACTACCACCAGAGGCAAATACTTTTTCTGGGTGTGCATAGCCTAGCGTAGTAAGAGCACGCGTAACATCAATAAAGTCACTAAAGCTGTTTTGTTTATATTGCTTTTTACCTTGTTCATACCAGTGACGGCCTAGCATTTCGCCACCACGAATATGCGCAATCGCATAAACAAAGCCACGGTCTAGCAAACTTAATGAGCTGCTTGAAAAGCTAGGATCGATGGTAATTCCGTACGCACCATAGCCATATTGCAGTAGTGGGTTAGTGCCATCTTTATTAAATTTATCAATACGATAAACCAAAGACACCGGTACTTTTTCGCCATCTCTTGCGGTGATCATTAAACGCTCTGAACGGTAGTTTTGCGGGTCAAACTCGCCGAGTACTTGCTGTTGCTTTAATAAGGTTTTGTTCCCGGTTTTTAAATCGACATCATACAAAGAACCCGGCGTTGTTAAGCTCGAATAGTAAATGCGTGCAGTGCTCACATTCGGCTCTGGGTTCATTGCAATTGCGGCATAATAACAAGGATCATCAAACTCTAAAGTAAGGCGCTGATCGTGCTGATTAACTACCACAAAACGTGTTTGGCCAAGCTCTCGCTCAGTGAGGATAAGGTAGTCATCGAATATCTCAACCCCTTCTAACAACACGTTTTCGCGATGCGGGGTATGTTCTTGCCAAAGACTTTTATCGCCAACGGTACTTTGTGTCGCAGTCATTAAGCGAAAGTTTTTCGCTTGCCAGTTAGTCACAATGTAAAAGGTATCACCTAGCTTATCGACATCGAACTCATGGCCTTCTTCGCGTGGCATTAAAGCGCTAAACACCCCCTCTGGGTTATTAGCATCTAGCACCCAAGTATCGTTTGTTTCTGTGGTCGCAAGGTCAATAATGATAAGGCTTTCATCGCGGCTTTTGCCAAGCCCCATGAAGAAGCTTTTATCTTGTTCTTCATAAACCAATACGTCATCAGCTTGCGAGGTGCCTAAAACATGGCGGTAAACCTGAAAACCCAACAAAGTTTGTAAGTCTTTTTTCACATAAAAAACGGTTTTACTGTCATTAGCCCATACCACTTGACCTTCGGTGTTTTCGATAACATCACTAAACATCTCACCATTGGCAATATTTTTAAAACGCACGGTATATATACGGCGACCTTCGGTGTCTTCTGAGTAAGCAAGTAGCTGTTCGTCAGGGCTAATAGCCACTTCGCCCAACTCATAAAATTCGTAATCGCCGGCTAATTGATTTACATCTAACAACAAGTGCTTATCGCGCGCTTCTATTGAGCTGCTGCGATAATGGCGCGCATATTCATCATCGCCACGTACTTCTGAGTGATACCAATACTGACCATCTTTCACAGGTACCGTGTTGTCGTCTTTTACAATACGGTCTTTTAACTCATTAAATAATTGTTCGCGCAGAGGTTTTATGTCTGCTAGTTGCTTGTCGCAATAATCGTTTTCGGCATTTAGGTGCGCTAATACATCCTCATTTTCACGCTCATCATCACGCATCCAATAATAATTATCGGTGCGAGTCTGTTGGTGAGCAGTTAATTGATGAGGGTGTTTTTTGGCAACAGGTGGATGCGCTAATAAAGACAAAGAATACGATTTTGATGACACAGGGAAAAACCAAAGTAAAAAACGAATTGCTGGCAGTTTATCACAGAATTATACCAATCAGCTTAATTAAGCAGTCTATTTTGAGGCAATAAAACCTCGTTGATAACAAGGCAAAAATTTCGTTATTTAGTTGTTCTAAATGAGAAATTTTTAACGCAGTTAGCGACAGGTTTAATCCCTCAAAATGATTAAGTATTATTGCGGGTTGGTATTAAAAAAGCCCACTCAAATTGAGTGGGCTAAGCAATGCTAAAATAGCATTTAGGGGGAAACTGTTAATGTGACACTTGTTGCCACGCCATAGCCCAACTTTTCCCAACTCCCGGTTCAAAGAGTGGGTTATGTGAATCTTTAACACGGCAAAACTCACTAAACGGCCATGGCTTGCACATGTAAATATGACCCGTTTTAGGTTGAAGTACTTTTACACCTGCATTGTAATCATTGCATGCTTGTGGGTAGACATAGTCATACTCGTTTAATCTATCTTGTACTCGCTCTTCACATTTAGCGATGCAATTAAACGCCACTTTTACATGCGTTATACCCGAACCTTCTAGGGCATAAATTTGGTTTGAACGGTATGCAACCACCAAACCTTGCTCTGTCATTTTGCCCGCTTTAACCAACGGAATATGCACATTAATATGTTCAGCCACAGAGCGAGGCCAATTATGAGGCTCTCCATCATCTGAGCTCACAATTGCATATTCGAATGATAAATCGACTAGCTCTCCTTGCATGTCATAAAAGGTCACTATCACCTTATCACCAACAAAAAGTTGGGTATGATGATTTAAGCAACCAATTGGCAACCATCTTCCAGAGGCCATTGACGTATGCATAAACAAAATATCACCCTAAGAGCAACGAATAGGTACTATAGTAACAATCGAACAAAATATTTATGTAAAGTTTGAGGCAAAAGAACCAAAGCACGTAGATTATGTGCTTATCAGCGGTCCCGCTATCATAGTCTTAAAACCTTAGACCGGAAACTTTGCGTCCTAACCTTTCAGTTAGTTTGCCAAAAACAAAATGAGTATAATCGCGACCAGAAAACAAATCAAACAAAAGAATGTAATCAAACATTATATATAGCAAATAGTTACTATATTTTAGTAACAAAAAAGCCAACCGTTTGGTTGGCTTTTAAATAGCTAGTCTGTACTAATTATGAGCTGGCTTTGTTCTGGTAACCACTCTATAACCTGCACGGAAGATATTAAGAACACCATTGCCCACATCACTCATCACAATGTACAAACATGGAACAAGTACTAATGTAATTAAGGTTGCGAACATTACCGCAAAACCAAGTGCTACTGCCATTGGAATTACGAACTTAGCTTGTAAGCTGGTTTCAAACATAATTGGTAATACACCGGCAAAGGTCGTAATTGAAGTCAGTGTGATTGCTCTAAAACGTGCACACCCTGCTTCTATAACTGCTTCACGTGTAGAAAGCCCTTCGCGACGCGCTTGGTTTACAAAGTCAGTCATGACCAGTGAGTCATTGATCACCACCCCTGCAGCAGCGATTAAGCCAAAGCCCGACATTAAACTAATGTCTAGACCAAACCATAAGTGACCCCAAATTGCACCGGTTAAGCTAAATGGAATAACCGACATTACAATGAGTGGTTGCGAATAGCTCTTAAGCGGTACTGCAAGCAAGATATACACTAAAATCATACCACCAATGAAGAACATAATTTGCTCATTAGCTTGTGCTTGCTGCTCTTCAATTGAGCCACCTAGCTCAGTTTTTACTGATGGATACTCTTCTTTAAGTTGCGGTAAAAGAGTCTCTTTAACTTGCTTAACAACTTCACCTGGCTCAATCGCTTCTTCATCGATACTGCCATAAATATACACAGTTCGATAACCTCCTTCGCGGCGAATATAGCTAATACCTGGCTTTTCAGTCAGCTCTACAACATCACCTAATAGTACTTCTTTACCTTCAGGTGTTGTAATTACTGCATGTTTAAGAGATGCAAATGCTTCACGTGTCAGTTTAGGGTAACGCACCATTACGCGCACTTCTTCGCCACGGCGAATAACACGTTGCGCTTCACCACCGTAGAAGCTTGCGCCAACTTGGTTTGCGATATTGGCAAGATCTAACCCTAAATCATATGCCACAGGTTTTAAGCTTAATTGCACTTCTTTGCTCGCCGGGTCGATGGTTGAGCTAATATCAAATAAGCCTTTTTGCTGTTGCAGTAATTGAATAAAGCGACGACCTGCCTCGTTCAATGTATCGATGTCAGGCCCATACAGTAAGTAACCAAACTCACCATCCATGCCGCCACCATTCACATCATCGTAAATTTGTAATGATTTGACACCGGCAATACTTGGCATTTGCTCACGCCAGCGACGAGATAATTCAAATGCGTTGTATGGACGAAGATCTTCATCAACAAGTGGCGCTAAAAGCTGCGCTTCAGTACGCCCTTGGTTAAAGACTAAAATGTCACGAATAAGTTTTTGACCAAATTCACGCTCGGTTTCTTTATCAACATTAACCACCATCGCTTCAATTTCTCGAATTGCGTTAATGGTTTGAATATCCGACGCATTTTCATTCATTTCTAAACGAATTTGCGGGAAATCATGCGGTACTTTTGGGGTTGGAACAACACGCACTTGATTTGATGAAATCAAACCAAACGTCATAATTAATAAGCCCACAAAAGAAAATAAAACAAGCCAGCGCCATTCAACACAACGTACGATAAATGCTTTATAAGGACCATTTACAAACTTAAAAAAGCGCTTATTAAAACGAGCACGCCAGCTGTTTGGATTAATAGGCGGAAATTTAGTGTGGGCGATATGAGCAGGTAATATAAGCTTCGACTCAATCAAACTGAATATTAGACACAGAATAACCACCACCGCGATACCAAAGAAAAATGCACTTTCTGGCCCGCTTGATAATGTAAACGGTGCAAACACAGCAATCGTAGTCAATACACCAAATGTAGCTGGGGTAGCAACACGTTTTGCACCATTCACTACATTGACAACACCACCGCCTTTTTTCTCAATTTCGGTGTAGGCGCTTTCCCCTATGACTATGGCATCGTCGACCACGATCCCCAGCACCATAATGAATGCAAATAACGACACGATATTAATACTGAT
The DNA here is from genome assembly GCF_947311895.1 of Pseudoalteromonas sp. PAR1. Lineage (NCBI taxonomy): Bacteria > Pseudomonadati > Pseudomonadota > Gammaproteobacteria > Alteromonadales > Pseudoalteromonadaceae > Pseudoalteromonas > Pseudoalteromonas sp. PAR1. Next base: position 122,392 of record NZ_CAMZMY010000007.1, on the reverse strand, counting down.
ACCAAATAATGGCATCATCATCATTGCGCCCAAGAAACACACAGGTAAACCAATCATTACCCAAAGCGCTAACTTAAAGCGTAAGAAGATAGACAACATAATGGCAACCAAGATAGCCCCTTGAATTAGGTTGGTTTTCATCATGTCTAACCGTGCGTTAAGGTAATAGGTCATATCCATAAGAGGTTCAAGACGCAAGCCCGCAGGCAGCTCTTTGTTTTTCTTATCAATATACGCTTTCACTGAATCTGCAACCGGGATCATGTTTTGTTCTTTGGTTGCTTTTACAGACAAATAAACCGCATTTTCGCCGTTAAATTTAAAGTAGCGTTCACCTTCAATAAATTGATCTTTAATTACAGCGATATCTTGCAACAATACCTTCGCACCATTAGCCCCCACCTTGACTGGAATTTGGCGGAACTCTTCACCACTGTAATATTGGTTTTCAACACGAACAGAGATAATACCTGCATCAGTGCGTAATTGGCCGGCAGAGATGTTGGCTGAATAACGACGAACAGCACCAGCGACATCACTTAACGTTAAGTTGTATTGGCGCAGTGAGTCTGGGTCAATTTCAATCGCTATTTCATCTAACGGCACATCGTTTTGCACCAGCGATACGTTTGATAATTGCAGCAACTCATCTTCAATTTGATTTGCTACAGGCTTTAACTCTGTCAGCGGAATATCACCAACGAGCGTCATACCAATCACGTCTTGACGAAATTCAACCTGACTAATGGTGACAGGCTCCATTCCCGCAGGGAACGTGGCAATACTGTCGACGCGTAACTTCACTTTGTCGAGCACATCAGTGAGCTCAGCATCTGTGTTTATCTCAAGACTGGCACGGCCACTATTTCGAAACGAGCGGTAAACACCGCGCTTAATTTCGGTAACATCTTTTAGTGACTCTTCAATTTTGATCAGAATACTTTCTTCAATTTCTTGTGGTGATGCACCCGGATAATTCGCCTGCACCTCAATATAGTTAATTTCAACATTCGGGAACATCTGACGCTGAATAGTGAAATAACTAATGATCCCCATGATGATGATAAACACCATCATTAAGTTAGCAGCGACCGAGTTATTAGCAAAATAGGCTATCAGGCCTGACTGCTTTTCTGTGTTTGTATCAGTCATAGTGTTACCTTAAAGCTTTTCAACCGCTGCAGTTTCTGCATCGCTTGTCATTTCTTTCATACCAGCAATCTTTACTTCCATACCCGCTTGAGGGTACTCAGGTAAAGTAAGAACAAGCTGGTCATTCACTTCAAGGCCATCACTAATGTAGAAGTACTCACCTTCTTCACGCACTACAGTTACTTTTCGTGGTTCAAGTTTATTCTCATCATTTACAATCCACACTGTTTGGTTATTTACCAAAGACTGCGGTAAACGATAGATATTTTGTAACATGGCACCTGCAAAGTTAACTTGTACATAAGCACCAAATTTAATTGGTTGTACGTCATGCTTTAAACCGTATGGGTCTTCAACACGAACCACTAAGTTACTCATACGTGTCGCGTTATCTACAACGCCTAGATCGCGGTCAATCTCTGCTTCACGAGTAAAGCTGTTTAAGCCTTTATTGATAATGGTCGCTTTAACGCCTTTTAAGCGCTTAGGTAAAAACACGCTGTCAAAGCCAGCAATTGGTACAATGATTTCTGCACTTTCAATGTTATTTAGCTCAGCAACCTGGCTACCTACATTTATGTATTGACCGACACCAATTTCACGGCTGATCACTAACGCATCGTAAGGTGCTCTCACTTCACAACGCGCAAGGTCACGCTCAGCACGTTTAAGTGCTGCTTGCGCTGATTTAACAGCTGCTTGCGCGCTTAAAACTTGAGGTTTACGTAAGAATAAGTCCGTGCGCTCGCGCTCTGGATAGCGTCTTGCCTCATCCAATGCAACTTTAGCTTGTGCTTGCTCTTCAATCAGAGCTGCTTGAGCACTTGCTAATGATGCTTCAGCTTGAAGTACAGCGGCTTCGTAGTTGTCTTTCTCGATAGTGAATAACACTTCACCACGAGCGACAATTCCACCGGGTACAAAGTTTGGGTGCCAACTGGTCACTTCGCCTGCGACTTGCGATGCCAATAATGTACTTTCAAGTGGCTTCACTTCACCGTAGCTATTAATAACCACTTGATGATCATCGCTGGCAACAGGTTCAACTTGGACAAGAGGTCGAACATCTACCACTTCCTTGTCTTTTGGTTCTTGGGCAATAGCATTGATACCCATAAAGCCAATAATACCGACCGCTAAAGCAACGATTGGCAATATCCATTTTAGTAATCTCGTGCTCATAACTTACACCTTTAATATTTTAACTGCCCATATCATACCAAAGCTGACAGAAACATTAATGTGACATTTGTAAGTAACTGTTACAAAACAGGCAAAATTGGCAACAAATTTAAAAAACGCCAATTAAGAACAATTTGTTACAAACAAAAGTAAAATAATATCAAAGAATTACAAAGCAGCCCTTACACTTGTTAACAAATAACCTTTTATCATGGGTTTATTTCATTAAACTGATTTGAGAAATAATTAAAGGAACAATTAGAATGAAAATAACAAATATTGCTTTGGCATTAAGCCTAGCGCTTGCCATGAATGGCCATGCTATTGCAGCTAAAAAAGAAGAAAAAAAGCCAGAAACACTTGCCGAAATGATCAAAGATAAAAGTGAATATGCTGGTATCTTTACTCTCTACCAAGATGACAAGACCGGTAATAACCTAATGGTTATAGACCAATCTCAGCTTGATACACCCTTTGTATACTTTGCCCACACAGTTGACGGTGTTACAGATGCGGGTCATTTCAGAGGGGCATACCGTGAAACAAAATTAATTGAATTTCGTAAATATTTTGACCGTATTGATATTGTAAGTAAAACTCCTCGCTACAAATTTGACGAAAACTCAGCGCTTGCTCGCGCTGCCGATGCCAACATAAGCGAAGCTGTACTTGCTAGTATTAAAATTGAAAAAGAAGAAAACGGCAAAATAGCATTTAACGTTGATAAGCTTTTTTTAAGTGAAGCACTGCATAAGGTATCACCTTGGGTAAATCCAAAAGATAAAGATGCTAGCAAACGCTTTAAACTTGGAAAATTAGACGACAAAAAATCACGCATCACCACGCAACGCCCTTACCCAAATAATCTCGATGTTGTTGTTGATTACGTGTTTACTAATGCCGAGCCAAAAGTACGTGGCTCAAGTGCAGTAAGCGATCCACGTAATGTATCAATTAAAGTACAACACTCATTTGTCGCACTGCCAAGCAACAACTATCAACCACGTTTAGATGATGCACGAATTGGTTATTTCACCAATCAATTCGATAATATGACATCTGCAGACTGGGCACCGTATGAAGATGTAATCAAGCGCTGGGACCTAGAGAAAAAAGACCCATCAGCCGCACTTTCTGAACCAGTTAAACCAATTACTTGGTGGATTGAAAATACTACGCCAGTTGAGTGGCGAGATACTATTCGTGATGCAGTATTAGCTTGGAACAGCTCATTTGAAAAAGCAGGCTTTAAAAATGCTATCGAAGTAAAAATACAACCTGATGACGCTGATTGGGATGCTGGCGATATTAACTACAATGTATTGCGCTGGACTGCATCACCACGCCCTCCATTTGGCGGTTATGGCCCTGCTCTTGCGAACCCATTAACCGGTGAGATCTTAGGCTCTGACATCATGTTAGAGTATGTTTTCATGAAAAACCGCTGGATGTACGACACCTTATACACGCAAGGTGCAGCAACACTTCAAAGCAGCCCAAGCACCTCAGAACTGCATTGTTCACTGGGTCACAGTATTCAAGAAAACATGATACTTGCTAAAGGCTTAGGCACAGGTGCAAGCATTGAAGACAAAGAAATTTTACGCCAAGGCTTAACTCAACTGGTGTTACACGAAGTAGGTCATACCCTTGGCCTTAACCACAATATGAAATCGTCAATTTTGTGGGATGAAAAAGAAGTTCACGATAAAAGTAAAACCCAAGGTATCGTAACTGGCTCGGTGATGGATTATGCACCAGCAAACATTGCCCCTATTGGCATGCAGCAAGGTGATATATTCCAAACAAAACCTGGCCCTTATGACGACTGGGCGATTGAATACGGCTATAGCCCAGCTTTAGCTGATAAAGATGCCGAACAACAGCGCCTTGAAAAAATTCTCGCTCGTTCATCTGAGCACGCTTTAGCTTTTGGTAATGATGCTGATGACATGCGTGCTCCAGGGCGTCATATCGACCCTCGTGTGATGATTGGCGATATGTCATCTAACCCTGCCGCTTATGCTGATGATCGTATGGAGCTTATCAATAAGCTGTTTACTGAGCTTAAAGACAAAGCCACTGTTGATGGTGAGTCATACCAACAACTTGTTACCTCAGCCAACATTTTATTTAGAAGCTACCGCACACAAGCTGGCGTAGTATCTCGTCAAATTGGTGGTGTTTATGTAGAGCGAAATGTGGTGGGCGATGACAAAAATGGCGCACCATTTACGCCAGTGCCACTTGAGCGTCAGCAACATGCAATGCAAATTTTAGCTGACAAAGTGTTCTCACCAAATGTGCTTTCAAGCATGCAGCCAATTTATAACTACCTGCTACAACAACGTCGTGGTTTTAACCATTATGGTAAAAACGAAGACCCTAAACCACATGGCATGATTTTAGGCATGCAAAAGCTGGTACTTGCTCAGTTATTACACCCGGCTGTCATGCTGCGTATTTCAGATAGCGCTATGTATGGCAACGAGTATTCACTTAACCAATTTATGAATGACTTAACAGCAAGCATTTTTGTAGACAGCAAAAAAGCAAATACCTTAAGTCACAATCTACAAGTTGAATATGTGAATCAGCTAATCGCGATTGCTGGTTTAGGTAAAGCGAGTAAGCACGACAACCTAGCCAAAGCAGCTGCGCTTTATCAGTTAAATCAAATTGCTGATATGAGCGTGCCATGGGGTGCAGACACCGCAGCTAAAGCGCATAAGCAATATATCGATCGCTTAATTAGTAAAGCCCTCGAAGCATAAGCAAAGCAACACAAAAAAGGCTGCCAATTGGCAGCCTTTTGTTTTTAAAGTTAACGTCTATCAATACACGACGAGGGTAATATGTCTTTTGGCACAGTCGTTTTATTCTCACCAACCGCTTGCATGCCCGTTACAGGTTTATCAAAACCACAAAGCCAAGCGATAGGGCTTGTTGGGCTTCCGACAACAACGGCAGGGCGAAAACTTAACACTGTATTTTGCAAAGGCATCGATACTTTATTACCCAAACTAATATGAATCGCTCCGTCTTCAACAGTGATCCCCGTAACCCGATTACCAATTAAAAACTTACTTGCAGGGACACCTGCTTGCTCATTGTTTTTTGGAAAGCGGCCGTGCTCCAAATAAAAGGTTGTAACGTCTTCTCGAATAGTTGACGCCATAGCTAAGGGATCCGCTAGTTCACTGCGCTGAATATATTGACTGTATTGTGGTAATGCAACAGAAGCTAAAATGCCGATGATGGCGACTACAACCATTAACTCAATCAGCGTAAATCCTTTATTTTTCATACTATCTCTCCCATTAAGAATAGAGGCTCATATGCTCCCATTAAGAAATGGGCAATTAATATCACCAATAAAATACTAAATGCAGTAATGAGTCTGTTGATATGCGCTGTGATTTCATCGCGTAGGCCTTCAAGTTTATTGGCGACGAGGAGCTCTAGCTCTTCGGCAATATCCAAGCCATTACTTTGACATGTTTTTAAATGAGATAACTCACGATTATCGTTCTGTAGTGTTCCATACAATGGAAACTCAATTAACGCGACTAAAGCGTCATAATTGTGCCTAATTTGTTTGGGGATTATTAGCCCTAATTGGGCTGATGAAGCACTCAGTAAAGTCAGATTTGCAAACTGTCGAAGCGCATTTACAGTCAATATAATAACCATCAAGAACAAGCCGAGCGCAATACTTGCTACCAGCCAGAACCTAGCTAAATTAGCCATGTGCTCTGTAACTTGCACATCAAATTGGCTAAACACATTTGAGAACGAAGGAATAACAAATTGCTGGTAAATAAAGTTAACAAGGATGAAAACGGAGAAAAGTACACCCAGATAAAGCAACTTGGTTTTATAGTCGAAAGAGTGCTCTTTTAGTGTTGATGATAACGCTGCATAACTTAACGCTAACCTTCGCTGCTGCTCACCTTCAGCTTCTTTAAGGTTTTTTGCAAGCTTAGTGGCTAATGGACTATTCTTTTGTCCATCATTATAAATTTCTAAGTGTTGCGGGGCGCTAAGCGCTTCTTGCTGTGCTTTATTTAGGCCACTCATTGGCGATAATAATCGACATAAATAGCCTAATTGATTCCAATTCATATCTTATCCTTTCGATAGCGATAAGATACTGTGCCATAAAGCAACAAGTTAATAAACGGAATATTACTTAGACATTTAAGCCATTGCAGGGCGCGATTTATAATACTGAATACACCCTAGTTGTGCAGCATTAGTCAGTAATATCATTACAAAGGTCAGTATGTGAGACACGCTCGGTGTCGCCATAGCAAGCTCGGCAGCGAGGCCGCAGCTTCCAGCAACAAATTGCAGGCTAAAGTAGCGGGCGCTTAAATTACTAATATCACCGCTTTTAATGGTTTTATAAGTCTGCGGCATAACACGAATAGAGCTCATGACTAACCCCACATAGGTTAACCAATTGAGTACTGTTGCAGTTTCAAGAGATGGGCTAAGTAATAAAGAAAAAGGGATCATCGACAGCAATAGCAATCCAACCAATTGTAACCGCTGCGCACGAGCTGCGTTATAGCGAGCAAAGTAGTAAAGGATCAGTGCGCTTAGCGTACCAGTAACAATAAATGGTAGTGCCATATAAAAGCGCTGAAAGAACAGATTATAAGTAATGAAATACACGCTTTGCGCAACACCAAAGCTCATCATTAATAACGAAACGCCCGACACACTGCGATTTTTACGGATTTTATTTAAAAGCGGATAAAAGCTAAACGCCAAAATAAAGCATGAAATAACCGGCAAAAAATGCGCCAAAATAGACCTCTCTCGTTACAATTTAGTTAATAAGTTAGCAATTTATAAATTAACCATAAAAACAAAGTAAACCATTGTTTTTTATGCATTTTAAAAGAGCGCGGCATTGTAATGAGAGAACGCTAGAATGCAATAAAGAATAAAAAACAAACAACCGCTTGCTGGCAAGATATCCATACAGGGTGTTTACAATCAATGACACTTTTTAAGCAGCTTGAATAGTTATGGCAATATGGGTACATTGAACAAAGAGTGCTCAGCAGGAGAAAGCAATGAAATCAGTTATATATGCATTAGTGTTAAGTGCTTTTTTGATTGGCTGTAAAAGCACTAAACAACAACTTGCTGCGCCGCCTAGTGTCGCAAGCTTGATGGCCGCAGAGAAATTTCAACAAGTAGAATTACCTGATCCCGCGTTATTTACTTTACCTGCTGATGAACAAAAACGTTTCCTTGATTATTTCACGCAGCGCCAAGGTGGCTACTTAAGAGACGATGAAATTCTTTATCACTACCTAGAAAATAAACTCACTAACTTTAACTATTATAGTGCCACCCTTAGTGCGCAAGAGGCATTACGTAGGCAGCAAGGTAATTGTATTAGTCTCGCCATTTTAACCCAAGCTTATGCTCAGCTTGCTGGGCTTAAAACAGGCTTTCAGGCGGTGTCGAGTGAACCGGTTTACAGTAAACAAAGCAACATAGTGTATGTATCGGGCCATTTTCGAACAAAAGTTTACGCACCACTAAATGAGGACGAGCATTACTTAGTAAAACCAGGCACTGTCATCGATTACTTTCCAGCGCGTGGTAGCTTTTACTCAGGCCGTGCCGATTTAAAAGACTTAATTAGCCGTTATTATAGTAACCTAGCAAGCGAGGCCTTGGCTAAAAAGCAATTCAATTTAAGTTACAGCTACATTTTAAAAGCTAACGAATACACACCACATGCACCCTCACTTTATAATTTAGCCGCAGTTTTACATCGCCAATCGGGTGATTTAGCGGGCGCAAAGCGAATTTACCAAACAGCTATACACTATGACCTTGATGATACTAATTTACTGCACAACTACGCAGTACTCGCCAAGCAACTTAATGATCCTGAACTAGTTGAGCAAATCAACTCACAACTGGCTTTGCTTGAGCAAGATCCGTTTGAATTGCTAGCAACCGCGATTAACGCTCGCAACAATGGTAAATATTACAAAGCAAAGCAACAGATTGAAAATGCTATTGCGTTAGCCCCGTACTTATCTGAACCCTATATTGAATTAGCAATTATTAGTTATCAGCAAGGCAATAAACAACGCAGTAAAGAGTGGCTAGAAAAAGCCATAGAGATAGAAAATAAAGACGAAAAACTGGCGCTTTATCACACCAAGCTTTTCGCTTTATCTGAAAAACACTAAGTTATAACGAGTAATAAAAACTTAGCCATGCTCGTAAATCATTTTCAAAGTCGTCGCCTTCTACTCGGGCGACGCCAAAGTCAATATTTACATCATTCAAGCCCGCAGGCCCCATACCAAAACTAAAATCTCCCTGCCATTTGAGCCCGTAACTTTGCGCATAGACTCGGTTATCAACCTGATGCTGTTGGTAGTAAAGCCAAGGCAGTGAATCTTTGTAACTTATGCCCCCGCCATAACCTTTATAGCGCTCACCTAGCTGGCTAATAAACGGCAGTTCTGGAGCAACAATAAAGCCACTTTGCGTTTCTTGATTAATTAAATTTGACTCATAACCACCTAAAGCAAGTGCGCTGTCATCGCGATATTGCTGAGCGAAATTAACATAAACAGGAATATCAAAGGCATAACCGCTTAATACGGTGGCAAAGTTATAGCCCTGCCAATTGTTTGAGTCAGTATCACCGGACAACCACTGGGCACTCACAGACTGAGCAAAACCATAACGCTGCCTATCATGTTGCCATTTTTGTTCAAGTCCAACTGTTAACCATTGATCATCCCCTTCACTAAAATCACTGTAGTTATAGCTGAGGCTCGGTGTGATACTAAGTTGTTGAAACTGCATTGGGTAACTCATGGCAAAATGTGCCCCAGTGTTACTTAAGTCCAGCGACGTTTGAGAATGGTATTGCCTTACTGTTTCAAGGTCGTAATCAAATAACAACGCTTTAAATTTTAAATCAAATTTCGAGTACTTAACCGCCGCGAATACCCCTTCCAATGCTTTATCATGTAAATCAGCACTATAGCCTGCTTGTAAATCAAGCTGCTTTAAAAAGTCACTACTTTTAACCCCAAGGGTAAGAAGTGAAGATGAAGCTGAATAATATTGAGATGCCAGCGAAAAAGTCGGCTTTTGCTGCCATACATCATAATTGGCTGGCTCAGTTGGGCTTTGCGGGTAAATCTTCGCCTCAGGTAATACTTCGCTCGTTACATCTCCTCGCGGCGGAGCTGCGCTTTTAGCAAACTCAACAACCTCTAATCCGTGTGGTTGCTCAGCAAAATGCTTAATGTTAGGCCCTTCAGCAGTGATCGATAAATACAAAAGTTCACCATTGTTCATTGCCATTGGGTGTGCGACAGCTTCTTGTCCTTGTGTTAATTGGCTTAGTGAATTACTTTGAAGATCATAATGATACAAATCGAGAGCTTTATTTTTACCCGCTACAAAATAAAGTCCTTTGCCATCAGCTTGCCAGTTGGGCTGTGATACATACTGATAGCCTTCAGGCATAGGCACGGCATGAGACTGCTGACCATCCAAATCTTGTATATACAACTGCCAATTAGCATTCAATGTCGCTTTTAAATAAGCAAGCTGAGTTTTATTAGGGCTTAATAATGGATAGTCATAAACCGTTTCTAGGCTTTTCTCAAATAAAGGTGTTGCGACACCCGTATTGAGATCAAACCGCACCAGCTCCGAGAAGCCATGCTTAGCTTGCTCAGCGTAAACAGTTTGTCCGTTATCACTAATTGTAAAACGGCGCAGCCCTGCATGATGCGTCAATGCACTGACCTCTCCGGTCTCGATATCATAACGGTATAAGTCAGAAATACCCTGAATTGCGCCTTTAGCAACGGTTGTGGTGGCGGTGAAGAACAGTGTATTTTCGTCTAACCACTGTGGGTTTTTTATGCCCTGTCTATTAATTTGATGAAGCACATGTTTTTGTTTACGTTTAAAAACACGCGGTGCTTTATCAGCAATATCAGCAGGGTCATCATCGAGTAGCGCTTGCTGTTCTTTCGCAAAGTCATCTGCTGCCTGTTGATTATCATCAGTGCTGTAAATAACTAAACGCGTTTCGTCATCTTTGTTTCGCTCAACAATAGCAAGTTTACTGTTATCTAAACTTAAAACAGGGTTCGAGGCGTATAAATCAAGTTCTAACCAAAGCTTACTTGTAAGTGCTTGCTCACTTACTTCTTTAGCCATAGCTTTGTAGGTATATTCGGCAATAAAACGACGATAGAGTCGCTCTGGTGAGTCGCCAAATACGCCGCTAAAGGCCTCATCAAAATCACGCGATTTAACCGCTTGCATGCGCGTCCAAACTGCATCAAGAGTTTGCGCTGAATAGTTCTCTTCAAGCCATGCAAGAAAGCGAGACCCCATTAAATACGCCATAGAACCAGCTAAAAAGCCCCCTTCGGTGCTGCTTAGCTGGCTATACCGAGGCAGCGCACCTTGCTGTGCAAATTCAACCAGTATTGCCTCTGAAAGGTTATCGTATAAACGCCCGCGACCAGTCATTTTCGACTCAAGTAAGGTTGCATACCCTTCGGCGGCCCAGCGCGGCATTTCACCATCAACTAAATCGTAAATATCCCAACTATTGCGAATAGCTTGGCGTAAATCGCTTCGTGTAGGCTGAGCAAGGTGCACTAAATGAATATATTCGTGCAAAATCAATAGTTGCTGCCAACCATCAGTATTAGAAATCACGGTGTCAGATTGCGGTGGTGTAGTAAACAAGGCCATTAAAGGCTTGTTTGTCACCGGTAGAGCAAAGCCATTCGAGGCGTTGAATGGGTCGAAAACCAACACATCGACGACTTCATCAAGGGCACGGTTTTGCTGTTTTAATACCTTATCGCGGACAATTTCAAGTTCGGTTGCCGCGGAGCGGGCCCATTGCTGGTTCTGCGTACTAAAATGTACGTTAAAGTGTTCGGTATGAATAGTTTGCCAAGTCTCTTGACTTGAAGCGTGGCCAGCGGCAAGTAGCGCCAACGTTAATAGGGCTTTTTTCATCACAATCCTTGATTAGCAAGTTGCTTAGTTCAAGGATTAGTATGCGTACATTTTTTAAGTGATTGTAGTAAAAAAATGTAAGAAATTAATCTATTTTAATTGGCCTAACTAAACCGAGCAGTTGATAGATTATAAAAATAGTCGCAGCAAACATTAAACTACTTCTTAGCGCACCTAAGCCAGCCAGCATCATGGTCATTGTTAACAACAAAGCGATGCCTGTCACAGCAAAGCTAACACACAACCCGGTGCACTCTTTTTTAGAGTGAACAAAGTACAATAAAGCGACAACACCGAAGATAGCTAGAGTAGGTAAAAAATAAATCATTATGAGCCCAGTTACTTAACACTGCGCTATCATACCTAAAATCAACACAAAAATAAAGTTATTGAGAATTATTTTCATTTAAAACCAACTCCGCTCAACGCCTTCTATTTCATATAGGGCGAAATCAGCAAACTGCTCAGCCAGCTCTGCTTTTAAGTAAGGCATTGATACAGAACCAGAAGCTAGTTGTATATACAAGGTTTTCAACTGCGATCTTCGCATTAAGTAAGTGCTTGTTGTTGTAACACTTTGCGCTTTGTAAATTTCAAAAACACGATATTGAATACCTAACATGCCTGTTTTAAATACAGCAAAGAAACGGCCATCATGTTCATACATCGCCATACCTGTTTTTTGATAACTTAAAAACACACCAATCATCAACAACAGAGCCACTAAAATGCTCCAAAGCATCATAGTAGCATTAAATAAAGTATTGAAAATTAAAGCAGAAACTATAGTTGGCAGTAGCACGTATAAAAGTGTGTTTTTATAAAGTAAAGCTCGCTCTGGCTTTATAAAGTGAAGCTCTGTTAAATCAACAAACCAAGGAAATAACCAACGACACACAGTTTGCACTTGCTCTTTAGTTAAGACTGGCATCACAAAAGTTTGTTTATTTTTATGTGCCGCGACCCCAGCGGCTATACCGCCACTACTTACTTGTGGGCAAATCAAGGTAAAGCGATTCAGCAAACGCGCAATAATATTCTGTTTGATTTGCACACTTTGAATTTTCAAAACACTAATCGATAGTTGCTGACGCTCAAATAAACCTGCCACACGCTTAAACTTATCGTCCTGAAAATAAAGCTTAAAATTAAAAAATCGCACTAAAGCCATCACTACAGACAGTAAAATGGCACATAAAACAATTGCAATAACCATGATTAACACTGCTATTGCAGCGGCGCTGCCAACAAAAGCAGCTTGCTCATTAAGCATGGCCTCAAGGCGGTTTATGATATTTTTTTCGAGGTACTCAAGAATCACATTCATAAATGGAGCCAGTGCGGCTAAGGCCAAAATCGCCATGTTCGACATCAAACCAAATTTAGCAATTTCAGCATTGCTAATCGTTAAGGTGTGCGACTTGTCAACGGCTTCGCTTTGCTCAATAGGCGGCTGTTCTTGTTGTTCTAACTGAGCCTTAAACGCCATCACTTGTTCGCGTACATGCTCGGCATAGCTAAGCTTTACTCCCGGGATCACAGCTTCTTGAGCGCTACTTCCGGCAGCATCAAATATACAATTAACTAAATTAACCGGCTGAAAATAAAAAGGTTCGGCAATATTTACGTTTTGCACTCGAGCAAATTTTAGGGTTAATCGCTCTTTCTTGAATACCCCTTTATTGAGCAGTATTTCGTTACCATCCGTTATGCGATATTTAAAATTACGATAATAAGCAAAGGCATATAGCATTAAAAATACTGAAGCGACTGAAGCGGCTACCTGCCCCCAAAACATTTTTTGCTCTACTTGAGTGACAAATAGCACCAAAATTGGCAATAAGTTCAAAAGGCCATCTTTGATAAAGCGCAGTGCAAAATGAACAATAAAGTACAGTATTGCCCATGGCGAGACACGTTGCCATTGCTGATCATTCATCGGCAAACTCATTATCTTGAGCTGATGTGATATCACCATAACCCTGCACAAACTGGCGAACATCATTGCATTGTTCGTCAGTTAACCCGCTAATATGCAGATCAGCACTCATGCCACCCGCACTGTAAAGCCTGAGTGTTGCTAAGCCTAGTTTTCGCTCAATTGGGCCGCGATGAATTTCGGTGTGCTGCACGCGAGAAATAGGCAATAGGGTAACTTGTTGCCAAATTAAACCTCGTTTAAATGCAATATCATGTTCGCGTACAGCCACGCCTTTGGCGCGCACACTAAAATAGTTATAGCTCAGGGAGATTACGACAAGGACAGGTAAAATAGCTAACCAAGGTGCTGCAACAGCCTCGGTCAAACCTTGATTTAAGTGCCTAACCACAATAATTGTGAGCATCAATGGGATGTAAAATAATAGCCAATTTATTTGTACTTGCCAGATAGCATTTTCTGCAAGTGGCTGAAATTGAATCGTTTGATGCTTTGGAAGGGTTTCTATTTGTTGATTACTAAACACGGTAATTCCTTGTAAAGGCCAGCGGTGCCGGCCTTACGTGCTAACACTGAGTTTTTATATGTTATAAATTATACCCAGCGTAGTTTTGTTGCAAGTGTATGGCTTGCACCGGGTGCAAGCTCTACTGCATCGTCAAGTACATTAGCGGCTTCTAGGCACAACATCACGTGATATTCGTCATCAGCAAAATTTGATAACCGTTTTGATTTCTCGATCCATGGATTCCACAGTACACACGATGTTGAATTTTCGCGGCCTACTTCAATAATGCCATCTGGCGTGATGATACGCTGCGTATCTTTCGCTTCGGTGTAAACCATGTCTGTTTCACGTGCAAACGATACGAGTTCATTTTGCTCAAATGGCCCTTCTGCAAATTCGATGTATTTCGCACCTTGCAGACCATCTACTTTTGTTTCTTCGATTGCAGGCGTTGGGAAATATGTGTGTAGTGCTTGAGTAAACTTTACGGTTTGGTTATCTAAGTTTGTGGTTGTTAAACGCAGCTCTAAACTAGAGGTTAAAATAAACTCGGCTAATAGCTTAGTTTTATAAGGCCAATACTTTTCATCAATTTGCGTCATAGGCAATGACAAGCTGATATAAATAGAATCGTCTTGTTCTTTTACTTCTTCAGCACGCCATAAACTTGTGCGAGCAACACCATGCGCAGGCCAGCCTTCATGTTGGCTTACACCAAACCATGGCCAACAAATCGGAATACCACCTCGCACACCTTTACCTTCTTGGTAATCTTCTAATTCAGAGACCCATAATAGTGGCTTTTTATCGGTTGGCGTGAACTCAGTAATTTGTGCACCTTGTAAAAAAATCGTCGCTGTACAAAACTCGCTTGCAACCTTAATAAACTCAAGTCCGCTTTCACTTTGCTCAATCGTAACTGATGGCGATAACTTCATAACTCGTCCCATTTGATGAAAGAAAAACCAACCTTACCCAATGCAACCGTCATTAGTAAATAATATTTAGTTATTTACATAAATTGTTTTACTACAAAAAGGTAAGTCACTTTATAAGTGCATGTTAAGTACTAAGAACATTTACTAAAGTTAATTGACTAAATTTAAATTTTTATTCTTACTCTAAACAAATAATCCACCTCAAAACCAGCGATATTAAACAGTATTTATAGCTTAGATAGCCATTATTTATTTGAACTCAATTTGTTAGACATGTAATATTTCGCGATTGCGGCTGTGAGCGTCGCCAATTTAAGAGACAGAAACATGCAAAAGTATGACGAGCTATTAGTGTCGTTACGTAAGGTGATTAGAGCTATCGACCTACACTCTAAACAACTCAATAAAACATCAGGGTTGACCGGCCCACAACTACTCATTATGAACGAAGTTGCACAAACCGATGGCATTACGGCAAGTCGCATTGCCCAGAATGTGAACTTAAGCCCTGCAACCGTGACAAATATTTTAGACCGCATTGAGAGCCGAGAGCTCATTACGCGCGTGCGCAGTCAACTTGATAAACGTCGTGTCAGTTTGTATTTAACCGAGCGCGGAAAACAGCTGCTTAATCAGGCTCCGCAGCCCTTACAAGAACACTTCATAGAGAAATTCACCGCCCTTGAAGAGTGGGAGCAAAGCTTACTACTTTCATCTATGCAACGAGTCGCTGCTATGATGGATGCTGATCAGCTCGATGCTTCACCACTTCTAGAAGTTGGCGCAATCACAAAGACGTTTGAACCATAAAGAAAATTTAAACTAGTTGATTAATATTAATTTTATGTGGCTAGTCTTGGGTTCATCACAAATATCATCTATGCTTTATAGTACCGATTCCAATACTAGCGATTATTCATGCTTAAACTTTCAAAGTTAGCCCTTGCTATTGCTTTGGGCACTACTTCTAGTCTTAGTCAGGCATCTGAAATCGATGACCTTCAAAAACAGTTACAGCTTCTTCAGCAACAAATGCAACAACTTCAGCAAAAGCTAGATGCAGCAGAAGAAAAGTCAAAACAGCAAGCTGAAAAGCAAGAGCAAATTGATGCACAAGTAGCAAAGCAACAAAAGCAACTTGAGCAGCAAACAGCTGCTGTAGCAACACCTGAGAAAAAATCAGGTATTAAAGTGGGTGGCGCTGTACGTACCAACTTTAGTCATACATCTTACAATGACGGTAATAAAAATCGTGGTGGCGACTTCGACTTTGATATTTTCAGGCTTAATTTTGCAGGTGATGTTGGTGATGTGCAGCTAAACGCTGAGATCCGTTTTTTCGATTACATGACCGCTGTTAAGTATGCCTACGCAGCCTATGACTTTGCCGAAGATTGGCAGGTGCAGGCAGGTATTACCAAAGTCCCTTTTGGTAACTGGCCGTATAATTCACATAACTACTTTTTTGGTACCACTTACTATGTTGGTTTAGAAGATGACCACGACTTAGGTGTACTATTTAAACGTAAACTGGCCGATAACTGGCAAATTGATCTTGGCTTTTTCAAAAATGATGAGTTAGGTGGCGTTGACGGTTATGTAAGCGACAGAAGTGACCGCTACTCTTACGATGTAGTTGGTTTTCGCTCAGCCGAAGAAGGTGTATACGCTGAACCAGGCAATGCTATTGGTGAATACAACACTTTCTCTGGCCGATATGGCTATCACTTTGAACATGACGGTGGCACAACAGAGCTTGGTGTCTCAGCTCTTTCTGGCGGACTACATGATGGTGAAGATAAAGCCGGCGATTACTATGCCTGGGCTGTGCACTTAAACAGCACAATTGGTCCATGGAATTTCCAACTACAGCATGGTGAGTATAACTACGATATTGATAACGTAAACCGCATGGCCGTGGGTGCTTATGCCTTTTACGATAGTATCGCCGCAGAAGCGACCATGACCAATGCCAATATCGCTTATAGCCTTCCAGTAGAATGGGGTCCGGTAACGAACCTGCAGTTTTATAATGACTACGGCATTATTTACGACAAGTCAGACAACAGCGAAGATACATGGATGAACGTAACCGGTGTATCTGTCGCTGCAGGTGGTTTATTCACTTACTTTGATTTTGTACAAGCGAAAAACCAACCATTTGTTGGTGGTTCAATTGCTGGCGACAGCGACGAGACTGAAACCCGCTTCAATATCAATATTGGTTATTATTTCTAACACCAATACGCATAAGCAAGGAGCTAGTCTCCTTGCTTTATCTTTACTCGAAAACACACAACAATTCTACGCTACTTTTAGCGCTCTGTAGTTACTAGCAAACTTCTTACCTCACGACCCAAGTGCTGACAGTTCTATTCATGCAGGTCCGATCTGTACCTCTAGCAAAAACATTTTCTAGCTATACAAATGAAAATCATTATTATATAGCGCCATTCTGAGCTAAATTTATTGATAAAAGCTGTATAGTAGCTATATCAAATTAGCTCTTAGAAATTATGGGTATAGACCCTATGACAACATCAACTACCCCGTGCATTTACTTTGAAGACGTTGCAGAGGAACATATTCATGTCAATACTCGAGCTACTTTCTCGAGCTGAAAAGCTAAAACAAGCGATAAACACCATCACGGATGATATTGACCATCATCTATTAGCACTAGCGCCTAGTGCTGATTTAGATAACTATAAAAAGTTTTTAACCTTACAGTATGCCTTTCAATCAGAATTAAAAGGTCTATACGAACATGCTGGTTTACATCAGTATATAGATAACTTGCATGATCGTACGCGATTATCTTTAATCGAGCAGGATTTAAACGATTTAAAACACCCGTTACCAAATCATAAATATCAACCCTGTCGCTTTCAAAATGCCGACTTTGCCTATGTACTTGGTTGGCTGTATGTAGTTGAAGGGTCGCAATTTTCTGCAACTACATTAGGTAAACAAGTTGAAGCTGAGCTAAAGTTAAATAATCAACGTGGTGCGCGCTACCTTGCTAAAGCCAGTAAGTACTCTAAAGGCTGTCAACTAAGTCACCTTATTGATAACCTTGAGCTCAGTGAACAGCAACAGGCCACCTTGATAGAAGGTGCAGAGCAAGCACTGCAACGATTTAAGTTTTATCAGGTCCAATTTTATTGATGAATGTGAGAGCGGCGTTTACCGCCTATAAAAATGGCTGCTATCAATTACTCGGGTTATTGATGGTGGGTTTAGGTATCATAGGTATTGCATTACCTGTGATGCCTACAACTATCTTTTTTATACTAGCATTGGCGTGCTTTACCCGCTCATCACCTAAGCTCTCTGCCTGGCTGCTAAACCACCCTAGATACGGCCAGCCTTTAAGGTTTTGGCAAGAATATAAGGTCGTTCCTACTCGCGCTAAGTTCTTAGCAGGTTTGGGCATGGCTATCGGGTATGTTTTTTTACTACAAAGTGCCGCGCCAATTTGGGTTATGTATTTGGTGGCGGTGATTGAATTAAGCGTTTTAGCCTATTTAATTAACCGCCCATCAGCGCCAAATAAACCAACCCTAATTCAAACTAAACTGACCACACACACCCGCTTAATGTTGCTTGCTTGTTTTCTTAGCTCGCAACTTGCGGTAATGGCTTATCTTGCTATTCATTTCTAACGCAAAGAAATGTAAAGAACGTAAACTTGCTTGTTATCACTAATGCAAATCATTATCATATACGTATAACAAACAAATACACCTAATTATGTTTTCTTTAAATAAACGCAGCTTTTATAGTGTAAGCCGCGCCTTACATATATACCTTTCAACTGCCCTATTCTTTTTACTTATTTTATTTTGTGTCAGCGGCATTATTCTGAATCACGTTAGTTGGCTCGAAAATGATAAACATAATGGTCAGAACCAACTACTTGTTTCTGCGGAGTTATTCGAAAAAGCACAAGCTAATCTCGACACGTTACCGAGCCTATACCCTGATATAGAACAGTACATGCAGCAGCAATTTTCACTCAGTAATGTAAAAAGTATTGAGTGGGAAAAAGAAGATGCTTTGGTGATGCTCGACTACCCGCTGCCAGCAGGCTTTGCTTACGCCGAAATCGATTTTCAAACGGGCGAACTTAATATTGATTATCAAACCGGTGGCTTTATGAGCCTGATTGGCGACCTACACAAAGGCCGCCATACAGGTAAAGCATGGAGCTGGGTCATTGATATCTCGGCTGTTTTGATGATTCTGTTTGCCATCACCGGATTAATTATTCTCTTTCAAAACCGTAAAAAACGGGCCGCAGGCCTTTGGTTAACGCTTGTTGGTGTTGCCACGCCTTTGGTCATTTATCTAGTTTGGGTGCCTCAACTTAAAGGAGTATCTTAATGAAACAAGCCCACTTAATCGCCGCTCTGTTGATCAGCTGTTTATTCAGCCCACTGAGCTTTGCAAAAGACGCCAACCTAACCGTTGAGTTCACCTTACCAGAGCTAGATGTTTCCCCATATCATCGCTCTTACGTGGCGCTATGGCTAGAAACACCTGAACGTAAACACGTTACCACTATTGCACTTTGGGTCGAAAAAGCTGAATGGTTTAAAGACTTACGTCAATGGTGGCGAAAAGCCGGCCGTAGCAACGACAACTTCGATGGTGTGACGGGTGCAACAAAACGCCCTGGTACTTATACCATTGAGTGGCAAGGAAAAGATTTAAAAGGTAATCCAGTTAAACCTGGTAGCTACCTGCTTAATGTCGAGGTTGTTCGTGAAGAAGGTGGCCGAGATTACACCCGCGTTGAAATCGACTTAACGAAAGACGGCAAAGTCACAATTAAAGGCGAAAAAGAGTTCGCTACTAGCTTTGTTACCATTACCAGTAATTAAGGACAAACAATGAAATTAAAATTATTAAAAACAGCGCTGATTGGCGCAGTGACCTTCACAGCAATCGCGTCTGGCTATGCACAAGCACATGCCCGTTGGTTAATGCCATCTCACACTTCTTTATCAGGTGAGAAAACTCACTATGTGATGATCGATGCCAGTATTTCAAATGAGTTGTTTAGCCCAGATAAAGCATACCGCCCGAAAGAAAAAGGCGCAGAGTACGACGACAACCTATTAATTGCCCTTGCTCCAGATGGTAAACCGGTTGAAGAAACAATTCGCGCATACTACTTAAAACGCAAAAATTCAGCGGCAGTGACTTTATCTCAAGACGGTACTTACCATATTGCTATGCAGCAAAAACCAATGCTGATGACTTTCTATAAAGACAAAGACGGTAATCGCGGTCGTGTGTTTGCAGGTAAAAAAGAAGCAGACCTACCGGCAGGTGCAACCGACGTACGCACTGTAAAATCAATCGCAACGGTTGATACTTTTGTAAGCCGAAATGGCACTTCTAAGCCAACATTGCTTGGTCAGGGCTTAGAAATTTCAGGCCCAACTCACCCGAACGATCTGTTTGCAGGTGAAGAGGCTAAGTTCCAATTATTAATGGATGGCAAACCAGCTGCTGACGTTGAGCTTGCTATTGTTCGTGGTAGTGCTCGCTACCGTAATGAGCGTGACGAAGTTAAAGTAACAACCGATAAAAAAGGCTTCTTTACGGTGACTTTCGCTCATGCCGACATGTATCTGATTGAAGCATCTGTTGATCAAAAGCCAACAGAGGCAGATATCGATAACGTACGCTACTCATTATTCACAACGCTTGAAGTGGCGCCTGAATAATACGCTTAATTAGGCCTAAACGCGGCCTAATTCGACTTTCGAGGAAGACTGTAGTCAACAGTGTGATCGCAGCTACCGTCTTTCTCGCAATCATTAATCCCATCACCATCGACATCCCAGCTTGGGTGCATGCCTTTTAGTGCACTTTTTATTACCGTGATATCGGCTGTAAAGTTACTTTGCTCATCACGACGCGCGGCATTGCGCATCAAAAACACCCGAATCACATAATCGCCATTATCAGGAATTTTAACCTCGGCATGATCTCCTTTTGCCGGGCCAACAAACAAAGCGGTTGGATTACCTTTTGGTAAAATATTAAAGTAGTTACTCGAGTTTGAAGGAGCCAAATCAACCATTAAGGTATTGCCTTTATTAAGGTTTATTTGATATTCCAGCATCTCATAACCTTTAATTGTGTCTTTAACTTGCCAGCTTTGCTGCACCGCAATATCTGAAGCTAATAACTCATAATGACGGCTATTTGGTAAATTTTGATTAGCAAACACCAAGCTGCTTACAGCCACCGAAAAACTAAACCCTATTAATAACAACAACTTCATATTCAACCTCCTTTTAAATTCTCTTTTAAAGAATGATTGACACTAATTTTACAATTTTTAATTCTTTTAAAGTGAACTTATAGTTACTCCATCGCAGACACACTGCTTAACTAAACAGGATACCTACTATGAAACTTTTTACTTTAATAACAGCACAACCACAATTACAAAATATTAGCACTTTATTG
The DNA here is from genome assembly GCF_947311895.1 of Pseudoalteromonas sp. PAR1. Classification (NCBI taxonomy): domain Bacteria; kingdom Pseudomonadati; phylum Pseudomonadota; class Gammaproteobacteria; order Alteromonadales; family Pseudoalteromonadaceae; genus Pseudoalteromonas; species Pseudoalteromonas sp. PAR1. The sequence goes on along the minus strand of NZ_CAMZMY010000007.1, from coordinate 101,133 downwards.
GCACGTATTGGTTTATCGGCGATCTTTTTACTAACAGGCTTTAGCAAAATAGAATTCTTTGATGCAACAGCACAGTACATGGCATCAGTAGGTTTACCAGAGTTCTTACTGCCGTTTGTGATTGCATTTGAGATTGTGGGCGGGTTATTTATTTTACTGGGCTTTTTAACACAACTAACCGCTGTCGCTTTTGCTGGTTTCAGCCTAGTCAGTGCTTTGTTATTCCACTTTCAACTTGATGATCAAATGCAATTTTTAATGTTCTACAAAAACATTGCAATGGCTGGCGGCTTTTTAGCATTAGCGAGTGTTGGGGCAGGCAAAATCAGCCTAGATCAACTAGTTTCAAAGCGTAGTCAGGCATAATATTAATCCCAGCCAATACCCTAGGTTATTGGCTGAGTTTATTTTTAAGAGGCGCGAGCATGGCAAAATTATTAACAGCAACCAGCCACGATATTGGTGGGCTCGATGTAAAACGCATCTTGCCGCATTTTGACAAGAAAATGGTAGGCCCATTTATCTTTTTTGACCACATGGGGCCGAATCACTTTCCTCGCGGTGAAGGCATAAATGTAAAGCCTCACCCTCATATTGGCCTGTCAACGCTCACTTATTTATTTACGGGCAGCATATACCATCGCGATTCGCTAGGTAATAGCCTGCAAATAGAACCCGGCGATGTTAACTGGATGACAGCAGGTCGCGGTATAGTGCACTCAGAAAGAGAAAGCCTTGAGGTGCGGGCGAGCGAGCACGACATCAATGGCCTGCAATGCTGGGTTGCTTTACCTGAGAGTATGACCGAAATAGCACCGCGCTTTGAACATATCAAAAAACAGCAACTACCTGAAAAAATAGAAAAAGGCGTGTTGATGCGACTTATCGTGGGTGATGCCTATGGCTTAAGCTCGCCGGTGAAAAGCTACTCGCCGATGTTTTATGTAGATACGGTAGCCGCGCAAGGTAGCCATATAACTAAACCGCACCCTCATCACGAAACCGCCGTGTATGTTATTTACGGTGAAATTAGTATTGCTGATACGCGCTATCGCCAAGGCGACTTTGTGCTACTTGATGACAGCGAACACGAAATAACGACTCTGCTGCACAGCCGCTTTATTTTACTCGGAGGCAGTAAGTTCAATAAAGTCCCTTACTTGCACTGGAACTTTGTTGCTTATAGCAAAGAGCGTATCGAGCAAGCAAAACAAGATTGGCAAGCACAGCGCTTTGCAAGCATTCCCGGTGATGAGCTTGAGTATATTGAGTTGCCCACTGCTAAAAAGTAAACTTTTCCAGCATTTACAGGTACTATTAAGCAGTTAAGTAAGCAAAGGAACATCATGCTAAGAATTACGCTAGAACAGTGGCGCATGTTTCGTGCTGTTGTTGAATTTGGAGGCTTCAACCAAGCCTCACAAGGCATTCATAAAAGCCAATCGAGTATTCATAATGCGGTTGGTAAGATTGAATCTGCACTCAATGTAAAGTTATTCAGTATCCAAGGCCGTAAAACAGTACTCACTGAATCCGGTGAAATGATACTGCGCCGTGCCAATTACTTACTTGATGAAGCTGCAAAAGTTGAGGCCATAGGTCAAACCTTAGGTGAAGGTATCGAAAGTAAATTACGCATTGCTGTTGATGCTATTTTTCCGCAGCAATTGCTTTATAAAGTGCTTAACGATACTTCGTCGCAATACCCGCAACTGCGTATTGAACTGCATGAGTCTGTGCTGATGGGGGGCAATGAGCTGCTCGAAAACGATCAGGTTGATATTGCCATTACCGGCTTTCCGATAGCGGCAAACTTTCACGAAGAATTATGCGATATCGAATTTATCGCTGTAGCTCACCCAGATCACCCTTTACATGCGATAGAGCGTGAAATCACTCTCGAAGATTTAAAGTCACACCGCCAAATTGTTGTTCGCGACTCAGCAAAAAAACACAAACAAGATGGTGGCTGGTTAGGTGCCGATCAGCGCTGGACCGTTACTCATATGCGCACTTCGATTGATATGATCAGTAATGGACTTGGCTTTGCATGGCTACCAAAAATTGCGATAGAAAAGCAACTCGCTGCTGGGCAAATGAAAGCGCTCAATTTAACTCATAACAGTAGTCGCAGCGCTAAGTTACATTTGCTCTTTAAAGATGGTGACAAACTAGGTCCGGCAGCACGCGCATTTCTTGGCGAATTGCGTTATCAAGTGATGGAAAACCTATAGTTTTAGAGGCGTTTCAGCAATACCTTTAACGCCCGGCTCAAGAATAAACACGCCCCCACTGTGCGGGTAATCAACGAGTACTGAGTCTTCTAGCCCTACCGCCGCTGTTGTCACCGCGAGATGCGTGAGCTCCTCGCCGACAAATGCGACACTCGTAACACGCGGTGCGGGCAAGCGAATAAACTGCACCTGCTCACCACTTGGAGCAAAACGATAAATGCCATAACCATTCCATGCGGCAACCCAAAGATGATCTTCGCTATCGACGGTCATGCCATCAGGAAAGCCCATATTGTCAGTAAAGCGAATAAACTCTTGTTTATCAGCAAGTTCGCCTTGCTCACTCAGAGTGAAGCGGTAGATTGTTTGTTTATCTGAGTCTGTAGAATATAGAAACTGGCCATTTTTACTTACCGCAGGGCCATTACTAATAGTGTAGCCATGATCTACCGCTGTCGGAGTCTGGCCATGACCAAAACGGTATAACTTGCCACTACTGCTTTGCTCTTGAGAGTCCATTGAGCCAAAAAAGCCAAAGCCTTGGCGAGACGTTTTGCCATCGTTTAAGCGATTTTGTAGCGGTTCGTGATCTATTGCATAAACTAGCTCGCGGCTAAAGTCTTCACTATTTAGCTTATAAACACCTTTAGCAAAGCCTGCTACTAATTCGCCTTGCTCGGTTTCCATCACCCAGCAAATAGGTTCTGGCATAGTAAACTGGCTAACGCGCATTGATTGGCAATCTAAACGAAACAAACGTTGCCCTAAAATATCGACCCAAAATAAACAGTTATGCGCCTTGGCAAAATAGGCACCTTCGCCTAATTGGCATTGGCTAGAAATGATTACTTTAATGGTGTCATCGAGCATAGGCTTCATTACACAAACTGCTGAACTATCCTCATTCTATCTGTGTATGAAAATAAGTGCTAGGCCAGATAAACCAGCAACCAGTAAGATGATGCCGCGAATGGCCTTTTCATTGAGGTTATTGTTGATCACAAACGACAAGCCCCAGCCAATTAAAATTGCCGGTAAGCAGAAAAAGAACAACTTCACATCAGCCATATCGGCAGAGCCTGTAAGCATCAGTACAACAATGCCAAACAAGTTTATAAATACGAAAAAGGCGCTTAGGTTAGCTTTAATTTTGTCTTTATCTTCAGCTTGATAGAGCAGCCCCATTGGCGCGCCACCAGCAGAAGTCGTGGTGCCTAAAAAGCCCGACGACATCGACGCTAGCAAGCTTGTAATGGTGGAAATTTTCGGTTTCATACCTATGATAGACAATGCCACCACCACCAAAATACTCACCCCAAGCAATAGCTGATACTGCTTCGCATTGACATACAACATCACAATAGCAGCAAAGATAACCCCCACAGCTCCACCAATAATGGATATGCCTGTTTGTTTCATGTCTATCGCGCCACGGTGTTTAATCATTAACACCGACGTTAAAAACAGCGCATTCAAAATCATTGGTCCCGGCACCAGCTCTGGCATTAACCAGTAAAGCACTGGCACACATAACATGCCTAAACCAAAGCCAATAACACTTTGCAGGCAAGCGCCAATAATCAGAATTAAATAAACAAGCACAAAGTCGGTCAAACTTTCTTACCACCTTCCTAACTATGAGATTTCAAATGTTTTAAATAATTATTTATTATTATAGTATCATTTGAATTGTGTAAAATTTTTTCTTTGCTTTAAGTTAATGCAACTGACAATTTAGTTAAGTCCAACCTGCATCCACTATCAGTGATTGTGCTGTCATCATGCAACTATCATCAGCGGCCAAGAATAGCGCGGCATTCACTACATGATCTGGTTGAATTGTTTCGTTGATACACTGACTTAAACGAACATCTTCAATCATTTCTGGGGTTAGCCAATGAGTAATTTGGCGCTCAGTCATCACCCACCCCGGAACCAGTGAATTCACACGAATATTATCTTTACCATATGAAGCAGCCAATGAACGGGTTAAACCTTCGATCCCCGCTTTGGCAGTTGTATAAGCCGGCATACCTGTTTGCTTAATACGCCAGCTAACCGACCCCATATTAATAATGCTACCACCACCTAAACGCTGCATCTGTTCAACCACAGCTTGCGATGAAAAGAAACACGGGCGTAAGTTAACAGCAAACTTATCTTCCCAATATTTCACATCCATATTTTCAGCGGCATGACGGGTGTCATCGGCTGCATTATTAATTAGCACACCAATGTCACCCTGTTGCTGACGAGTTTGCTCAATGGCCGCTTTTAAGGCTTCTACATCACGAATATCGCAATGGATAAATTGCGGGTCAAACTCATATTTACCAGCTAATTTCGCACATAACGCATCGCTTTGCTCGGTTGCAATATCAACAAAGGTGACTTTCGCGCCCTGCTCGCAGAACCGCGTTACCATTACTTCACCAATTCCCGATGCACCGCCAGTAATAAACACACTCTTACCAACAAGGCTTGGGTAAACTGTTTTTAGCTCGTTTGAATTTGGCATGATAACCTTTTGTTTTAAAGTAATTACAACGTCAAAAAGCGATACTTATTGAGCCGCTTCTTTATCAGCGATTTCTTTTTCAATAAACGCCATTGCTTCATCAATCATGTACGTCATCATGTTTTTAGCACGCTCAGGATCGCCGCTTGCAATCGCGTTATACACTTTAAAGTGCTCTTCAGCGATGGCCTTCTTATTGCCCTTAGCAGGTGTAGTATGTTGAATACTCACGTGTAATGCGGTGCTAATAAAATCACGTAATTGATAGAAGAAACGGTTACCACTGGCATGTAAAATTGCAGTGTGGAAGGCAAGATCTGGCTCATGCATTACGCCTTCTGGCTCTTCTGCTGCCGCTTGCATTTTATCGAGTGCAATTTTAATTTCTGCAATGGCTGCTTGGTCGCCTCTTCTTGCTGCAAGTGCTGCTGCTTGTGGCTCAATCGCCAAGCGCACTTGTAAGAATTCTTTTAGTACGTACAGCGATGGGCTGCTTTCTAACAACCATTTTAATACGCTTGTATCGTATAAATTCCAGTTATCCGCCGACTCAACACGAATACCTTGTCGTGGACGAGAAGAAATCAGTCCTTTTGCTGCAAGCATTTTCACTGCTTCACGAACAGCTGTGCGGCTAATACCATACACTTCACATAATTGTGCTTCGGTTGGTAGCCCCGTTTCAGAGTTATAATCTCCAACAATAATTGCCTTACCAAGCTCATTGGTAACTTGTTGTGATAGGTTTAAATTTTCTAAGCGCGCCATGTGTGTTCCTCAAAAGATCTGAGTAATATGATACATCTATAAAGCTATTCCGTCATCCTGGAAATAATTGATTAAAATCAATAACAAACAAAAAATAGCCTAATACAAGTGTCTATAAATTGCGCAATCAAGTCACCATTTCAACTACATAGTGTCACCTTATTTTAACAAATCTCTTTCACTTGGCCTATTTATAATATAATATTTTTATTAGACAACTAAAAAAGCAAAAATTCTCTTTCAAAATTAGGTGGAACACACGATGGTCGAACTAAGTACCTTAGACTGGGCAGTGCTAGCAGGATTTTTTGTCCTGTTACTTGGCGTTGTCGTGATGTCTATGCGACAAAAAGAAGAAGACACCGCTGATTACTTTTTAGCGGGTCGTAATGCAAGTTGGTTAGTGATTGGTGCCTCTATTTTCGCATCAAACATTGGCTCGGAACATTTAGTGGGCCTTTCAGGTTCAGGTGCACAATCGGGTATGGCACTGGCTCACTGGGAAATGCAATCGTGGATCATTCTACTACTCGGTTGGATTTTCGTGCCTTTTTATTGGAGTAGTAAAGTCTACACCATGCCAGAGTTCCTTGAGCGCCGCTTTAACTCTAAATCACGTACCTTCTTATCTGTTATCTCATTGATTAGTTATGTATTAACCAAGGTTGCGGTGACAGTGTATGCCGGTGGTATCGCGTTTAAAACGATCTTAGGTATTGAGAGTATTTGGGGTATCGATTTCTTTTGGATTTCAGCCATTGGCCTTGTGGTGATCACTGGTATTTATACGGTACTTGGCGGTATGAAAGCCATCATGTGGACCTCGGTGTTGCAGACCCCTGTGCTGATTATTGGCTCCTTAGTCATATTAGTTGTTGGTTTAGATAAAGTAGGTGGCTGGGCAGAAGTTGAGCGTATCAACGATGCTAATATGCACCTTATTCGTAGTGCTTCAGATGCTGAATTCCCATGGCCTGGCATTGTGTTTGGTTCATTCATTATTGGCTTTTGGTATTGGTGTACAGACCAATACATCGTACAACGTGTTTTATCTGCAAAAGGCATTAAAGAAGCCCGTCGTGGTACCATGTTTGCCGGTTACTTAAAGCTACTTCCTGTATTTATCTTCTTAGTACCGGGCATGATTGCATACGCATTAAATGTTAAAGGTATTATTAGCTATGAAAGTGCTGACCAAGCCTTCCCAACGTTAGTTGCTGAGCTATTACCTGCTGGTGTTAAGGGAATTGTAATTGGTGGTTTAGTAGCGGCTCTTATGAGCTCTTTAGCATCATTATTTAACTCATCAGCGACCTTGTTCACCATTGATTTCTATAAAAAATTCAAACCAGAATCAACTGAGAAGCACCTTCTTAAAGTAGGCCGCATTGCCACTATCGTGATTGTTGTTTTAGGCCTTCTATGGATACCCGTGATGAGCTTAATTGCCGATGTTCTTTATGAATACTTGCAAAGTGTGCAGTCTCTTATTGCACCGGGTATTGCTGCGGTATTCTTACTAGGTTTATGTAGTAAACGCATCACTCCAACAGCGGGTTTTGTGGGCTTAGTATCAGGGTTTGTACTGGGTATGATCCGCTTAGTGTTACTGCCATTTAAAGATGATTTAACAGGTTCATCGTTTGCGTGGATCACCACAATGAACTGGTTATATTACTGTATTCTGCTATTTGTCGTGGTCGTTGCGATTATGATTGTGGTAAGTATGTTCACCAAACAAGCAGACGAAGAACAATTGAAAGGTCTTACTTTCTCAAGCCTAGATAAAGCAACTATGAAAGAAGTAGCTGCCGGCTTAGATAAGTGGGATTACATTCATACCGCGGGTATTATTGGTATTACTGCCTTTATTTACTACCGCTTCTGGTAATCGTTCGTTCCCAAAGTTGTAGGGCGCCAATTGGCGCCCTTTTTTAATCAGCGAGTTCAGGTGAAAACACTGGAAAACCGTTTTTATCCCACGTAATAATACGTGCTCGCGCATGGCGGTTAGGATCTGTAAGTGGTGTGCCTTTGAGCTCTTTATAATCACGACTGTGATAAATCATTAAATCGGTTACACCATCTTCAGCTTTCACAAAACTGTTGTGGCCGGGACCAAAACGACCTAGCTCAGCATTGGTGGTGAACACCGGCTCAGCCTTTTTATGCCAGCTAGCAGGGTCAAGTAAGTCAGCATTCACATCTGCCCATAGCAAGCCCATTGCATATCGATGATCGGTGGCACTGGCTGAATAAGTGACAAATATTTTATCGCCATGGGTGATGACTGCAGCACCTTCGTTCACCTTATAGCCTTGCACTTCCCAATCAAGAGTTGGCTCTGTAATCGCAATAATCGGTTCTTTAATTGATGTTGGTGAGTCCATTTCAGCTAACCATAAAGCTGAGTTATAGGTTGCAGGTTGGTTCTGCTGCGCCCAAATCATATAACGCTTACCCTTGTGCGTAAAACTTGTGGCATCAAGCGAAAAACTATCAAGATGGCTGGTGACTTGCCCCATTTCTTGCCACTCACCTTGCATCGGGTTAGCACTGTCGTTCTTAAGTGCATACATGCGAATACTAAACGGCTTTTCGATATCACCTGCGGCAAAGTAGATATACCAACTGCCATCAATCTGATGTAGCTCAGGGGCCCAAATATTGACACTCATAGGGCCTTTATCACGCTTTTGCCAAATAACCTTCGGCTCAGCTAATTTTAAATCGTTTAAACGACAAGCTTGGCGCAGCTCAATTTCATCAAATTTCGGCGAACTACCTATAAACGTGTAACAGCCACTTTTATCATCGCGAACTAACCAAGGATCGGCACGTTTAAGTACAATGGGGTTATCAATAGGCGCTAAAGTCTTGCTACTATTAGCATCAGCAAGGGCTGACAATGACGAGGCGCTTAACGCACTAACAAGCGTTAGCCGAGATATTTTTTTGAGCATAATGTGTCCTGTATTTCGTCTCGATTTTATTGTTAATATTGTATTACATATTATATAGTAGCTGGATGAACACAAGAGTTAAAACAACAAAAGGTATTCAAGCATGAGACCCGTAAGTAACGTGACACAAGCGATGAAGTGGCTTTCAACAGGGCTACTTTTTTCTGCCGCAGCCGTATCTGCAAAGCAAGTTGAAGTACACGACCCAGTGATGGCGAAAGAAGGCGATACATATTATGTATTTAGCACAGGCCCTGGTATTACCTATTATGAATCTAAAGATTTAACCAACTGGAAACTTACAGGCCGGGTATTTAAAGACGAGCCTAGCTGGGCAAAACGCGTGTCACCTAATTTTGGTGGCCACTTATGGGCACCCGATGTGTACGAGAAAAATGGTAAGTTTTACCTTTATTACTCAGTCTCTGCATTTGGCAAAAACACTTCGGCAATTGGTGTAACAGTTAACGAAACTCTTGACCCATCGTCACCTGATTACAAGTGGATTGACTACGGTATTGTAGTCGAGTCTGTGCCAGAGCGTGACGATTGGAACGCTATCGACCCTGCGATTATTGAAGATGATAACGGTACACCGTGGATGAGCTTTGGTTCGTTTTGGGGCGGTTTAAAACTAGTACAACTTGATGATGACATGGTGCGCTTAGCAAAACCTGAAAAATGGCACCACATTGCGAGTCGTCCAAACACGGAACATGGTCCGATTGAAGCACCTTATATCTTCAAAAAGAATGGCTATTATTACCTATTTGTATCATTTGATAAGTGCTGCCAAGGGGTAAAAAGTACTTACAATGTACGCGTAGGTCGCAGCAAAAACGTTGAAGGGCCATATTTAGATCAGCAAGGTCGATCTATGGTTGATGGCGGTGGTAGCTTAGTTATTGAAGGTAATAAAGATTGGGCTGCTCTTGGCCACAATGCTGCATACACCTTTGATGGTAAAGACTATTTAGTATTACACGCCTACGAAACAGCCGACAACGGCGTGCAAAAGCTACGTATTTTACCTATGAGCTGGAAAAACGATTGGCCGGTTGTTAACCCCGCCGACCTAAATAAGCTCAAAACCAAGCTCACAAAGTAATTATTCAAACCAAAAAAACCTGCAAATTGCAGGTTTTTTATTTACTCAAGCGAGCTAGCTTGAGGCTCCAGTTAGATATTATTAATTAAAATCAACCAAGGTAATATCAACTAGCATGGGGCTTTGACAACCTTGCTGATGCTTTTTATCAATAAATGAGCTGTACACATCGCGCGCAAGGTGTGCAGGGATTAAAACCTCAAAGCGACTGCCTTTATTCATTAATTGCAACGCTTCTTGCAAGCCCACTATCGCCTCTGCAATTTCGTACTCTACAGCAGCGCCTTGCTTGCGAGTGTCGAACAACACCCGACCATTTTTAAGGGTAACCCGTTGATGTACAGTCACTGTGGCATCCCAACTAGGTTTATCCCCCTGACCTTGCTCAATTACTCGATAACCAAGCCCTGTCGGTGTTCGGTAAAAACTGTGTTGCTCAGCGCTATTATCTAAAAGCGACGGTAAAACATGCTCTTTAGCCGTCGCAAACACATTGTTGCTTAACATAGCCAACTCTTTATTGTGCGTTAATTAAACGAATACCATAGATACCACCGGCAACAGAGTCTTTGTCGGCAGCAAAACGTAAGGTCAGCGTTTTCGACTTTTTCATTGCTTCTGTTAACGGGTAATCAATGGTGTAGAACTCATCAGTTGGTTTACCTACAGGCAAACTAACTGCTGCTAATTGCTCACCATTTAAATTAATTGAGAAATGACGATTCACATCGCCAATAAAATAGCGAACACGCAAAGCAACCGCTTTTTGTTCTGGGTTACTAAGCTGATACTCAAACCAACCTGTCGCATCGCGCCAATGGTGGCCATTATTAACACCTGCGCGGGTTCCTTCACCTTTAAAGTCGTGTTCAACTTCTGGCTGTTGCTCACCCGGTGTAATTTGATCCACGGTTAATAAACGAAGCTGCTCTTTCGCTTGCTCAGCCGCTTTTGCATCGGCAACAAATTGCGTGAACTCAGCTTCGCTTTGCTGCGGCCAATACACTTGATAGCGACTATCGTGTAAGCGGAAGAACGGAATTAGCTCTGTGCTCTTAGTGTTATCGATACCTTGTTTAGCAATCGCCACATTTTTATCGGCGATAAATGCGAGCTCTTGGCCCGGTTTACGAGTGAGATCGGCAATAAATTTTTCTGGTTCGCTCAGCATAATTGGTAGAGCCTCTGGCGGACAAGTCGGCCCTGCAGCAATGTGGCCCATGCGGCTATTATCAGCAACAAAGTTAAGCTTTTCATTGGCAAATGCTTGTACTTTGGTGGCCATTACAACAGGTCCGTACATCACCGAATAATAATGCTGACCATCAGGGAGCTGCTCAGTATAAAGCTTAGGGTTAAGCTCAAAGGCAAGCTTATCACCACTTTGCCATGCATGGCTGATGCTGTAGTAACCGTCTTTTTCGGTTGCGCTTACAGCCTGTCCATTTAAAGTAAAGCTCAGCTCACCTTGCTGCCAAGACGGTTTACGAATATGAATTACCGACTCAGCACTTTGCCCCTCAGACAAACGATTCACGGTCAGTGAAACCTTGTTATCATCTGGAAATTGGCTGTCTTGCGTGATCTGCAAACCCTGCTGTTGCCAATTTAACGTGCTTGGAATAAACAAGTTCACCCATAGCTCTTTGCCAGTATTGCTATAAATCAGCTCACCATATTTGCTGTGATTTTCAATACCTGAGCCTACGCAACACCACATTGAATCTTGCACTGAAGAATACATACGGTAATGACCAGGACGCATTGAGGTAAAGTAAACAAGACCACCATGCTCTGGGTGTTGTGATGATAAAATATGGTTATATGTGGCGCGCTCATAATAGTCTAAATAGCGCGTATCACCGCTTTTTAAAAACAATAACTTACTTAGTTTCATCATGTTGTAAGTGTTGCAGGTTTCAGGGCCTTCAACATCTTCAACCATTGGCGTGAAGTCACTTTTATCATGAAAATGCTCACGTACTGAGTTACCGCCAATTGATACTGAGCGCTCTTGGCTGACTGTTTTCCAGAAAAAGTCAGCACCTTGCTGCCATGCTTCATCATCGCTGGCATTTGCTACTTTCAACATGCCAATAATTTTTGGAATTTGCGTATTGGCATGCAGGCCCGTTAACTTATCTTCTTTGTGTAATAAAGGTTCGATAATGATGTTATGAGAAAACTGGCGGGCTAGCTTTAAGTAGCGCTCATCATCACTAATAAAGTACATGTCAGCAAACACATCATTTAAGCCACCATGCTCTGAATACAGCATTTGTTGAACTTGTTCATCAGTTAGCTTTGCAGTGGTCGCTAAGAACCATTCGCCTAACTTAAATAGCATTTGTTTGGCTTTATCACTACCGGCTACGTCATATGCATCACGCAAGCCATGGAAAATTTTATCGATGTTATAAAGCGGTACCCAGCGGTCATTTAAGCTAAATAAGTCGGCTTTGATTTCACCCTTTTCAATCTGCTGCCACATTTCATCGCCATTTGGAATACCACCTAAGTAACCACCTGTGGCTTGTTGGGCGCGCTCCAGCTCGCTTAGCATATAATCTAAACGCTGCTTTAATTCTTCGTCACCGGTGGCTGCCCACGCAAGACTCAAGGCAGAAAGGTAATGACCACCAATATGGCCATCAAGGCCAGTGCTTTCCCAGTTGCCATAGTTAGGCGCTTTTGGCTCAAGGCCGGCTTCACGCAGGTAAGGAGCAAGCAGCTGATCAGGATGAAGAGCTAATAAATAACGCACATTCGTTTGCTGCGCATGTAAAAACGGGCTGGCGCTTAAACTTACTTGATTTAGGGCAAATAAATGTTGTTCGCTGGTATGTTCAGCATGCTCCACAGAAGCGGCTTGTTTACTGTCTGTTGGCAGCTCACTGCAACCGGTCACAGTTAATATTGCAGCGCAAACGCTTGCCAAATAGCTAACTTTGAATGTGTTCATACTGTTGTCTCCCAGCGAATTGTTATTTTAAAGAGCAAAGCGCACACACTTATTTAGTGTGTGCGTTTAAAGAGTGGTTATTTTGGTAGGCGTTTATGAATAACCATATCCGTATAGTACTCATCGGTAATTTTGTATTTTTTCAAGATCAGACCTAGCAAGGCGTGGAATACACCAGGAATGATAGTTAGCATCAGTGCTAAGCCCATTAGGGTAAATTCGGTTTGCTCAACGTTAGGCTTGTACTCAAAAAATGCCAGTAATAAACCACCCGCTAAGCCCGCTAAACCGCCCCCGGCTTTTTGGCAGAATGAAATACCACCAAACGATAGACCTGATGCACGAACGCCGTCTTTAATTTCACCGTAATCAACGGCTTCAGCAATGGCAGACCAGAACACTGGCGCATGTAAATCAACCACAAATGACAAGATGATATAAAGCACAAACGCCGTCATTACATCGCCAGGCTGCACTACAAAGTACATTAGTAATGAAATAAATAGCACGGCAATTTGTGATTGACGGAATAGCTTCATTTTACAGTAACGCTGGGTGATCCACGTACTTGCCACCATTGAGACAATAGATGCTGCAATACCTGCACTGGTAAAGGCACCTGCTAAATCTGGTACACCTAAGTAATAGGTTGCGTAATACATAGCAACACTGCCACGAATCGCATAGCCAAGCGTACCAAGCACACATGCTGCACACAGTAGTAACCATTGGTCGTTTTTAATAAGTACTTTTAATTGCGTAAGTACGCCTTCGGTTTGTGGCTCATGGGTAATACGTTCGCGAGTAGTAAAGAAGCAAAACAAAAATAGTGCTACGGCACATGCCGATACCAATGCCATTGCCAGTTTATAACCATACGACAAGCTGCCATCTCCCCAATATGAGGCAAGTAGCGGCACTGAAAATACGATCACTACATTGGCAATCTTAGCGAAGAACATACGGTAACCATTAGCTGACAAACGCTCTTTAGGATCGGCAGTTAATACACCAATGTAAGAGATATAAGGAATAGCAACACCGGTAAACATCAAGGTCGCAAACAAGTACGTGGCATAAGCCCAAGCTAACTTCATGTTGTAGTCGAAATCAGGCGTGGTAAATAACAGTACGACCGATAAACCATAAGGCACAGATAAAAATAAGAACCAATGCCGGAACTGACCCCAACGGGTTTTCACTTTGTCGGTGATCACCCCCATTAATGGATCGGTAAAGGCATCAACAAAACGCGCCACTAAGAACAACACACCCATATCAACCGGATCAAGTCCGTAGATATCGGTGTAAAAGAAAGACATAAAATAGAATAACGCTGCAACCATGACATTTACTGCCATGTCGCCGGCGCCAAAGCCGACCTTTTCTACAACGGATAACTTTTGAGATTCCATACAACAACACCCTAATTGGTCAATAATGAGCCGCCGCTCACTATTTCAAGCAATGCTAAAAAGCTTTCAACATTGCGTATCAAATAAATTTATAGCCCTAGATATTACACAGCTTGGCCATTGCGTTCGTTATTTTTGTAAATTTAATGCTAATCTAATTAATAGTATTATCATACTTATTAAATCGCAACTCTTTTCGACCGATGGTTTGGTTTATAAAAACCAATAAAAAACCCCAGCTAAGCCGGGGTTTTTGGGTCTATTTAAGAAAATTAGAAAGAATAACGTGCACCAAGTGCGAATGTACGTGAGTAGATACCGTTACCAAAGTTAAACAGGTTGTCGTTACCTTCACCATAGTAGTTTTGATATACGTCATCTAGGATGTTCGTTGCATCAAAAGTAACCACTAAATCATCATTCACATTGTAGCTAAATTGGAAATCTAAGCTTTGCTCAGGACGACTCCAGAATTGAATCGGGTTAGCAAAGATTGCCGCTTCATTACCTGTGTAGAACTCAGAACGCCATACATAAGATAAGCGCATATCGAATGAGTCACGCTCGTAGATACCTACGATGCTGTACGATTCATCAGAAACACCAGCCATTTGTGAATCAACATAACCAGAGATTTCACCTAGCTCATTGAATTCAGGTGTATCTTGCTCTGAATCAAGCATCGTATAGCTTGCTTGCACACCAAAACCGTTTAAGTACTCTGGTAAGTATTCTGGGAAGTAAACTAAACCAACTTCTAAACCAGATAGTTCACCGTTTGAAGCATTCACTGGTGCACTTAATACATATGGGCGTGTTACGCCATCATCGCCTTCGCGCACTACTTGCTTACGACCCGCAACAACTAAGCCTTCAATTTCACGCTTAAAGTAAGCTGCGTAAAGTGAACTTGTATCTGCGAAGTACCATTCAAGTGATACGTCATAGTTCTTTGATTCTGTTGGTTTAAGCTCTGGGTTACCACCCGTACCAGTACCGTATGTAGCACCTTCTGTTAATGGATCGTACCAGTATTGCAGCGCGTTTAAGTCAGCAAAGTTAGGCATACGTAATGTTTCTGTGTACGCGACACGGCCCACTACATCATCAGTGATATTCCAGTTAAGTACTAAGCTTGGTAGTAATGCGCTGCTATCAGCACTTGCTGAGCTTTCTTCAAATACATTTGAGTTCATGCCGCCAGATTCAGCAATAAAGTCCATATCTTGCTCGTAGCTTACATAACGTAAACCAAACTCACCGCTGATATCTTCAGTTAAGAAGAAGTTAGTTGTGGCATATAGCGCGTATGAGTTTTCTTCGATATCAAATGTTTTGTATACGTCTTCAGCTTCAAGGCCGTATACGCTACGAACAGCATCACCGTTATCTAGCATGTAACCACCGTCAGCAGTTACAAAGCTGTCGAAGACGTCAGCACGGCCATCGAAATAATCATCAACTTGGAACACAATACCAGAACCATCACCAGATGCCCCAGCTGCAGCTAATTGCTCAATTAAGCTAGCTACAGATGTGTTTGCAATGCCAGTATCTTGACCACGCGTGTACTCTTGCGCAGTACGTTTTTCGTAACGGCCACCGAATTTCACTTTATCAAAATAAGTACCACCAATTAGGTATTCAGCATCAAATGTGAAGGTTAATGCGTCACCCGCGTTACCGCCGCCATTGTCATAAATAGTACCTGCATTCCAGTTTTCGATAGCAGCCATATCTGCTTCGTTTACCGCTGTGTTTGGATCATCCCAAAACGCAATACCTGGTACGCCGTCTTTATCGTTAAAGTCTACATCTAAGCCATATGCAGTGCGGTCAAAACGCATTGCGAAGAAGTCTGTTTCGTACTCACTATCTTGGTAAACGACTTCTGTATTAATGGTTAGGTAATCGCTTGCTTGCCACTCGGCACCTAGCGCATATAAGTAGCTATCTGTTTTACCGTACGAGTAGTCACCACTTTGGAAACCGCCAGCGCCAATCGCTTGCTTTTCTTTAACCACATTAGTGCCATCAAACACCGTTGGAGTTTCAATGAAGCCGTTACCGTTTTCGAATGTATTTGAGAACCACATCGCGTTTTGCGATTCGTTTTCGTAACCTGTGTAGAAGCCTTCAGCTGTGATTTCTAGGGTTTCATCTGGTGCCCACTGTAAAGAGACAGACGCAGCTGGACGCTTACGAAGACCAGTGAATGAAGTACCAAAAATAGCATCACGTGCAAGTAGGTATTCAGTTGGCTCACCATTTACGTCTAAAGTAGAACCTGCCGCAGTCGGTAGACCTAACTCAGTGCCTTGAGTCCAAAATTCATTTGGTACACGTGAGTACGGTGAGTAGTTGTACTGTGGTTTATCAGTAAAGAATGGGAACGCTGCACCCGCTGTGATGGTGTCATCGCGGTAATGTGTTTCAGCATAAGAAATATTGAAAAGTGCACCAAACTCACCAGCACCGTCGATTTCCCAACGATTAGAAAGTAATGCACTGATATTTGGATCAACTTCATCTGGTTGATCTGAGTAAATCGCACGTGCCGCTAAAACAACTTTTTCACCTTCGAAGTTGAAAGGACGGTGGGTTTTAATATCAATCGCACCTGCGATACCACGTTCAATTTGATCCGCCGAACGGGTTTTATAAACTGTTACGCCTGAAAGTAAACTTGCAGGAATGTCTTGCAGCGCCACATCACGACCCGCACCTGTAAAGATAGCGCGGCCATTAACTGTGGTATTAACATCAGTAAGACCACGGATTGAAACCGCACTTACTTCACCAGCACCACGGCCTGTTGTTTGTACACCTGTCACACGTTGTAGTGCTTCAACTACGTTGTTATCAGGGAATTTACCAATATCTTCAGCAACAATTGCATCCACGATTTGAACGCTTGCACGTTTTTCATCTAGCGCTTTGTTTAAACTGCCGCGAATACCTGATACTTGAATAACCTCCATCTCATCGACGTTATTCTCAGGAGTGTTTGGTGCTTCCTCCTGTGCAAAAGCAAATTGACAGGTAAATGCCATAACTACAGCACTGGCTATGTGTGTTCTTTTAAACATAAGCGGTGTTCTCCAAATTATAGTTATATCGGTCCGCTGAACTTTCCCCATTCAGTTACCGAAGAGTGACCACTGCATTGTGCATCGTGTGTTGTCAAAACGGTGCGCGAGTGTGTCTACATTTTATTATGTTAATACATTGCTGCCTGAACTTTAATCATATTGTATGATTATTTGACAGTCAACTCAAAAAGCCAAATTAAAATTAGTGCCATTATGTTTACAAAAAACGTTGTAATTATAACACGTTACAAACTCAAAAAGGGCTGCGCTTTTATTTTGGGAATTTATATAGACCCATTATTATCAGTCACTTAGCGTTTATTTGTTTGCTTGTTTAATTTGTCTTTAGTTCATCCAGAGCGACAAAAAAAGGGCTAACAAGTTATTTACCCGGCGTATTTTGATGCTACTATGATAAAAATACAATAATACAATATAGAGTTATTTTTTGCTGCACTTTTACTGGTTTGTTTCGATGTAAACAATCAGTTACTCAGTATAATCAGGCATACACTGTGTATTATCTGGTCATTTAGAGCGAGCTCTAAGTACAAAAGCTGCAGTTCGAACAACAATTATTAGTCACAGAGGACACTCATGAAGAAATTGAAAGCGTTGGCGCTACCATTACTTTTTTCGAGCAGCTTAGCTGTTGCACAAAACCCATTATTTACCGATGTATTTACTGCAGACCCTGCGGCACTTGTTCACAATGACACCGTATACCTTTATACAGGCCATGATGAAGCCCCTAATAATGACGTGTTTTTTGAAATGCACGACTGGTTAGCCTTTTCATCAACAGATATGGTGAACTGGAAAAAACACGGCCCAATCATGAAAGCAACAGACTTTAAATGGGCTAAAGGTGAAGCATGGGCTTCACACATGATTGAGCGTGATGGCACTTTCTATTTCTTTACCACAGTTCGCCACAACGATACAAAACCAGGTTTTGCAATTGGTGTTGCGACTTCTAAATCACCAACAGGCCCTTTTAAAGATGCGATTGGTCACGCGCTTGTTACTGATGATATGACCAAGCACACGCCAAATGATTGGGACGACATCGACCCGGCTATTTATACAGAAGAAAATGGCGATACTTACATGTTCTTTGGTAACCTAATGCCAAAATACGTAAAGCTGAGCGACGACTTACTGTCTCTTGATGGTGAAATTAAAACGCTTGATTTACCAAACTTTACCGAAGCGCTATGGGTTCATAAGAAAAACGACAATTACTATGTTTCGTACGCATGTGAGTTCCCAGAGAAGATCTGTTATGCCATGAGCAAAAGCATTCATGGACCGTGGGAATATAAAGGTATCTTGAATGAGATAGCCGGTAACAGCGAAACCAACCACCAATCAATTATCGAATACAAAGGTAAAGACTACTTTATTTACCATACGGGTGCCGTACCACCGATTGATGGCAAACCAAGTGGCGGGCGTTTTCGTCGTTCAGTGGCGATTGAGCCACTTTACTACAACGAAGATGGCACACTTAAGCGCATTATCATGACCACTGAAGGTCTGAGTAAACAAGACAAGTAATATCAAAAAGGGCTCTTTAAGAGCCCTTTTTAATGCTAAAATGTAATACAAATAAGCAAATTTAACGGAAAATCCCCACTTTCAGATAAGCAAAAACTTCCCTAATAGCGCAAAAACAGCGAAAAAAACGCCAAAAATGGCAACTTGAAAAAATTAAAATCACGCTGTACATATTGTAAACACTGATACTTCATATTTACATATCAATTACCTTTGCAAAAGTATTTGCACATTTTAAATCGTACTATAAAATTACAATACTACGTTCTTATTAGTTTGATATAGGCGCGCGGCAATTTTATTGACAACAATCGAATAAAAAAATGAATCCCAGTTTCAAGAGGACACATAAAATGAAATTAAATAAATTAGCCATGGTCATAGCCTGCTCTTTGGCTGTGACAGGTTGTGGCAAAGAAGATGGTACTAAGCTTGACACAGCACCAGCGGTTGCCGACCCGCAAAGTGCAAAACCGACTGTAAGCAGCAGTGTTGAATACACTGAATCAGGTAGTGTAATGGTTACCAATGTAAGCGTGCACGATCCTTCTGTCGTTAAAGTCGACGACACATATTATATTTTCGGGTCACACCTTGCTGCCGCTAAATCGACTGATCTCTTGAACTGGGAAATGATTTCGAGTCTTTCAGCTAACGAAGCCGTTAATGAAAGCCCATTATTTGATTACAACTACACAGGTGAAATTGCCGAAGGCATTGAATGGACAGACGGTTTCACAGGAAACTGGGCTGCTGATGTTATTCAGGCGCCAAATGGCAAGTTCTGGTTCTACTATAATCATTGTGCACAAGATAACCCAGATACACCAGATGTTGTTGATGAAGTATGCTGGAACCGCTCTTACCTTGGTTTAGCTGAAGCTGACAATATCGAAGGTCCGTATACAAACAAAGGTATTTTCTTACGCAGCGGTTATCGTACAGAAGCTGAGTTTGCAGCTTACCCACTTGATAATGGCCAGACAACATGGAATGGTGCCGTTGATCCTAACGCCATTGACCCTGCAGCTTTCTATGATGCTGATGGCAAACTTTGGATGGTTTACGGCTCATACTCTGGCGGTATTTTCGTGCTAGCAATGGACGAAGAAACAGGTATGCCAGAAGCAGGTCAAGGCTATGGTAAAAAGCTAGTTGGCGGTGACTTCCGTGCGATGGAAGGTGCATTTGTCATGTACAGCCCAGAAAGTGAATACTACTACCTATTCTTCTCTGTTGCTGGTTTTGATCTTAATGGTGGCTACAACATCCGTGTTGCTCGCTCAAAAACACCGGATGGCCCTTATCTAGATAACGCAGGTAATGACATTGCAGCTATCGGCGGTCTGGAGGTCGGCGAAAAACTAATGGGCGGCTTTGAGTACACGCAAGAACTTGGCGAAACAGCACCAGCATGGGGCTACCAATCACCGGGCCATAACTCTGCTTACTACGATGAAGCGACAGGTCGTCATATCTTAGTTACGCATACGCGTTTCCCGCAAACATCGACTGAGTTCCCAACCATTTCAGAAGCGCACCAAGTTCGCGTACATGAAATGTTCATTAACTCATTAGGTTGGCCTATGGCTTCTCCACAACGTTATGTGCCGCTTGAAGGCGACAACATGGTTGTGGCAGATGAGCTTTACGGCTATTACAAATTTATCAACCATGGCAATGATGTAAATACAGATGCTATTCGCTCAATGCATATTGCTTTAAACGAAGATCACTCAGTAACCGGTGATGATCCAGGTATCTGGTACATGATTGATGACTCAAATATTAAACTTGAGTTAGATTCTGGTACTTACTTTGGCGTGGCTAAATGGCAATGGGATGATGCAACTAAAGCAATGGCTGTCACTGTATCAGCTACATCAAGCGAAGGCGCTACCATTTGGGCAAGTAAACGTGATGAAATTACGGATACTGCAAACGTGCTGGGCACTGTTCAAGAAGCACTTGATATCAAAACTGAATTATCAATTGCTGACGAAGGCTACTCATTACCAACCAAAGGTAAAGACGGTGCTGCAATTAACTGGGAAAGCAGTGATGAATACTACATCACCAGTGAAGGCTCAGTATTCATTCCAACGCCAGATCGCGGTGATAAAGCGGTTACTTTAACGGCTAATATCTCTTTAAACGGTGAAAGCACGACTAAAACATTTAATGTAAATCTAAAAGCGCGACCAGAGTTTAAAAATGCGATTGCACACTATGCATTCGAAGATTCGCTAAGTGATGGTTTAGGTAACCTTGATGATGCGGGCGTAACAGATAATAACATGTTAAATGTGGGTACTGGTACAGCTGCATACGCAGAAGGTCAAACAGGTAAAGCATTTAACTTTGACGGTGCAACGGGCGTACGTTTACCTGATGAGTTAGTAACAGGCGATGAGTACACTATTTCGTATTGGTTTAAGCCAACTGTACTAACTAACTTTACGCCTACATTCTTCGCATCAACGTCTGATGCACGTTGGATGAGCTTGATCCCAGGTAGTACACACTTTACGTCAACACCAATGCTATGGAGCCGTTATTTAGCTGATGATGGCACTGATATGTGGAACCAAATCATTTCTGACTCTCCAGCGGTAATGGATTGGAATCACATTGCAATCACTTATGCTAATGGCACTGCAACACTTTATCGTGATGGTGTACGTGCAGGTTCGATGCCTCGCCCTGACTTCTTTAGCGAACAAACAGGTAACTTTGCCCTTGGTGTGAACTACGGTTGGGACTTACCTTTCCAAGGTCAAATTGATGAATTCATCGTTTATGACTACGCGCTAAACGGCCTAGATATTAATGGTGCGGCTATCAATAACCTGACAGATCCGACTAAATTTGAGAGCTTCATTACTGATGCGCTTGATTTAGGTGATGTATCGGCAGTACGTGAAAGCTTTGAGTTACCGCGTGTAGGTCCATTTGTATCTGGTATTAGCTGGACGTCAAACAACGAAGAGTACTTAAAACCGGTTAATGGCACAGCTGTTGTTACTCAACCTAGCGCCTCTGCTGGCGACCAAGTAGTGACATTAACTGCAACTATTAAGTACAAAGACTTTACTGATACTAAGTCATTCGATGTAACCTTAAAATCACTTGCACCTGCTGAATACAGCTTCGAAGGTGACCTAAGTGCATTAAACGGTGCGTATGCAGCGGGTAAACCAACGGGTGGTTTCATCAACAATACTGGTGGTAACGTAACTTTTGTTGACGGTGTAATTGGTCAAGCAGTATTCCTAGAAGGTTCAGGTGTTCGTTTACCGGATAACTTAATCACGACCAATGATTACTCAGTATCTATGTGGTTAAAACCTGAAACCTTCACTGATTACACTACAGCGTTCTTCGCAGGTGCAAGTGCAGGCTCTTGGTTAAGTTATGTGCCATCTATGGCAGGTACAGGCCTAACTCGTTTATGGGCAAATAACGGTGCCTTCTTCGATAATGCAGAACTAGATAGCCGTATTCCAGCAAAAGAATGGACACATGTTGCATTCACTGTTGATGGTACGAATGGTGATGTGTTGAAGATGTATGTTAACGGCGAATTACAGCTAGAAACCGATGGCTTCCCGCGTGTATTCACGGTTCCTGGTGAAACAAATGAGTTTGCACTCGGTGTTAACTACTGGGATACACCTTATAACGGTGCTATCGATGAACTGAAAATTTTCAACGGTGCGATTAGCGCTGAAGAAATAAAAGCACTCTTTGATGCAGCTGCTGCACAAGAGTAACAAAGTGAGGTGAGCTGCCTCACCTCAACTATTTGTTGTCTGGAAAGGCCGGGTGAAAACCCGGCTTTTTTCTAAAGCTTTAGTACCCCTTGCCGATACATACATATCATTCACTTTCATCGCTCTCATTATGGCTATTAACTCATTAGCAAGTGCGTTAAATATCTCAAACGCAGATACAGCAGTCAGTAATACCAACTCAAAAGTAGGCTACAAACTCAGCAGCCAAGAGATGAATAAACTCTCAGGTCGTGAAGTAGAGCCCACGCAAAAAGAAGAAATATCTAGCGAACTCCCTGCGCATATCCGCAAAATGGTTGAACAACTAGAAAAACTCAAAGAACAGCTTGAACTTGCCAAAGAGCAATTAGCCAAACTGCAAGCACTTAAAAACCAAGAAGATGAAGCGGTTAAAGTGCAAGTTGAAACACAGACCAAAATGGTCATGGAAATCCATACGCAAATAATGTCTCTTAGCCAATCAATTAGCGACGCGCTAAAAGAAGCAGGTATAAGCGATCCCGGTGTATTGATGAGTGTGTTGGTATAAAGTTCAGACCTCTGGCTTTAAACAGTATTGATTACGACCGCTCTTTTTAGCTTCGTACAGGTTTTCGTCGGCCTTTAAGAAAAGTGTCTTCCAATCTCTTGGAGATTCAGGAACCGTCACCCCGCCAATTGAAATAGTTAAGTAGCCACAGGGTGAACCTTCATGAGGTAAATGCTCTTCGTGCAATAGGTCTATTATTCGTTTTGCCACCAACTGACAGCCTTCATAGTTAGTGTGTGGAAGAACAACAGCAAACTCCTCACCACCCCAACGTGAAATAAAATCAGTGTCGCGTGCTAATGCTCTTTTCACAGTGTTAGTAACTGATACAAGCGCTGCATCACCTGCCAAATGGCCATAACGGTCGTTATATTTTTTAAAATAATCAATATCCAGTAATAACACAGAGACTTCGGGTGACTCGTACCTTGCACTCAGTTGATTCATCACCACTTCTAAATAGCGTCGATTAAAAACTTTCGTGAGCGAGTCAATCATTGATGCTTCTTTATGTTGCTCAAGCAAAGCACTGTATTTCAGCTCTTTTTCTACACGTTTTTGAAGTGTTACGGCACTGTAGGGTTTAGCAATAAAATCATTACATCCTGCGTCCCAAAACTTATATTCAAAGTTTGTATAATTTTCGCCCGTCAACATGATTACGGGCGTATGCTCAAACGCAGGAACACTACGAATGGTTTGACATAGGTCGATACCGTCCATACCGGGCAACCGATAATCAAATAAGAAAAGTGATACTTTTAGATCACCTAATTGCTCTAACAATGCTTCAGCTGTTGAGAAGCGGCTAACATTATATTGAGGTGATAACACTTTGTTGATAATAGTAAAATCAAGATCACTGTCTTCAACCAAAACAACATTGCTATCAAGCGTTGCTTTACTCAGGTCTTTTTCAGCTTTTTTTCGTAACGAATTAAGCGAACTATCCATATAAAGTTTACCCTTGCTGGTTCATCGTTGAGGGTAGTTTGCATTATCAGGGTTTTCAAGTGACGGCAAATAGCTAAGGCCCAACATTTGGGTAGTATATTTCTGGCCAAAGCCAACTTTACTCTTGTAACTCTCCCATCGCTAACTCCCTCTTACCTCCCTAAAAAGGGGCAAAATACAGTGAAAATGCGGGCTCTGAATTATCGATCAAGCAAATACGAAACTTCCTTAACCATTAAAAACACAATATTTTAAGCGCCTACTTTAAAAAATAAGCAGTGAAGAAACATAGTTTTTATATTTAAAAAACAAAAGCATATAATTTAAAATAAACCTAAACACTTCACTCTCAGTTAAAACGAGCAAAAACACAAAATAAGAAATAAGCATTAATACATCACTTCAAAAACCCTCTCATAGCACTTTTTTAGTATAGAATTTAACCAACCCAAACGTAAGATGGCTGCATCCCATGAATTAAGTAAGGTCATTCTATGCGTAACATTTTATTAGTTTCAGTAAATGGATTTACGTTTAAAGCATGTTTATTGATTACATGTTTATGGATGAGCTTTTTTGCTCAAGCAAAAGATTCAACTTCAATTGAAACAGCAAGAGCATGGCTTAAGCTTGTTGATAGCGGCGAATACTTGCAGAGTTGGCAGCAAACAGATCACATATTTCAGACAGCCACACCAGAGCCAAAATGGCGCTTGGCATTAGAGCAACTTCGTATTCCCCTTGGTCGCGTAATGTCTCGTACTTATTTTGATGTACAAGAATATTCATCACTACCCGGAATGCCTAATGGCGAATATTTAGTGGTTCAATTTCAAACAAGCTTCACCAATAAGGAGCATGCCCTAGAAACTCTGAGCCTGAGTAAAAATAGTGGCCAATGGCAGCCTTTAGGTTATTTAATTAATTAGGGGTTATGAAGGTGTGGATGGATTATGTTGGGTTTCGCTTCGCTCTACCCAACCTACCCAAAAATGAACAGAGCAAGTGCTGAGAGGTACGCCACACATAACAACCCCACCGCTCAGCTTGGAACTTTACTCTCGCTAACTTACAGTCTTCAGCCACAAAAAGCCACTCATAAATGAAGTGGCTTTGGTTGAGTCGATTTTTTACTTATAACTTAATTTGGTTCACGCAGATGGAACACTTGGCACTTATTACCTAAATCAGGTTGTTGTGCGAAGTTAGTTTTTTCAGCTAAACCACAGTTACTTAAACCAAGTGCTTGCTTTGTGTAGCGGTTGATCAGCATAACACCACCGCCTTCTACTGGAGCAATACGCCACTGTGCTGTTTTCGCCGCACAAGACGCCATCTCTACGTTGGCACCTGGTACTAAGGCGTTATCAGCTATCGCAGCACAGAACTCGCTGTCAGCGCTTTGTTTAAGGCTTACATAGCCAGTATCTGTTGGTGTGAAGAACCATTGCTGTGCATCTTTATGCGTGTAAGCTTGTTGCTCAACATTGGTACCTGCTTTAACCGTACCAGCCACGCTAAGTGCTTTACCACTTTGTTGGCTTAATACGACAACACTACCCATTGGGCGTAATTGCCAGTCACCACACGCTGTTGCGTCGCTTTGCTGTAAAACCGCTTGGTTTTGTGCAGCAGAACAACCAGCAATCGCTAATGGTTTGCCTGTGTAACGGTTAGTAATAGATACATTACCATCTGTGCTTGGTGCTACTTTCCATTGCTGGCAGAAGTTATTGCGCCATGCTGCAGATTGCACCTTAGCGTTATCGGCATCATTACAGCTTTCAAGCTCTAAGAACTTGCTGTCTTCACGGTTAGCTAAACGAACAAAACCATCTGTTGTTGCATCAATAACCCATTGACCATTGGTGCTTGCGCACTGACGTTGTACTGCACGTGCATCTTGTGGATCAGCTGCAATGTCTAAACATAAGCCGCTTGTTGCATTCACTAATTGGTAGCGCTGACCTTGCACTCGCGTTACCAGTGGGCCGTATTCACCTGATGGCGGTGCGACTTCAACACCTGGTGTTAATGGTTTACCAAAGCTTGGTGTACCATCGTCGTTCCAAGTAAATTTTTGCGCACGTAATGAACGAGTCGCGCTACAACCGTGCTCTACCGAATCATTACCATGATAAACTAACCAATCTTCTGTGCCGTCTGGCGACGTGAAAAAGCCGTTATGGCCTGGGCCAAACACTTCTTCTGTACGCTCAAATACTGGCTTGTCGTATTTCTTCCAGCTGCTCGCTTTTAGCGGATCGTCACCAACAAGCTCAAGCATACCTAGTTTGTAATCAGGGGTATTACAGAAGCTTGCTGAGTACGTCATAAACGTACGGCCATTGTGCTGTAAAATTTCAGCGCCTTCAGTTACTTTACGACCACTGATTTCCCAATCTAGCTCAGGACGCGTGATCACCGTATGTGGTGAGTTCTTCTTCAGAGTCCATGGGTTTTCCATTTCAGCAATAATGTTTAATTGCTGATCACCCTGCCATTGTGAGTAGATCACATATAGCTTGTCTTTGTATGTTAGATAGTTACCGTCGATGTTCCATACGTTAGGCATTAATGCGCCCTTGTATTCGTATGGACCCATAGGATCATCACCGGCACTTTCTAATACGTTTAAGTGTTGGTTATCTAAAGTGCCATCAGTACCGGCTGTGTACATCATGTACCAACGGTAGCCGTTTGGTCCTTTTAGGCGGTGGAACTCAAACGCCCAAAAGTTACAACAACGCTCAGGGTTTGAATCAGACCAAACATTGACAGGTGTTGCATCAGCAAGGCCAGCTAGTGTTGGTGATTTACGCATCACTAACTCAGATGTCCATGTTGTTGTAGTTAGGTAATAGTTACCATCCCAATACTCAAGCCATGGATCGGCGCCATTTGGGAAAAGAGGATTAGTAAAAATACCATCATCTTGAATTGGCGCTTTTGCTGTGGCTGCGACATCTGCTTTGGCTGTGTTGTCTTCAGCCGTAGTCTGACAACCAGTCAGTGCACCAAACGACAAGGCAAATAGGCTAGCTAAACCAGCCTTTTGCATTGCGTTTTTAAGCTTTGTTGTTTTCACGTTTGTGTTCCTTTATTTTGTACCAAATTCGTACACGATGCGTGTTGAATACACGTCACCTGGCAGTAATGTTGTGCTTGGGAACGTTGGCTGATTAGGTGCATCAGGGAAATGCTGTGGCTCTAAACAAAAACCACTTCTGAAATTATGCACTAAGCCAGACGCTTGCTGAGTACTACCGTCTAAGAAGTTACCTGAATAAAACTGTACCGCAGGCTCTTCTGTGTAAACTGTTAACGTACGACCAGAGTTTGCTTCGTAAACCGTCGCGGCTTCGATAAGCTTATTGCTTGGCGTGTCTTTAAGCACAAAGTTATGATCATAACCTTTACCAAGTTTCAGTTGTTCGTTGCTTGCTTTGATATCTTGACCAATTGCTTTAGCAGTACGGAAGTCAAACGGTGTGCCAGCCACATCCATCAACTCACCAGTTGGGATCAAGCCGCCATCGACAGGGGTAATTACTTTTGCGTTAATTTGCATTTGGTGATCAAGAATGTCGCCTTTACCCGCTAGGTTGAAGTAGCTGTGTTGCGTCATATTGATGATGGTAGGCTTGCTTGTTGTAGCAATAAACTGCATATCTAGCGTATTGTTATTCGTTAGCGTGTAAGTTACTTCAGTCGTTACTTCACCCGGGTAACCTTGGTCACCATCAGGGCTCACTAAACTTAAAGTAACGCCAGCGCTGTTTTGCGTCGTGAACGGTGTCATGTTCCATACTTTCTTATCGAAACCTTGCACACCACCATGTAAATGGTTGTCACCATCGTTAGTCGCTAATTGGTATTCAGTGCCGTTTAAGGTGAATTTACCGTTTGCGATACGGTTACCAAAACGACCGATGATTGCACCGTAGTAAGTTGTCGCTTTTGTGTATGCTTCTAGATTATCTAAACCCAGTACAATATTACCCATTTCGCCTTTTGCATCTGGCGTTTCAATACGCGTGATAATGCCGCCGTAATTGATTACATCAACGCTAATACCATTGCTGTTAGTCAGCGTTACTTGATTAACTGGCGTTTGATCAGCCAGTACGCCATAGGCCGTCATTGATGCTGAAGGGGAAGTAGTCATATTGTCTCCTTGATGAGCACACGCTGGTGTAAGGGCAATCCCACATGTCACCAACAATGCATAAAGCCCGCGCGACTTTTTCGTGTTCGAACTGGCTGTTTGATGAGTTGTTTTTAAACCTTGGAAAACACATTGCAATGACATATGAATAACCTTTTTGTAATTGTATTTATAGTTTTATAATACAAATAAGGGTGTCATTGCAAATTTAATCGCTAAAGTTGGATTTTGCCGTCTTTCACCATGATGCAATCCATCCCCGCACTTTTGGCGGCTTGGTAACCAATTTGCGTGTCTTCGAACACTACGCATTTACTTGGTTCAACACCTAAAAGCTCTGCTACTTTTAAGAATGTTTCTGGGTTCGGCTTGCCTTTACTAACATCACTGGCAGTCACTAAGGCACCAATTTTATTAATTAAATTAGTATCTGTTAGATGATCAATTGCATGCTCGCGGTCAGCCCCCGTGCCCACACCCATAGGCAATACACCATGGTACTTTTCAAGTACTGCGACGGTTTCGTCAATCACTAGTGGATGATGTTGTAAATCAACCCAAAACTGGTGTTTATCTTTTGCCACAACCAAGGGGTCATGATCTAAACCAAATTTTTCGTTAAGCATTTCAATTGTTTTAACGGTCGGAATGCCGCCTAAGCTATACATGTAGTCGTAATCGAATGGATACCCATAGGCTTCGCAAGCTTTCTGCCATGCCTGTAAGTGACTGCCCATTGAGTCAATTAAGGTGCCATCCATATCAAAAATAATGCCTTGGTAGGCGCTTAAATCGATCATATCTACTCCTAAAAAGTTTCGCTTCACAATAGCATAAGCCAGCGAGGAGCAAGGCTCATCACTGGCTTAATCGACAACAAAATTTGACAGGGCATGCTAAACACATGCCCAAGTACTTTAAATATTCGTTTTACAGGCCACGTTTTAGCATGTAATAAGCTGCGTTATGACGAAGCTCTGTTTTGAAACCACGGATCGTCGTATCGTTATCGATGATCATCGTTTCAACGCCAGCCATTTCAGCAAAATCGATAATCATATCGGTTGTTACTGCTTGGCTGTATGCAGTGTGGTGTGCACCACCGGCGTGGATCCATGCAGCTGATGCTACAGATAGATTTGGTTTTGGTTCCCAAAGCGCTGAAGCAACCGGTAAGTGAGGTAAATCAGCTGGCGGAGCCACTGTATCTACTTCGTTGATTAGAATACGGAAACGGTTACCCATATCAATTGGTGATACGTTGATTGCAGCACCCGGTTTTGCTGTAAACAATAAACGACCTACATCACATTTCACGCCGATAGTGTGCTGGTGAACTTCAAGACGTGGCTTTTGTGCTGCAATTGAAGGACACACTTCTAACATGTGCGCGCCAAGTACTTGGTCAGTCTCACCCATGTTGTAAGTGTAATCTTCCATGAATGAACAACCGCCGTCACGGCCTTCACCCATTACTTTCATGATTCGAACCATAGCAGCTGTTTTCCAGTCACCCTCACCACCGTAACCATAGCCTTTCGACATTAGGCGCTGTGTAGCAAGACCCGGAAGACCAGAAAGACCTGATAAGTCTTCAAAACAGTTTGTGAATGCTTTAAAGCCGCCTTTCTCTAAGAAACGCTCCATACCAAGCTCTAAACGTGCTTCGTTGCGTAGCATTTTCACTGCGTAATCGTCTTGTAGAGTTTCGTCAGCAATTACGTAGTCTTGCTTATAAAGCTCTAACTGTGCATCAACTTCTTCTTCAGTGATAGTATCAACCACTTTTACAAGCTCAGCGACACCAAAGGCGTGTACTTCATAACCAAAAGTAATTTGCGCTGAAACTTTGTTACCTTCAGTAACTGCAACTTGACGCATGTTGTCGCCAAAACGCGCAACTTTAAGTGTTTGGCTTTCTGCCCAACCTTTTGCCGCACGACACCAGTCATCTAACTGCTGTTGTACGTCAGCACGTTGCCAGTGACCAGCAACAACTTTACGCTCTTTACGCATTACAGTACCGATGAAACCGAACTCACGGTCACCGTGTGCACTTTGGTGCGTATTCATGTAGTTCATGTTGATGTCAGACCAAGGAAGGGCTGCATTGAACTGAGTATGAAGGTGTAACCAAGGCTTACGTAATTCGCTTAGGCCAGCAATCCACATTTTCGCAGGTGAGAAAGTGTGCATCCATAAAACTAAACCAACACAGTTAGGATCCGTATTTGCCGCTTGGCAAACAGCGTGAATTTCTTCAGGTGACTTAACAGTAGGCTTACATACCAAGTTTACTGGTAGGTTCGCTTCGCTGTTTAAGCCCGCTACAATTGCTTCGCTGTCTTTGGCAACCGTTTCTAACACCTTAGGACCATAAAGATGTTGTGAGCCGGTAACAAACCAGACTTCTTTCGTCATCGTCGTCATGTTAATAATCCTCTAAATTCTTGCTATTTGCTCTGACCGTAATACGCGTTTTTACCGTGCTTACGTAGATAATGTTTATCCATCACTGCTTTTTTAAGTTCAGCTGCGTGTGGATCTAAAGTGCGTGTTAAATACGCCATGCGTGCAATCTCTTCGAGTAGCGCGGCATGGTATACAGACTGAGCGGCATCTTTACCCCACGTGAAAGGCGCATGACCCGCAACAATCACCATAGGTGCAGCTTTCGGATCGCGGTCTTGATACGCATCAGTAATTTGAATACCGGTTTCTAATTCATAATCGCCATTCACTTGCTCATCGGTTAGCTCACGAGTACAGGTGATATCACCGTGTACATAGTCAGCGTGAGTTGTGCCAAGGCAAGGAATGCTTTGTTTTGCTTGCGCCCATGCAGTTGCATAGGTCGAATGCGTGTGTGTTACACCTCCAATTGAATCAAAGTGGCGATATAAATGAACATGTGTTTTGGTGTCAGAAGACGGACGCATAGACCCTTCAACAATGTTGTTTTCAAGGTCGACGATCACCATGTCGTCGGCTTTCATTTGGTCGTAAGATACACCACTTGGTTTAATCGCAATCACGCCTTTGTCGCGGTCGATTTGCGATACGTTACCAAAGGTATAAATTACTAAGCCACGACGTTGCAGCTCCATGTTCGCTTCATAGACTTCACGTTTTAGTTCAGTAAAACTCATGCTTTGTCTCCGTTTACATAGCTTGCAAGTGCTTGGTAGTTGGCATAAAGCTCGTCATACACAGCAACGCGCTCAGGGTTTGGTAAATATTGATGACATACAGACGACGCCATCACTTTTTGAGCATCTGCCACTGTTGCGTGCTCACCCGCAGCAACCGCAGCCATAATTGCCGCACCCAATGCACAGCTTTGCTCACTTTCTAAAACGTCGATTGGGCAGTTCCAAACATCAGCACAAGTTTGCATTACGTAGTCTGATTTTTTAGAAATACCGCCGATAACAACCACTGACTCGATTGGTACGCCTTCGCTACGGAAACGCTCAGTGATAGCACGTGCGCCAAACGCAGTTGCTTCAACAAGTGCTTTGAAGAACTTAGGTGCATCAGTGCCCATTTTTAAGCCTGTTAATGCCATGGCAACGCTTTGGTCAGCATCTGGCGTACGACGACCATTTACCCAATCAAGCGCAGTTACATCGTTGCTTGTTACAGGCAGTGCTGCCGCAGCTTTTGATAGATCAACTAAGATTGAATCTTCTAGCTTGTTAACTAACGCTTGTTCAGCGTCAGATAGATTTGTAAGTTGGCGAGTTGGCCAAAGTACTAGGTTTTTGAACCATGCGTATAAGTCACCGAATGCAGATTGACCGGCTTCTAAGCCAATTAGCCCAGGGATCACTGAGCCATCAACTTGACCACAAATACCTTTAACGCAGGTATCACCTAGCTGTTCTTTAGACGTTACTGTGATGTCACAAGTTGAAGTACCCATTACTTTAGTTAGAACGCCAGGGCGAACATTGGCTGCTACTGCGCCCATGTGACAGTCAAATGCACCGTAACCAATCACGATACCTTGTGGTAAACCTAGCTTCTCGGCCCACTCAGCAGTTAAGTTGCCAGCAACTTGGTCGCTTGGCTCTGTCGTTGCATTTAACGTATCAACAACACCATCTAATAGTGGATCGATATTGCTGAAGAAACTGTTTGGTGGGAAACCACCCCACTGCTCGTTCCACATTTGTTTGTGGCCCGTTGCACAACGACCTAGCTTTAATGCTTCAGGGTGTGTTGTGCCGCACATTAGCGCGGTCATCCAATCGCAGTGCTCAACCCATGAATAAGTGGCTGCTTTAACACTGCTATCAACGCGGAAAATATGTAATGCTTTGGCCCAGTACCACTCAGAAGAGTAGATACCGCCCATGTGTGAAAGGTAGTTCACATCGTTGTTAGTTGCAGCTTCAGTGATTTCATTTGCTTCTTTAATAGACGTATGGTCTTTCCACAAAATGAACATTGCATTTGGGTTTTCTGCAAATTCTTCAGTTAATGCCAGTGGTGTACCTTGGCTATTAATTGCTACAGGTGTTGAGCCTGTCGTATCAAAGCTCATACCCACTACTTTGTCTGCAGTACCTGCTGGAACTTGTGACCAAAGACCATTTACTACTTCTACAAGGCTATCAATATAGTCTTGTGGATGCTGACGAAACTGATCTTTACTTGGGTCACAATATAAACCTTGTGCCCAGCGCGGGTAGTTTACTAAATGGCTGGCAAGTTCTTCACCAGTCGCAACATCAACGAGTAATGCTCTTACCGAGTCCGACCCGTAGTCTAATCCCAACGTATAACGAGACATAATTACCTTTCACTAATTGCTTACTAACATTGTTAGTCATTATCTTTATTTGTATGATAATATCAACAATACCAGATTGTAAAGGTATTATAAAAATATTATTAACAGGATTATTTGCTGCTGGCGGGCGATTTATTGCGCAGTTTTTCTGGAAGATTAGATTGTTTTTTCAGCACAAATAATAGGTTAAAGCCACTACATTAACTTTTGTATGATAAGAATGGGAAAACTATGTCTAGTCAATTAGAACAACTTAAAGCAGTGACAACCGTTGTTGCTGACACGGGTGATTTTGAAGCAATCAACGAATATAAACCGCAAGATGCAACAACGAACCCATCACTAATCTTAAACGCGATTCAAATTGAGAAATATCGCCCACTTGCTGCCGAAGCCGTATCATGGGCAAAAGCACAAAGCAGTGACGCAGCTGAAGTTGTAACAAAAGCAGCTGACAAGCTAGCGGTATTAATTGGCTCTAAATTAATGGAGCAAGTGCCGGGTTTTGTTTCAACAGAAGTGGATGCGCGTTTATCATTTGATACTCAAGCAACCATTGATAAAGCACTTGAGCTTGTTGCTCTATATAAAGAGCAAGGTATCGACACATCGCGCGTGTTAATCAAAATTGCTTCAACATGGGAAGGTATTCAAGCGGCTAAAGTACTTGAAGCGCAAGGTATCCGTTGTAACCTAACGCTGGTATTTGCATTTGCTCAAGCACGCGCTTGTGCCGAAGTAGGTGCTTACCTAATTTCACCATTCGTTGGTCGTATTCTTGACTGGTACAAAGCACAAGATGCAAGCGCTGATTTCGACGGCGCTAACGATCCGGGCGTTAAGTCAGTCACGCATATCTATAACTACTTCAAAAAGCACGGCTACGACACGATTGTAATGGGCGCAAGCTTCCGTAACATCGGTGAAATCCAAGAATTAGCAGGTTGTGACCGTTTAACTATCAGCCCTAAGTTACTTGCTGAACTAGCTGCAACTGACGCACCTTTAACTCAAAAACTATTACCAGCAACTGAAAAAGCAGAAGCGCCAGCAGCCATGACTGAGCAAGCTTTCCGCTGGGAAATGAATGAAGATGCTATGGCAACTGAAAAGCTAAGCCAAGGTATTCGTCAGTTCGCAATTGACCAAGAGAAACTAGAGTCAATCTTAAGCGAATTAGTTTAAGCCGATTGTTTAAGCAGCAAAAAGCCCGCAAACCAAGGTTTGCGGGCTTTTTTATTGCATGCCTTTTAGTAAAAGCAGGCTTATCGTGTTGCGATTACGATAATTTTTTACCAGTCACTTTATTCAGCAAGTAATGCGTTTGCTTTTGCAACTAGGTTTGCCACTGTGAAACCAAAGTGTTCAAGCAATACTGCACCAGGCGCTGACTCACCAAATGTATCCATACCTAGTACATCACCATCTTGGCCAACATACTTGAACCAGAAGTCACGGTGTGCAGCTTCAACAGCAATCTTTGGTGTACCAGCTGGTAACACGCTTTGACGGTATGCTTTGTCTTGGCTATCAAACTGATTCGTTGATGGCATAGATACCACGCGAACTTGCTTGCCTTGTGCTGTCAGTTCAGCGGCAGCATTCACAGCTAGCTCTACCTCAGAACCCGTTGCAATTAGGATAAGTTCAGCTGTTTGTTCGCTATCAACAAGTACATAACCCCCTTTTGCAATATCAGCAACTTGCTGTGCATCACGTGCCATTGCTTTTGTACCCTGACGGCTGAAGATCAGTGAACTTGGACCGGTTTCTTTTAATAACGCTTGGCGCCAAGCTACCGCAGTTTCAGTTTCATCACACGGACGCCATGCAGTCATATTTGGTGTCATGCGAAGGTTAGCGATTTGCTCGATTGGTTGGTGAGTTGGACCATCTTCACCTTGACCGATTGAGTCATGGGTATACACAAAAATGCTCTGCGCTTTCATTAATGCAGCCATACGTACTGCATTACGTGCGTATTCCATAAACATTAAGAAAGTTGCGCCAAATGGAATGAAGCCACCATGTAATGCAATACCATTCATGATTGCGCTCATACCAAACTCACGTACGCCATAGAATACGTAGTTACCATCAGCAGCATCTTGTAAACCTTTTGCTTCTGGCCATAAGGTTAAGTTAGAACCGGCAAGGTCGGCAGAGCCACCCATTAGCTCAGGAAGCTGGTTAGCAAAGAAGGTGATCGCATTTTGTGATGCTTTACGTGTCGCAATGTTTTGCATGTCGGCTTGGCATTTAGCAATGTACTCATCAGCTAATTCAGCGAAGTTAGCTGGTAATGCTTTTTCAAGAACACGGCGTGTATATTCTTTTGCAAGTTCAGGGTGTGCTTTGCTATAAGCTGCAAATTTTTGCTGCCATGCACCTTCAAGCTCTTGGCCTCTCGCTTGATTATTCCACTCGTTATAAACCTCTTGTGGAACTTCAAATGCAGGGTGCGGCCAGTTTAGCTGCTCACGTACTGCAACGATTTCGTCGTGACCAAGTGGTGCACCGTGACAGTCATGGCTTCCTGATTTATTTGGCGAGCCAAAACCAATCACTGTTTTACAACAAATTAGTGTTGGTTGCGTAGTGTTGCTTTGTGCCGCTTCAATTGCACCCGCAATTGCATTCATATCGTGACCATCAACATCACGGATAACTTGCCAACCGTAAGCTTCAAAACGTGCAGGTGTATCGTCGGTGAACCAACCTTCTACTTCACCATCGATAGAGATGCCATTGTCATCCCAAAATGCGATTAGCTTGCCTAGACCTAACGTACCTGCCAGCGAACATGCTTCGTGCGAGATACCTTCCATTAAACAGCCATCACCCATAAAGCAGTAAGTGAAGTGATCAACAATATCAAACTTTGGCTTATTGAATTGCGCTGCTAAGGTTTTTTCAGCGATTGCCATACCAACTGCGTTAGCAATACCAGAACCTAATGGGCCCGTAGTTGTTTCTACACCCGGTGTGTAACCATATTCTGGGTGACCCGGTGTTTTAGAGTGAAGCTGACGGAATTGCTTAATATCTTCGATGCTTACGTCGTAACCGCTTAAATGTAACAATGCATATTGAAGCATTGAACCATGGCCATTTGATAACACAAAGCGGTCACGGTTAGACCAGTCTGGGTTTAATGGGTTATGGCGGTGAAAGTTTTGCCACAATACCGCTGCAATATCAGCCATACCCATAGGCGCACCTGGGTGGCCAGAGTTAGCTTGTTGAACGGCATCGACAGCAAGTATGCGAATAGCATTTGCAGATTGAGAACTAGGCAGAGTCATCTTATTAGCTTCCTGTTAATATTATAATATAATTAATATCGCAAAAACTCACCCAAATAGCAACTTAATAAACCGCCAGCCCCCGTATAAACAGGAGCTAGCAACCTATTATTTGTTAATTATAAATACTTTAACCAAGGCTTGTTAGCCTTACGCTTGTATTCACTAAACTTCTTGGTTGGCCAATAAAGCCCTACTGCCAACAACAAAGTAATAAACCAAATACCTGATATATCACTGACTCCTAAATATTGCCCTTGATTTGCCCCCCAGATCAGCATGCCTATTTGATACATAAACAGCAGTACATAGAGGTGAAAAATATAAAAGAACATAGGCACAGAGCCATACACTCGCAGCGCATTAGTAAAGCGGTTAAGTGGTCTTTCAAATAACCATAAGCCAACAAACATGCCTGCTAACGTGATCAGCAAAAAGCTCAGTGAAGGTGGGTACTTAGTCACGTTAAATACCGACATCATGGTTTCGGTTGTGGTGCTAAACGTTTGCCACGGCAAGGTTTCACCATAAATATTAAAACCACGCAGCAGCGCAAATAATCCCACACATAACAGGGCTAACAGCAGTAATGCTCGTTTACGCGAATCTGCCGCTTGAGTGTGCGCATATAAAGGGCCTGCACAGTAACCCAATAAAATTACGCCAATCCAAGGCAGCACTGGGTAGCTAATTTTTACGTCAATTAAACCGCCTTGTGATAGATAGCCTCGGTCATGCAAAATCGTCCACAGCGAGTAACCAAACTCATCGGGCGTAAAGCTGATTGGGGTCAGTAAGTTATGGCCAAATACGATAACTAAACCAAGCACCAGCAATAGGTTGCGTGGCAGCTTAATCAATGCTGCTAACACCAGCATACAAAGGCCAATCGCCCACATCACTTGTAGCCAAATGGTGTGATAGTAACCCATCCACGAAAAACAAATCAGTGTCACTTCGAGGGCGATTAAAAAAAGCCCTCGCCTGATTAAAAAGCTTCGTGCTGAGCGCGCCACGCCACTTGCTGGGTGACTATAAAGCCACGCCGACAAACCGGTTAAAAAGATAAAGGTTGGCGCACAAAAGTGCGCAGCAAAGCGGCTCCAAAAAAGCCCCGGCGAAGTGGTATCAACCACCATGGGATCGGCCACCTGCATGTGCAAGAAAAACCGCTCTCGCACGTGATCAAGTAACATCAGCAGAATAACGACACCACGCATGATGTCGATACTGTGAATACGGCTTTTAACTTGCTCAGAAGTCATAGCTTAAACCTAATTTGAATTGTGTTGGTGCACCCGGGTAGGCCCACAATGCATTGTAAGAGCTGGCGATATACTGCTCATCAAACACGTTATCAACATTCAGTGACACCGTTGTACGTTCAGTCGCTCGCCATTTAGCAAATAAACCAACGGTTTGATAGCTAGGTAATCGGAAGGTTAAATCAGCTGGGTCGCCTAAACGGTCAGACACATATTGATAATGACCGCCAACCTTTATGTCTTGTGCAAATACACTTAGGTCATGGTTTAAGCCAATCGAAAGATTATTCTTCGGTACGTTCACAAGCGGGCTGCCTTTAGGAATTGGCACTAACCAATCAACATTTATGCTGTCTGTGGCAGTTTCGGCATCAACATAAGCATAGGATAGGGTGTACTCAGTGTTATCACCCAATGACCCTGTTAAGTCTAACTCAAAACCTGTGCTATTTGCTTTACCAACAGGTGCTGAATAACCCACATTTACTGGATCTGCCACCAGCATATTGCTCTTACTTGCATCAAAATAAGCAAGCGTACCGCTGATATTGGCGTAACTAAACTTAACACCCACTTCAAACGAGTCACTTTCTTCAAAACCAAATGGCTTACCTTCGGCATCGGTGCCACTTAGTGGTAAAAAGCCTTCTGAATAGCTTGAGTAAAAGTTAATGTCGTCATTAAGGGCATAAACCACACCAAAACGTGGACTAATGCGGTTTTCTTTGCTGTTTGATGCAACACCAGACTTAGTTTCAAAGATATCTTGTTCAATTTCATCAAAACGCAGACCTAACATCACTTTTAAGTTATCGGTTAGATCTAGTTGGTCTTGCAGGTAAATAC
This sequence comes from Pseudoalteromonas sp. PAR1, assembly GCF_947311895.1. Taxonomy (NCBI): domain Bacteria; kingdom Pseudomonadati; phylum Pseudomonadota; class Gammaproteobacteria; order Alteromonadales; family Pseudoalteromonadaceae; genus Pseudoalteromonas; species Pseudoalteromonas sp. PAR1. Next base: position 62,854 of record NZ_CAMZMY010000007.1, on the reverse strand, counting down.
CGTACGCATTTTGCTGTTCGTTATTTTCGTACTGCATGCTTACTTCAGGGCCTTCAGTGGTGCTGTACTCTGGCTCATAGATATCAATGGTGTAAGTGCCATTACCACCACGGTAGCGATAAAGCCCCGTGCGTAGCTCATAGTCGTAACCATCAACACCAAACAGTACATGATTGGTGATACCGGCAACATCAAAATGGCCGCTTAATTCAAAGCGCAGCGATAAATCATCAGACTCATAGTCACGGTATCTGTGCTGGCGAGTTAAAGTTCTACCATCATCAAATAATGACTGTCGCGATGGTGAAAGCTCAGCATCTGACGAAAAACCCGTTAATGTTGCAGTACGGTAACTGGCGCCTAATAACAAACTCCAATCTTGGTTTAGATCGTTGCTGTAATTTAATTGATGACCGCGTGAGTGCACCTTAGTTGGCGCATCATTTGGATTACCTAAAAAGCGCGATTCAGGCACGGTATCAAAATCACCATTTAGCACCACAATACCGCGGTCATACATTTGCTGTTGGTCAACGTATTCAAACTCATAGGTCAGTGATGAGTTATCGTTAATTTGATAATAAAGCGAAGGAGTAATGACGAATTTGTCATGGTGAACATAGTCTCTAAAGCTGTCGCTATCTTGCCATGCACCATTGATTCTAAATGCTAAATCATCGCTTAGACCATTAGTGTAATCACCTTGAATACGCTTGTGATCATCGCTACCTAACTCGGCTTGAAGTTGCCCTTGCTGATAAAACTGGGGCTTTTTAGTAATAATGTTTACTGTGCCACCCGGCTCCGAGCGACCATAAAGAGCTGAGCCCGGCCCTTTTAATACTTCGATGTATTCAATATTTGATACATCACGCGGGCCTGCAAAACCGCGACCACCACTAAAGCCATTAACTAAATATCCAGACGGCATATTTTCGTTACCCGACAAACCACGTATTGAGTAGCTATCCCACAGCGCCCCGCCATTATTTTTACGGCTGATACTGGCAGAAAAATCCAGTGCGTCACGAAACTTAGTGATACCGTTATCGGTGAGCATGTCTTTACTTAATGTGGTGATCGACTGTGGTAAATCTTTTGTTGGAATATCACCACGGAACGCTTGTTTATGCTCAATGGTGATCGTTTCTATATCGCTGTTATCAGCTGCATATGTATTCGCTGCAAACGCCGCAGCTAATGCTAAACTAAGAGTTGAGTACTTCATAAGGCTTAATTGTAGAAATTGATAGATATGTTTTGTTATAAAATAACATAAATAAACAGATTGATATAGTATAACAAATCACTTTGTTCCGAATTTTTACCTATCTTTTTTTGTTTACATAATGCAAATTCACCTCTAGTATCAAAAAATGAATAAAAAACAATCAAGTTAGGGAAAACTATGAATAAATCACTTTTCGCATTAACGCTCGTATGCACATCTATAAGTTCATTCGCTAACCCTGATTTATCAGGCCGAAACCCTTTTGTTGATATTCAAGCACAGGTACTCGACACCTCCACAGGTAAGCCAACATGGCAACGTCTTGATCATATACCTTATGTGCAATACCCAACTGGGCTACTTAATCAGCAAGGTAGTGGCTGCGCGATTGTTAACTTTGCAGTTACTCCCGATGGTGTTGTGAAAAACCTTAATATCGTGAACTCAGCACCTAAGCGCTTTAGTAAAGACGTTAGAAAAGCAGCAAGGCAAATAGTGAGAGATTGGCAATGGCCTGAACGTACTGATGATCAAACACTTGAGCTAACCATGCGTTTTGATTACTGCCTCACCTTCGATTACGACAAAAAGAGTGAGGCTATAGCTATGTGTGTTGAGCATTCAGAACAAGCCTGCGAGTAAACAATAAATTTGCCATTTAGATACTTGAGCCAATGCCAGGTATTGCCTACAATGGCGCACAATTTATTCAATGCAGATCGCAACTATGACTGATACACAAAAACCAGAATTACCAAACCAACTTTCTATCAACCCACGTAGTAAATTTTATGTGGAAGAAGTTTTCGAGCATGAAATTGGTGTAAAACTTAACGGCAAAGAGCGTTTTGACGTTGAAGAATATAATATCAGCGAAGGCTGGATCAAAATCGCTTCTCCAAAAGCGCTAGATCGCCGCGGCCAACCTTTACTATTAAAAGTAAAAGGCACTGTAGAAGTATTCTACAAGTAATGATTTGTCGGCTAAAGCCTGCTTTAGCCGACACTCCCCTAAATACATAGCCCCATTCCATCGTTTGATTTTTAGACACATTTTGTAACACTGCGTTCATCGCAACTGCATCGCTATTTAAAACTGAATTGTTATGATGTAACAGTTCCCAAAATAGGATGTAATCCCATGAAAAAACTAACAACGTTGGCACTGGCCATGGCTGCGACACTGGCACCTTGGGCATCAGCTTACGAAACAAAAGATACGCGCTTATTGCGTTTTCCAGATATTCATAATCAAAATGTTACCTTTGTGTACGGTGGTGATATTTACATTGCTAATACGCAAACAGGCGAGAGCAAACGCTTAACCGACCATATTGGCTTTGAAACCTTTCCGAAGTTTTCACCTGACGGTAAACGCATTGCGTTTGCAGCCGAATACAATGGCAGCCGCCAAATTTATGTAATTAACAGCGATGGTTCTGGCTTAAAACAACTCACTTACTACAACGATGTTGGCCCAATGCCACCACGCGGTGGTTTTGATTATCGTGTTCTCGATTGGACACCAGATGGCAAAAATGTGGTATTTCGTGCTAACCGCACACCGTGGGGTAAACGTATGGGTCGTCCATACATGGTGCCTGCTGACGGTGGCCTTGAGCAGCCTCTCGCTATCCCTGAAACGGGCGGCGGTATGCTTTCGCCAGATGGTAGCAAATATGTTTACACCCCGATTGACCGTGAATTTCGTACTTGGAAACGCACCCGGGGCGGTCGCGCACAAGATGTTTGGGTTTACGATCTAAAAAACAATACCTCAGAGCAGCTAACTAGTAACCGCGCAACCGATCAGCAACCAACCTGGGTTGGCGACAACATTTACTTTGTGTCTGACCGTGATTACACCCTTAACCTGTATCAATACCAAAAAGGTGCTGAGCCTAAGAAGCTAACCAACCATAAAGACTTTGACGTACTGTGGCCATCAGCTGGCCCAAATGCTGTTGTTTATGAAAATGGTGGTTACCTTTATCGCTTTGACCCAAAAACTCAAAAAAGCACTAAGCTGAGCATTAACATTGCTGGTGTGCGTCAATACGCAATGCCGTACACAAAAAATGTGAGTGACTTTATCGATTCAATGTCGATTTCTCATGATGGTAAACGTGCACTCTTTACTGCCCGCGGTGAGCTATTTAGCGTACCGGTTAAACAAGGCCCAACACGTAACCTATCTTACACAGCAAAAGGCCGCGAGATTGACGCAAGCTGGTCGCCAAATGGTCGTTATATTGCTTATATGAGCGATGAAAGCGGCGAATACGAAATTTACTTAAAAGATCGCAGCGACAACAATGCCACTAAGCAGCTAACCAGCAACGGCACTATTTGGCGCTTTACACCAATTTGGTCACCTGATAGCTCAAAACTGTTATTTGCAGATAAGAATCACACACTCTGGTGGATAGACGCAAAATCGGGTAAACAGCACAAAATTGATACCAGCATCTACGATGAAGAAGGTATTCGCCAGTATACTTGGTCGCCAAATAGCGAAGACATTGTGTATGTAAAAAACAATGAAAACCGCTATGCCTCACTGTGGCACTACAATATTGATAAAAAGAAAGTGACTCGCTTAACGGATGAAATGACCAATGAGCAAAACCCAACTTTCTCTCCTGATGGTCAATACCTGTACTTCAGCTCTGAGCGCGACTTTAACTTAGCCTTTAGCAGCTACGAGTTTGACTACATGTTTAATCGTGCAACGCGTATTTATGCCGCTGCCGTAAATGACAGTATCAAACCACTTATCGCACTACAAAGTGATGAAACAGCGATCGTCAGCGATAAACAAAAAGATGACGATAAGAAAAACAGTAATACCCTGCAAAGCAGCGACTTTATGCAGCGTGTAACCGCTTTAAATGCACCGGCTGGGGATTATCGCAGTTTAACGGCTGTAAAAGATGGCGTGCTAACACTGGCTAATGGCGGCCTACAATTAATAGGCACAGCTCACGACAGCGAGCTTGAAACTGTGGCTAAAGGGGTAAGCAGCTACACTATTTCGAGCAATGGTGAGCACCTGTTAGTGCATGCGGGTAACGATTACAGCTTAATTGAGCCTAAAGCAAAACAAGACCTAGCAGCGAATAAGCTAGATCTTAGTAACATGACCTTAAAAATTGAGCCACAAATCGAATGGCAGCAAATGTATGTTGAAGGCTGGCGTACATTACGTGATTGGTTCTACGACGAAAACCATCACGGCCAAGATTGGGACGCAATTTTAGCCAAGTATCAACCTATGGCTGATGCTATCTCACACCGTAGTGACTTAGATTACATTCTCAGTGAAATCGCAGGTGAAATTAACTCAGGCCACATTTATGTGCAGTCGGGTGATATGCCTAAAGCAGAGCGTAAAAAGCACGGCTTATTAGGTGCAAAACTTGCCAGCGATCCATCTGGATACGTAAAAATTGAGCAAATCTTCCAAGGCGAAAACTGGCATGAAGACTTCCGCTCACCACTTGGTACAACAGGGGTAAAAGCACATAACGGCGACTACATCATTGCCGTAAATGGCCGCTCAGTAAAAGACGTAGCTAACTTCTACGAATTGCTAGAGAACACCCAAGGTGAGCAAGTTGAGCTAGTTCTTAACAGTAAACCGCGCAGCAAAGGCGCATGGCAAGTTACCGTTAAGCCTGTAGCGAGCGAACAAGGTTTGCGTTATTTAGATTGGGTTAACTCTCGTGCAGCCTACGTTGATAAGCTATCAAATGGCCGTATTGGTTATGTTCACTTACCAAATACAGCCTACGAAGGTAACCGCGCCATGTTCAAAAACTACATGCCGCAAACCACCAAAGACGCCATGATTATTGATGACCGATACAATGGCGGCGGCTTTATTCCTGAGCACATGATCACCTGGCTTGCCCGTAAACCGCTTAATTATTGGAAGCGCCGTGGTGTTGAGCCAACTAAAACACCACAATTTGCTCATGATGGTCCAAAAGCCATGCTGATCAATGGTTACTCAAGTTCAGGCGGTGACGCTATTCCTTACTACTTCCGCCAAGCGGGGTTAGGTAAGCTTATTGGTACCCGTACTTGGGGTGGATTAATTGGTATTTCAGGTAATCCAAGCCTTGTCGATGGCGGCCAAGTTATCGCGGCAACATTCCGCATTTTAGATAACGATGGCAACTGGATCATCGAAAACGAAGGTGTCACCCCAGATATCAAGGTGGTTGACCGCCCAGAGCTAATCTACCAAGGTAAAGATCCATCGATAGAGCGTGCCGTAGAAGAGCTTTTAAAAGAGCTAAAAGACAACCCGAAAAAGCCACTCACCGTGCCACCAGCACCGACTGACTTTTAATTCTTAACTGGTTGTTAAAAAGAAAAAACCCCGCTGCAATGCGGGGTTTATTTTAAGGCTATTAAGGTTTCTTCCAGCCACTCCAAACATCGTCTTGTTGGTTAGCTTTATTTTTTTTCTTTTTCTTACCTGTTCCCGCAGGTTTCGCTACGGGCTTGTCGTTTTTAAGTGCTTGTGCGGCATCAAGGTTCGCTTTATTTAAGGTATAACCAGGCACTTCTTCACGCTCTAAACGAAATTTATTTTTCTTTTCAATGATTTTAAAATGATGAAAGTCTTCATAATCAATCAATGATAACGCTAACCCTACTTCACCGGCGCGACCACTTCGGCCAATACGGTGCATGTAATCGGCAGGACTGCGCGGTAAATTGAAATTAATCACTACAGGCAATTTAGCAATATCTAAACCACGGGCTGCAATATCAGTGGCAATTAATACCTCGATTTCGCCATTTTTAAACTTTTCGATTACGCGAGTACGCTCACTTTGGCCTTTATCACCGTGAAATACTTGTGCATTGATGCCACGCTTTTCAAGCTTATTTGCTAAATGCTCACAATCTTTTTTTGCATTCACAAAAATCAGCGTTTGGCGCCATTTATGGTTTTTTATCAAGTGCGCTAAAACCGTGGTCTTCTCACCTTTATTTACCATAAATACGCGCTGTACTAAGGTGCTTTCATCTTTACTTTGAACTTGTATTTCAACAGGCTCATTTAACAATTTTTGGGTTAATAGTGTAACTTGCTCTGGGAACGTTGCAGAAAACAGCATAGTTTGTTTTTTAGCGGGCATAAGCGCTAATAGCTCAGCAAGCTCTTCGGTAAAACCTAGGCTCAGCATGCGGTCTGCTTCATCAAGCACTAAGGTGTTTACTTTATCAAGCTTAATGGCATTGCTTGAAATCAAATCAAGTAAACGACCAGGAGTTGCAACGATAATATCTGCACCGCCTCGCAATGCTTGCATTTGCGTATTAGCAGAGACACCACCAAATATAGCAAGGGTTTTAATCGCACCATTAAAGTTTGCAGAATATGATTTAACGCTATCAGCTACTTGTACAGCTAGCTCTCGCGTTGGCACTAAAATAAGCCCTGAAACAAAGTTACCTTTACCTTGTGTTTTTTTAACAGCCTTACCTAAAAAACACCTTTGCAACATAGGCAAAGCAAATGTCGCTGTTTTACCTGAACCTGTATTCGCTCCTGCAATTAAGTCACTGCCCGCCAAAATACTCGGAATTGCTTTTGCCTGAATGTGTGTCGGTTGCGTGTATTCAAGATCAGATAATCGAGCAAGTAGCTCAGGTATAAGACCAAGCTCGTTGAAATTGCTAGGGTTTAGGGTTGAGGTCATAAAAGGTGTGGGCTCATAACTAAAATAGCCTGCGATTTTAGCGCATTTATTGCCCGGTAAGTAGGAATTAGTGAGTTAAATACCTTTTAGATAACAGTCACTGGTTTATGATATTTGCTCAATATTAAAGGGGCGCTTAAAAAGCCAACTGCTAAGTTGGCCATATTATTAAACCTTACTCAACTGTGCTTGTAGCCTCGTTTTTGTTTCTTTTAAGTAATCTAGGTAAGGATACGAGTCATCAGCTACGGCTATTGCAGCCTCGATTTGAACTAATGCTTGGCGAACATTACCTTGCATTTCATAGCCATATGACAAAGCTGACAGTGCATACGCTGATTTAGGGTAGTTTTTGATATTGTACTTAAACACCTCAATAGCCCGCTCAAATAGCTGGTTATCCGTTAAGCTGTAACCCAGCATCCTAACAGCGCGGTCAGGTGGCGCTATTTGCTCGCCCCATTGCTGAGATAAGCGTTGATAATAAGCATCAATTGATGAAACATCATCGTCCAATGCACTCAAAGGCATATGTTTAGATAAAAATAAGCCATGGTACGCATTAAATGCCCCAGCAGCTGAGGTTAGGTTATGCGAAACGCCTGCAAAGGCGTCGCTCTTAAAGCGCAGATTTTGCACCTTACTATTTTGCATCGTTTGCTGCATATCATCGTATCTTTCGCGCATAATGCCGGCTTCTTCGCCGATATTCATATATACATAGCTGTTAATACTTTTGGCTTTAGTAACAAAGGTATTTAGACTCTTAGCAGGGGCGCCATAGTTCCACCATACCGCAGGGCTATAAGCAATGTGCGCTTGAAATAACTCAGGGTCAGCTTGCATTGCGTAAAGAGCAAATACACCCGCAGCAGAGGCTCCTGCGATAACTCTATAATCATGAGTACGATACTGTTTATTAACCAAAGGCATCAGTTCTTGCTCTACAAAAGCTAAAAACTTTGCTGCACCACCGCCTTCGCCAACAGGCCCTTGTGGCTCTTTGTTCACTGTAGGATAAAAATCTCTAAGTCGATTAGTGCTTTCAATCGCAACTACAATCACCTCTGGCGCTTGATCATCTTGTTGTAAGCGCTCAAGCACAGCATTAATCAATGGTAAATTACCGGCCCCATCTAAACGGTAAATAACGGGATATCTTTTGTTTGGTTGTGTTTGATAGCTTTTTGGTAATTGCACAACGACAGTGCGTTGCTCACTAAGATTACTTGATTCGATAGTATGCGTATGTTGGCTGTAATTTGTAACCGCATCATCTGCGGCTGGTTCAGCCATTACATGACTAGTACAGAGTAAAAAACCACTAATACAGAGTAACTTAAATAGTCGCACGACTTATCCTTAAGAAATATTGGTAATTTTTTAAGCTAACAGAATTACTGGTACAAAAAAAGGCGCATAGTGCGCCTTAATAAATATAAACTCTAAACTTACTCAACCGTCACCGATTTTGCTAGGTTTCGAGGTTGGTCTACGTCGGTGCCTTTAATAACCGCAACGTAGTATGAAAGCAGCTGTAGTGGAATTGTATATACAACTGGAGCAATTACGTCATCCACATGGTTTACGTTGATTACACGCATTGTTTCGTCAGATTCAAACGCTGAGTCTTTATCTGCGAATACATAGATAATACCGCCACGGGCACGTACTTCTTCTACGTTTGACTTAAGCTTTTCAAGTAGTTCGTTGTTTGGTGCTACAACAATGATTGGCATGTCGGCATCAATCAACGCAAGAGGACCATGCTTAAGCTCACCCGCTGCGTATGCTTCGGCGTGAATGTATGAAATCTCTTTCAGCTTAAGTGCACCTTCCATCGCGATTGGGTATTGTGAACCACGACCCAAGAATAGTGAGTGGTGCTTGTCAGCGAATTCTTCAGCTAAATCTTCAATACCCTCAGCAAGCAATAATGCTTCTTCTAACTTGTTAGGTAGTGTTTTGATTGCATTTACAATCGCACTTTGATCTAAGCCTTTTTCTTGCGCAATCGAAGCCGTTAGCATTAGTAAGCCAACAAGTTGTGTGGTGAAGGCTTTCGTTGATGCAACACCAATTTCAGCACCCGCTTTAGTCATAAAGGCTAAATCAGATTCACGTACTAATGATGAACCAGGTACGTTACAAATGGTCATTGAAGCCATGTAACCTTGCTGTTTTGCAAGACGAAGTGCAGCAAGCGTATCGGCTGTTTCACCAGACTGTGAAATGGTCACAAGTAAGCTGTTGTCATGTACAAATGATTCGCGGTAACGGAACTCAGACGCAATCTCTACGTTACAGCTCACACCAGCAAATTGTTCAAGCCAATAACGCGCAACCATACCTGAGTGGTATGAAGTACCACAGGCAATAATTTGCACGTGTTTTACGTCTTTAAAGATTTGCTGAGCGCTTTCGCCAAAGGCATCAATCGCTACAGTATCATTGTGAAGGCGGCCATCAAGGGTGTTACGTACAGCAAGCGGCTGCTCGTAAATTTCTTTCAGCATGTAGTGACGATATTCGCCTTTACCTGATGCATCTTGCGTAATGTTTGATTCAATCACTTCGCGCTCAACTGCATCGCCGTTTGCATCAAAGATTTCTACACTGTCACGGGTAATACGCGCAACATCACCTTCTTCAAGGTAAATAAAGCTGCGTGTAACTGGTAATAAAGCTAGTTGGTCAGATGCAATAAAGTTTTCGCCAAGACCTAAACCAATCACCAGTGGGCTACCTGAGCGCGCTACGATGATTTCGTTGTCGTTCGCTTTATCAAAAACAACGGTGCCAAATGCGCCTTCAAACTGCTTAACAGCTGCTTGTACTGATGCTAATAGCGTATCGTGCTGTTGGCGAAGTTGGTGAATAAGGTGCACCATTACTTCTGTATCTGTTTCTGATAAAAACTCATAACCGTCGCCTTTTAATGCATCACGAAGGCTGGCATGGTTTTCGATAATACCGTTATGAACAAGGGCAATTTCGCTGTTCGAAATATGTGGGTGAGCATTGGCTTCGGTTACACCACCGTGGGTTGCCCAACGCGTATGTGCAATACCGGTAGTGCCATTAACAGCTGCATCGTTAAGTGCCGCTTCAAGATTTGCAACCTTACCCACAGCTTTAACCGTGTTAAGCTTATTACCTTTAAGTAAAGCCACGCCTGCCGAGTCATAGCCGCGGTATTCAAGGCGTTTTAGGCCTTCAACAAGAATTTTATTTACTGGGCGTTCTGCAACAGCCCCAACGATTCCACACATAATCTCTCCTTTTGCACAGGCCAAAGCGTTTTACTTTGGGCGGTATGTGTTGTCATAAATTTAATGTAATAAGGTGTTGTCGGTCTTATTACGGGTTATTCAATTTCTGCACAGATCAGCTGTACACCACACGCTTTTATCGCCTCGCGTTTATCTTCGCTTAGGTTGTTGTCTGTGATAACTGTGGTCACACGCTGCCAAGGCAGTTCTAAATTAGGAATTCTTCGGCCAATTTTTTCTGACTCTACCAGCACCACAACCTCTCGGGCAGCTTCAGCCATCACTTGGCTAAGCCCAACTAATTCATTGAAGGTTGTAGTACCTCTATCAACATCAATGCCATCGGCACCAATAAAGAGCTGGTCAAAGTCGTAAGAGCGAAGAACATTCTCCGCGACTTGACCCTGAAACGATTCTGAATGCGGATCCCAGGTTCCCCCGGTCATCAATAATGTTGGCTCATTTTCTAATGAAAGCAGCCGGTTAGCGACATTTATAGCATTTGTCATTACCACTAAACCGCGCTTACTTGCAAGCTCAGGGATCATCGCCGCTGTAGTTCGGCCGCTATCAATGATGATGCGGTTATGATCTTTAATAAGCTTTGCAGCCGCCTGTGCGATTGCCATTTTGCGAAGCGAGTCGCTTTTCTCGTTGCTATTTGCAACGATTTCTTGCGGCAATGCAATAGCGCCACCGTAACGGCGTAGTAACAAGCCACTTTTTTCAAGGGCTGTCAGATCTTTACGTATCGTCACTTCAGAAGTTTGAAACTGCTCAGCTAACGCTTCAACAGCAACTTCACCAAGTTCATTCACTTGGCTTAAGATTGTATGGCGACGTTGTTGAGTGTTTCGTTTTGTCATAAAGTGAATAACATAAGTTTCGTTTCGAAAGTTGTGAGATTTTAAACGAAACAATATAAATGGCAAGTGAATGATCATTAACCTACACAGCTTTAATTTTGATCTTCATCACCAACACGCTAAGCTATTAGCAAATATAACCATGAACATACCCGATGAAAGAGTTTAATAGCCTCGATAAGTCCTTACTCGAACAACGAAAAAATGCCCATGAAGTTTGTCGTTTATTTGCCAAAAGCCCAAGTAAAGGTAACTTAAAACGACTAAAAGGCATGTTTGCTCAGTGTGGCGAACAGGTTGTTATAGAAGCGGGTTTTCATTGTGATTATGGCAGTGGTATTAAAATAGGTGATCGAACCTTCATAAATATTAACTGTACTGTACTCGATGCACCGCTATCTGATGCGCAAATTACGATAGGCGATGACTGCTTAATAGGCCCAAATGTGCAAATACTCGCGGTATCGCATGCAGTAAACCCAACCGAGCGTTTAGCAAAAGCTAATTTTGCAGCGCCGATTAACATTGGCAACAATGTATGGATTGGTGCAGGCGCTATTATACTTGCGGGTATTAAAGTTGCTGATAATTCAGTGATTGGCGCAGGGGCAATAGTTACCAAAGATGTCGCGGCAAATACTCTAGTAGCAGGTAACCCCGCGGTGAAGGTCAAAGACCTTTAACCCTATCCTTACGCGCTAAAGCATGTCCTACGTAGACACAAGGTCGTCATTTATGGTGGCAAAGAATACATAATAACGCGCTAAAGCACGTCCTACGTAGGTCATCATTTATGGTGGCAAAGAATACATAATAACGCGCTAAAGCACGTCCTACGTAGGTCGCCATTTATGGCGACAAAGAATACATATTAACGCGCTAAAGCACGTCCTACGTAGGTCGTCATTTATGGTGGCAAAGAATACATAATAACGCGCTAAAGCACGTCCTACGTAGGTCGCCATTTATGGCGACAAAGAATACATATTAACGCGCTAAAGCACGTCCTACGTAGGTCGTCATTTATGGTGGCAAAGAATACATAATAACGCGCTAAAGCACGTCCTACGTAGGTCGCCATTTATGGCGACAAAGAATACATATTAACGCGCTAAAGCACGTCCTACGTAGGTCGTCATTTATGGTGGCAAAGAATACATAATAACGCGCTAAAGCACGTCCTACGTAGGTCGCCATTTATGGCGACAAAGAATACATATTAACGCGCTAAAGCACGTCCTACGTAGGTCGTCATTTATGGTGGCAAAGAATACATAATAACGCGCTAAAGCACGTCCTACGTAGGTCGCCATTTATGGCGACAAAGAATACATAATAACGCGCTAAAGCACGTCCTACGTAGGTCGTCATTTATGGCGACAACCAATCACAAGAAAACAGAATTCCAATATGGATAACTACCTAAAATATCAACTAGCTTTTTTCGCAAAGGGTTTGCTGCGATATATCTGGCTACAGCTATTCTACTTTCTTCTTTACGTAGTGCATGGTCATAGTAAGCAGGTTGCCACACCGTTTGCGAAAAACTACGTCTCTTATTTATCTCTCTAGCAGAAAGACCTTTTAGATGACCAACTGTTTTACCCAAGCTACTATCGCTAAGCCTTAATAAACCATGAAAATGATCAGGCATAAGAACCCAAGTTAACCAGCAACATTGATGTATTAATTCATTTATTTCAATACACCTACAAAATACTTTTGCTAAGTTATGATCACTGAACAGTGCTTTTCTGTTATGGCAGTTGGACGTTATGAAATATTCACCTGATTGAATTGAAACTCGTCCTTTTTTTAAATGGCTCCAGCTCATGAAAAATCCTTTTTCATAAAATTGTAGAACATTAAATATAGTAGATTAACGCACTAAAGCACGCCCTACCGTAGGTCGTCATTTATGGCGACAAAGAATACATATTAACGCGCTAAAGCACGTCCTACGTAGGTTGTCATTTATGGCGTCGTATTTAAAAGTAAAAAAGCCCAGCTGTATTGCTGGGCTTATAGTTGGGAGCTAGTTAACTGTTATTCATAACGTAAAATAAGCGATGGTCTGGTGCTTGCGGCCTTAAAGGCTAAACTTGCAACGGTAACCCAGGTAATCACGGCCACCGCGGCGGCGGCAACTAAATACACCCATACAGCTTGTTCAATGCGGTCATTAAAGTTTGCTAACCAATCACCTACCAAGAAGTAAGTCACTGGGTACGCAATAGCAATACTGAGCGCCACCAGCACTAAGAACTCTTTAGCGATGATATTTACGATACTGATGCGAGATGCACCTAGCACTTTTCGAACGGCCACTTCTTTTTGACGACGCACTGTTGCAAACGAAGCCAAGCCAAAGGTACCTAAACAAGTTAAGAACACAGCAAGACAGGTAAAGATTAAAACCACATTCGAAATTCGCTCATCACCTTTTAACAGAGTTTTGTAGTTGTCTGCGAGTAAGTTGATTTTCGGCTCATAGATATTGGCTGAGCTTGCTAATACTTCAGCGATCTGAGCTTTAATATAAGGCAAGTTTTGCTGATCAATCGTTAAAATTAATTCTGACACAGGTGATAAGAAGTTAAAGCCACACAAGAACATAATATTTGAGTTGGCATCTTTAGCATTACCTACTTTTACATCTTCAACCACACCTACAACACGCATATCTACGCCACGACCTGAGTCTTTAATTACCTTACCGATAATGTCACTCATGTTAGTGTAACCCGCTTGCCTTGCGACAGATTCAGTCACAATGGTACCCGTACTTGTTACTCCATTTTCGCGGCTTGCCCAATCACCAGCAAATTCACGACTAAAGTCACGGCCAGCAACCAGTTTTAATCCTAGCGTTTTTACAACATCGTAGCTTGCGCCAACAACAGGCGTTAAGCTGCCAGACGCTTCACCATTTGGCCATGTTGGCATAAGTGTATTATTGATTGAAACAGTTAAACGGGTATCAATGACTGTTGTTTGCTGTACGCCTTGAATTGCACTAATACGGTTAACTAAGGCATTTTTTTCTTTTGTGAATACTTCGCCTACAGGTAGCTCTGAAATAACCAATCTTTGTGTTGTTTCATAGCCTAAAGGTAAGCTTTGTAAGTAAGTTAATTGCTTTAACAAAGTAACAGAGGCAATGATTAAACCTATTGCTAGTGAGGCCTGTAAAGTTAGTAAGCTCTTACGAACCCATATTGCAGTATTACCACGCTGTAAGTCACCACTTAAAACGCGTTTTGCACTGAATGATGAAATAAAGAATGCAGGATAAAGCCCAGCTAATATGCCCACAGCAATTGCGACCACAATAATGGCAATGCCAAATTCAGAGGCATAATTCACGACCAATTCGCGGTCTACTAATTGGTTAAAGCTTGGTAAAAATAGCTCCACTAAAGCACATGCAATCACCATTGAAAGCATTGATACCAACACAGATTCAGATAAAAACTGCGTTACTAATTGGCCTTTACTTGCGCCAAGCGCTTTACGCACACCCACTTCTTTTGCACGTTTCGTCGATTGAGCGACGGTCATATTAATGAAGTTAAAACCTGCAATAAGAATAAGTAACACGCTTAAACCAACGCAAATCATAACCACTTGTTTAGCACCACCCGCTTTCATCTCAAACGGTGATTTAGCCGTTAAGTGCAAATCAAGTAATGGATGCAGCTCTAAACTAACTTGATCCAGCATCGAACCACTAAAAAAGCGCTCTGTTAAGGTTTTAGCTAATGCAACTGTATCGGTGCCCTCTGCTAAACGCATATAAACATAACTACTGTTGATATCTATTTCGCTTGGATCATGCTTAACATAAACAAGGTTTTTAAAGGCAAAGTGAGTGTTATCTGCTAAGTCAGCAAACACGGCACGCACTGTGTACTGTCCTTGTTCATGTGTAAGTGTTTCACCAATCACATCGGTGCGACCAAAAATGCGCAGTGCTTCTGACTCACTTAAAGCGAGGCTGTCTGGTGTACTCATTGCTGTTGTTAAGTCACCCGCAATCGTCTCCATAGCAATGAAATTTTCAATATTTGCAGTAGCACCATATAAGGCATTTAACTTATAGCCTTGGTTGCGGTAACTCACATCAACCATGGCTTCACGAGTCAACTCGACCATAGTTAATCCGAACACTTCTTCAACTTGGCTGTAATCTTCGGCCTGCTTTGACTGCACATAATTAAAAATAGGCACCACAGATAAACCAAGTTTTGAGAAGTCTTGGCCAACGCGATAAACCCGCTCAGCATGAGGCTGTTGGCTATCGTACGAAAGCTCATTTTTTGCAAACAAAGCAACTAGAATTGCCGCAGCTAAGCCCACACTTAAACCCAGAACATTTAAAATAAAGTGCTGTTTTTGGTTTTTAAACGCACGCAGCGCGGTGATCAAATAACTTAAAATCATGTTATGCCACCTCTGCTGTTTGTTGAACACGGTTAGCTTTATCTACCATCACTTGGCCATCAAGTAAGCGCACTAAACGGTCAGCATAATTGCCTTCTTTTTCTGAGTGAGTAACCACAATTACCGTGGTACCTTCACGATTTAGCTCACGCAGCATCGCCATGACTTCATCACCATTTTTTGAATCAAGGTTACCCGTAGGCTCATCCGCTAAAATAAGTTTTGGATTAATCACCAGAGCTCTGGCTACTGCTACACGTTGCTGCTGACCGCCCGATAGCTGCTGCGGTAAGTGATCTGCTCTATGGTCGATTGCAACACGTTTTAAGATTGCGTCTACTCGCTGTTTACGTTCACTTTTTGAGATATTTTGATACTGTAATGGCAGCTCAACGTTTTCAAATACTGTTAATTCATCAATTAAGTTAAAGCTTTGGAAAACAAAACCAATCGACGCTTTTCTAAGTGTCGCTAATTGCTTTTCACCAAACCCTGCGATGTCTTCACCTAAAAATTCAAAACTGCCTGCCGATGGCGAATCCAACATACCTAAAATAGAGAGTAATGTTGATTTACCACAGCCAGATGGCCCCATAATGGCAAGAAACTCGCCTTCGTTTACATGTAAGTTAATGCTATTAAGCGCTGTTGTTTCAACATCTTGAGTACGGAATACGCGTGATAAGTTAGTTAATTTAATCATTGTTTTTATCCTTAAAATTGTAGTTGTTGTGCTTTATCAAAGTTGCTGTAGCTAGAGGTGATCACGCGATCTCCGGCGCTTAGGCCACTTAACACTTCATAATAGTTTTGATTCTTTTTGCCAAGACGAATGTCTTTTCGTACTGCACGATTGCCATCTTTTTCCATGACATAAACCCAGTTACCCCCTGAGCTGGTAAAAAATGCGCCGCGTTCAAGTAATAAAGCAGTGCCTTTGCTATCACCTAGCATCAGCTGTACATCAAGGCTTTGCCCACGTTTTATATTGCTAGTGCCATTGGGTAAATCGACCTCAACCTGAAACTGTGATTGCTGAACACGACTATCAATTTTGCTAACTGTTGCCGCAATTTCGCCTTGCTCATGTTCAATAAGCACTTGCATACCTGTTTGAACTTGGCTCAGGTAAAACTCATCTAGTCGCACAACTAGCTTGTATTCATTAGGAATATCAATCTGCCCTAGGCGAGCACCACGGCTTTTTGATTCACCAATTTCAACATCAAGCTCACTTAAATAACCATCGGCAGGTGCTGTTATGAGTAGGTTTTCAAGGTTCTTACGCGCAAACTGTAGGTTTTTCTCTAGCATGTCGGCACTGTCTTTTAACTGGGCAACTTGAACTTCACGAATGCTGTTTTCTTGCTTTTGACGCTCAAGGGTTAGTTCTTTACGCGCTTTGTAATACGCTAAGTCTTCTTGAATTTCAGATAATTGTTCTTGTGCTAACACACCCGTTTTTACTAGCGGTTGAGTTTGTTTTAAGCGACGCGATAAATGTGTGATTTTAAGATCGATTTCAAGCAAATCACGGCGTAAGTTTAAACGGCTGGTTTCCATATTCATTTGCGTGTTGCGTAAAAAGTTAAGCTGCTCAGTCACCTGTGCTTCACGGCTCATTACATCAAGCTGCAAATTGGTATTGCTTAAACGCACAAGTGGTTGGCCTTTTTTAACAAACTCACCTTGCTCAACTAGTCGCTCTTCAACTTGGCCTCCGGCAATGGTGTCGAGGTAAATTGTAGTGCGAGGCATAACCTGACCACGAAGACTTAAAGCATCAACAAATTCACCTTGTTGTACTGTGCTAATCGTTAAGCTTGTAGCGCTTACTTGCTGACTACGACCTGTTTGCTCAGTTTGCGTGAAACCATAAGCTGCTGCCGCAACAGCTAAACATGCCGCTGCAATGAGTGATTTCTTAAAAAATGCTTTGTTAGTTGAGCGTGTAATTTTCTTATCCATGTTGACGCCTTTAAGTTATCTAGGTGCTAATTACCTATAGATAAAACAACTCTTGTGCCAACTTTTATTTTTATTAAATTACAGTAACTTACATTAAAAACAATAAGAGTGCATATAATCAAGTGTCCGCTTATAGAACACTTCAAAATCCATATATCGTCCATAAATGGACACTGTTACTATTTTCAATTAGTCTTAGTGTTCCCATAAAGGAATAATAATAAATAGCTATGAAACAAGCAGGATCAATTCTTATCGTCGATGATAACCCCGACGTACTTATCGCCGCACGATTACTTTTAAAGCAGCATTATCAAGTTGTAAAAACCACAGATAACCCCTTTGATATCGAAGGGATCATTAACGCACAACATGAAGCGGATCAGGCCATAGATGTTGTGTTACTCGATATGAATTTCACGCAAGACTCAATTAGTGGCAAAGAAGGATTCTACTGGCTAAAAAAAATCATGAGCCAAGACGCTAACATTGCGGTACTGCTTATGACGGCCTACAGCGATATTCAGCTAGCTGTAGAAGCAATTAAGGCCGGTGCCTCTGACTTTATTGCCAAGCCTTGGCAAAATGAGCAATTACTCGGAGCTGTAGCGGCGGCATTTTCACACGCTAAAGACAAACATCAAGTTGGTAAACTCACAAAACAAAAACAAGCCTTGCAGCAATCAATCGGCAACCAACCATTTGAGTTTTTAGGCCAAAGTGATGCCATGCAGCAGGTTTTTTCGGTTATCGACAAAGCAGCCAACACCGATGCCAACATATTGATCAGTGGCGAAAGTGGCACAGGTAAAGAGCTCACTGCACATGCAATCCACAATGCAAGCCAGCGCCAAAACCAGCCTTTCATTAGTCTAGATATGGGCTCACTAGCCGAAAGCCTGTTTGAAAGCGAACTATTTGGCCATAAAAAAGGGGCGTTTACTGGCGCGAAAGAAGATCGCATTGGCCGATTTGAGCTGGCCCATGGTGGCAGTTTATTTTTAGACGAGCTAGGTAATTTACCGCTTAACCAACAAGTTAAGCTGCTCGCAGCACTACAAAACAGGCAAATAACACCGGTTGGTGGTTCTAAAGTCATCGATATTGATATTCGTTTGATCTGTGCAACCAATGAAAACCTCGAACAAGCAGTTACTGAAGGCAAATTTAGGCAAGACTTACTGTACCGTGTTAATACCGTAGAGATCCGTTTACCAGCCCTGCGTGAGCGCAGTGAAGACATTCCATTACTGTGTAACTACTACTTGCAGCACTTTGCACATAAATACAAACGTGAGCTCTCGATTGCAGCATCTGATATGGCACGTTTAAGCCAGTATCATTGGCCAGGCAATGTCCGTGAACTTGCCCATGCAATTGAGCGAGCAGTCATCCTGTCGGAAGGCTCAGAGCTCGATATAAGCTCAGTGATAAGCTCACCAAGTGCAGCTATTAGTACAAATGACATCTCTTCAAGCGCCAATGACTACGACACTTTTGATCTCGAAATCATCGAGCAGAGAACCGTTCGAGCAGCATTAAAGCATTTTCAAGGGAACGTGAGTCATGCAGCTAAAGCCCTCGGCCTAACACGCGGAGCCATGTATCGTCGTCTAGAAAAATACGGACTTTAATCGATGCGAAACTTTATTAGCTTAGCCAGCCTATTAGCCGCATTAATCGGTTTATCAATTGCTTTGTTTTGGCAAGTAGAGCAAAGCGAGTTTTCTGCAATTTCGGCACTTTTAGTTATTTTAAACTTGGTATGTGCCGCGCAAATTTTTAATTTATTTAAACGCCAAACAAGGCGTGCAGATATGGTGTTTCGCGCTTTAGCGAATGGAGACAGCACATTAGGCTTTGGCGACCAACACCCTATGCAACAGCAATTTGAGCAGGTTAAACAACAAATTCAGGCTGCGCGTTTTAATGCAGAGCAACAAGCCCAGTTCTTACAAGCGCTATTAATTCATATCGATTTAGCAGTATTAGTATGTGACGAACAAGGCACTATTATTGAAAGCAATCCGGCGGTCAGCCGTTTACTTGGACAAGCTGTAAAGCACATCGATGATTTAGGTGTAATAGCCAACCTAGTCCAAGACGCAAAGCAAAATAGCCGTAATACCGTGCCATGGCAAAATGGTGAGCAGCACGATACGTTATCTGTGCAAATCAGCATAGCCGAAATCCAAGGTAAAGTTCGTAAAGTGATCAGTTTGCAATCGATTCATGATCAGCTGCAATTAAAAGAGCAACAAGCTTATAAGCGCCTTACAAAAGTACTAACCCATGAAATCGCTAATTCGATTACGCCACTTTCTTCTTTAGCACAAACTTGTACGGCACTGCTGCCAACTGAGCTTAGTTTTGATGATCAGGAAGATAAACAAGACTTGCAACTCGCCTTATCAACACTCGCATCGCGAACCGAGCATTTAGGCGAGTTTATAGCACAATTTAAAAAGGTTAGTAGCTTACCCGCCCCACACCTACAGCCACATGTTCTGGCAGATCTTGCTAAGCAAGTTGTCGCTCTGCATTCACAGCAAGCTAAGCAACTTAATATTACGTTGAATTTATCGGTGCAAAGCCAACAGCTAGTGATGATAGATAGGGGCCAAGTTGAACAAGTAATAATAAACCTGCTTACAAATGCCCTTGATGCACTAAAGCAGTTAAATAATCCAGAGTCAGCAAAGTGCATTGAAGTAAGCATTGCACAAAATGCTAATCAGCAACTGTATTTAGAGGTCAGCGACAATGGTACAGGTATCAGCGACCATGTAATTGAGATGATTTTTGTGCCATTTTTTACTACCAAGCAACAAGGCTCAGGAATAGGCTTAAGTTTATCGCGCCAGATCATGCTCAATCATGGCGGCGATCTGGTATATATCAAACGTCAACAAGGAGCCTGCTTTCGCTGCGTGTTCGGTTAACTTACACAGTTAGAACAATTACTTACAATTTGCTAAGGCGCCGTTTGGTATCATGTACCCATTAACGTTTAATGGACTAACCAATATGAAGTATCTCGCCTTAGCATTGTTTTCATCACTTGCCTTCATTCCTGCTACAAGCTTTGCTGGTATTTATGACAGCCCAGATATGAACCTGTTTGTTAAATCAGAGCATAATAGTACTGATTCAATCACCTCAGCCGGCATCGAATTTATGGCTAAAAATAACTACAGTAATTTTGGCGCAGCATTTACAACGGCACTAGGCTCAGCAGAAGTATTTACTAAAAAAGGTGATCGGGAGACATTTCTAACCTTAGATAGCGGCATCAAATTTGGCTATTTCAGTGACTTTTTTGTCTATGGCGAAGTGGGCTTAGATTTAATTGAGCTTGCTGTATACGACGACCGAAAAGACCATGATTATAGCGACCGCTATGATGACGACCACAATAATATTGATGGCTATGTTGGTGTGGGTATGGGCGTGGACTCAAAGCCATTCAGAATAGAGATCTATGCCAGAGCCCGAGAAATAGACAGCCGTTATTGGGAAGCACAAAACCATGGTTACGCTGGGTTACAAGTTAGTATTTCGTTTTAATTTCAATTGGGTGAGTAAGTTAGCGAGCTGTTAATCTAATGGTCATTTTTAGCTCACCCTATGTTAAGCTTAGGCGCTTTAGTTTACCCGCACCTAAGTTAACGGAGTATTTTAATACGTGTTTTTAAATCGATTTTTAGGCCTTGTTGTTGTTTCTCTTATTGTAACAGGCTGTCAGACTGCCCCTGAGTCTCTCCCTGAAAAGAAGCCAATAATTAAGGCAAATCCAGGCACTGTGGTTGCAGAAGCTAAAACAAAACAAGTAGACGCGGTGACACCGCTAAAACCAAGTGAACTTGATGACGTATGGCAGCGTATTCGCATTCAATTACAGTTTAGCGATTCAAGTCATCCAGATGTGCAAAAGCGCATTGCTTGGTACCTTACTCATCCAAATTACATGGAAGAAATAAGCCGCCGTGCAGCGCCGTATTTGTATCATATCGTCACAGAAGTAGAAAACCGTGACTTACCAATAGAACTCGCTCTAATGCCGCTTATAGAGAGCGATTTTGATGCCAGTGCCTATTCGCACAAACATGCATCGGGTTTATGGCAACTCACCCCCTCAATCGCCAAATACTTCAAAGTAAAAATTACCCCTTGGTATGATGGTCGCCAAGATGTGATCGACAGCACCCGCGCAGCTTTGGATTTTATGGAATACCTTTATAAACGCTTTGATGGCGATTGGTATCATGCTATTGCTGCTTACAATATTGGTGAAGGACGTGTATTACAGGCAATTGCTCGTAATAAAAAACAAGGTAAGTCGACGGACTTCTTTAGCTTAAAGCTACCATCGCAAACCAAACAATACGTGCCTAAGCTACTGGCCGCAGCACAATTATTAAAACACCAAAAAATGATATTCCCTGCGATTAAGAATGAGCAGGCTATTGCGACCTTACCAGTAACTGGTGCAGTGATCTTGGCAGACAAAGCGAAATGGCAAGAGCTAGAAGAGCTGAACCATGGCGTTATCCGATATCCCGCGGTGATTGATGCGCCACATATTGTGGTCCCAAAAGATCAGCAGGCAAGTTATCAAACTCTATTAGCTAATCAAAAGAGCAATGATTATAGCCAATGGCAACATTACACAGTAAAGCGCGGTGATAGCTTAAGTGTGATTGCAAAGAACTATAAAGTAACAGTTAGCCAGCTGAAAACCTTCAATAACCTAAAAACAAACACCATTCGTATTGGTCAAAAACTGATATTGCCGCAATTGGCTGATCAACAAATCGAGTATAAGGTGAAATCTGGCGATAGCCTTTGGAAGATAGCAAAGCAATACAAAGTCAGTATCACTAAACTCAAACAATGGAATAACCTTTCAAGAGATAATTTAAGAGTGGGTGAAAAGCTCACCGTGTTTATCTCAAATAGTTAATATCAAATCAGGGAGTTTTACTCCCTGTCTCTTTTATATATCCAATTAAAGTTGTATCTTTGTTAGTCTATAAAAACAACAACTAAAAATTATGGATAATCAGCAACAGGACGCAAGCTGTTCAACAGTTAAATCAGAACAAGACACTAACGTTGAAGAGCAAACAAAGACCACCCAGCAAAACACTCAACCAGCCAGCAGCCAGCGCAAGGCATGGTTTACCAACGAGCGGCTAAACCTATTTCTCGCACTCTGTGCCATTATTATCTCCGCAGCCTCCTTTTATGCCACTTACTTGCAAGCCAGCGCCGCAGAACGACAAGTAAAAGCCGCAACCTGGCCATGGCTCGAAGTGATGACGGGGAATTTTAATGAAGAAAAAAATTATGAAGAAATCACTATCAACATTAAAAATTCAGGATCAGGTCCAGCCATTATTAAATACGTAAAATTCTTCCATGATGAAAAGTCGTATACAGAGATATTTAAAGTAATAAAAGACTGCTGCTTTGACATCTATGCTTACCAAGAGCAATTAAATAAGTTGCAAAATGAATCGCCAGAGATCAATTTCTTTGAAAAATTTGGTTGGTTGTATACCGGCGTTAGTAATAACCGATTATTAGCCTCAGGCGCTGAACTTAATCTTTTTGGTTTTAAGAAAACAGGCTTCAATGCAACTCAGTGGGACAAGGTAAATGACCAACGCTTTAATATCAAAACCGAGATCTGCTACTGCTCGTTGCTAGAACAATGCTATCTAAGCGATGGCCGCGGCGATGTGAGAGAAATACAGCAGTGTGAGTGACACCGAGCTATCAGCTTTCAGCCGTCAGCTGCGCGGTGTGGGTGTTTGGTGCTGCGTCTTCCTCTACCGGAGGCTCTAGGTTCTAGGTTCTAGGTTCTAGGTTCTAGGTTCTAGGTTCTAGGCAAAGTGTACTTGTAGGAATGGCTTTAGCCATGAATGTGTTTGTTCTGGTCTGAATTCGGCACTGAAGTGCCTCCTACGGGGGTTGTTGCTGAGGGAGACTCTCTACTAAACAACCCAACAATTCAACTTTACCCTTGCTAACTAGCAACTCGCTAACTCGTTGGGTTTCGCTCCGCTCTACCCAACCTACCTGGAGGGTAAGCAAGGAGAGTGATGAGGACGACTCTGTACAGGACAACCCCACATTTCAACTGACGTCTGACGGCTGAAAGTGATGCAAGCCGCGAAAAGTCGCGGTAGAAAATCGCGAAAAATGCGAAAACTTAAGCTTTAAGTATTTTGAATAAGCTTTAACATATTTAAATAGAATTAGATGCTTATTTATAAGTTGGATCTGTATTAATTAAGCACACGTTCTTAACTTCTATTAACTCTAACTTGTCGTTGAGTTCTGTTTGTTCTTTTCTGACACCTACCAGTTCATTTAGAACATTTTGATTGGTGCTTTGAATTGCGCCATACAGCTTATCAGGAACATTAATATCTGAAACCATTGAAGCGATTGAAAAGCCAATTGAGCCAAACATAGAGACAACAGCTATCCAAATCGCTACCAAGGACTTTTTATTTGCATCTTTAGCTGACTCCCTAGCTTCTTGAAGCTCAACATATTCTAGATACTTGAAATGATCATCCGCGCTTGCAAAAATATCTATATTCGAATCAGGCTTATCCACGCTGCTTATGAAAGTACTGTGACGATGAAAAAGTAACGACTTATGATGAATTAATAGCTTCAGCTGATCTTGCTCAACTTCGCTCAAGTTTACCGCTGCACATAACTCTTGGAAGGTGAACTTTTCTTGCTTTGTAGCCCACTCTAGCACACGTATCATCAAGTTCTTATCGTCCATTCTATTTCCTTATTATGTTAAGTAGGCGCTAAACTATCATCGTCGAGATAAACCCTTTCATCATAGCGCTGAGCTGTAACTTTTACTCTATCAGTTGATGAAGGTTTAATATCTGTTATTAATACATTGTTACACCAGCGGCTAGCAATGCCAAACATAAATAAAGGTGGTTCTATTGAGCCATCGAAGACAGGCTCAAAGTCTAGCGCTTCATTTATAACAACTTCATTGCTTGTTGAGCCTATTGATGCTGTATAAGGACCTGATAATGTACCGTCTGGTTTTCTAAGAGCCAATACATGTGACTGACCACTTTGCCATTTTAGTTCTACATTTACATATACTGAATTACCAATAATGTACTCAACAACTCCTGACTGCTCGTAACCAGGTATATCATCAGCTAGTGCACAGTAATCAAGATAACTCGAATTAAGTGCATCCATTTCAGTTGTGAAGTTAAAAGTAGTTCGACGGTATCGGCGAGTTCGACGCTCACGCATACCATATTGATAGGCTTTATCTCTGTTTGTAATTCCAAATGCACGGATCTTATCTGGGTTGATACCCAAGTCACCTGGTAACAAACAAAGCACTGTTTCAGACTTCCAAGTGACAGGGCTGAAGTATTCGACTTCAATACCATCATGCTCATCATCATCGATTAGTTTTATATCTCTTTCTAATAGTCCGATATAGTTATCAGGCTGATACATATGTTTGTGAATAGTACGTGGTTGGTCACGAACTGGTAAAATCTTACCGTAATCTAATACGGGTTTTGCAAAGCCAGGTGCTAAGACTCTTTTTAAAACCGCAAATAATGTACTGCCAGTATCAAACACGGCATTAAACTCATCACCCCGGTTATGCCAAATAGTATGCAAAGCTTCTAGCTCATCTAAACCTATTTTATCTTGGCTATGTCCGGCGCTTTGAATCACGTGCGCGAAGAAAGGAGCAATATCAGTCGTTGGCTTAGGTTCACTCCAAACACCATTTTCATACACAGGTAAAATTCGTGTTGGTATCACATTAAACTTATTCTCAGCTGAACCTGCTAATGCATTAGTACCACGAATTTTAACTGCGATTGTAGTAGCTCCAGGATAACTGGTAGCGCTAGCTAACTCGGCTTTTAATCCTGTCCAGAAAACATCATCAAAAATACGAGTATCATCAGTAGCTGCCGTGAAACGCTTAACTCTAACTTCTGGCCTCATCTTAGAAGGCAAATTTATAGGGATAGTTTCACCGAGCTCATCGTTTGTACTGTTAGAAAATATGTGGATCATCGATGTCCAGACACTGGTATTTTCATTCCTATATTCGATCCAAACCTCAACGACTTTATTTAAAATATTACCATCGTCATCTAACTCGCCTAAGCCTTGAGGCAGTTTAAAATCCAGCCAAATTTTATTTGTTTTCTCACCAGCGGGACACGCGAAAAATGGGCCGCTAAACTCACCATCACCACCTAAATATTCAACACTCACAATAGCAGTTGAGTTAGTTTCTTCGATAAATTCAAGCCAAGTGCTATCACTAAAACCTGAAGAAGTCACTTTCTGCACAAGACTTCCCAATGAATGCTTTGTTATAAGTCGATAATCACCATCATTTTGCCCTTCAAAAGTATTGCTAATAGATAAAATTTCATCTAGTTCAAAAGGAGGTGTAACCTTAAACCTTATTGGCCTATTTAATTCAGCATCGAATTCTTCATAATGAACAATAATCTTATCGTCTTTAAACGAGTAAATATATCTACCGTTTTCACCACCTGTATTTGTTGTTTTACCTTTCAGCTCGATACCAGCACTACCTGATGTAGAACCTACTTCACTTGATGTAAAAACATTTCTATGTGCTTCATGACCACTAACATCTTCTCCTGGACCAAAAACTTGATAGTCGATATCGCCTACATAACGGCTAACTGGAGTATTTGCTATTAAGATATTCTCATCTAATAACTCATAACTGCCTTTACCTACGCACAACATTAAATAAAGCCATTGTTCATTATTAATGTATTCTTTGCGGGGCATAGTTAAGTAATCAGGAAACACCTTGTGATGGCCAGCGTTCTCAGGGATAACTCCCATAAGCTTTGGTTTGTTTCCTTGAGTATTGACGTCATAAATAGAGCTGCCATCAGGCGTAGTACTGTTGTAATTATCAGGAATTTGGTTAGTCGCGTAAATTGCTACACCCACAGCTACAACAGCGATTATTGCATAAGCGATAGCTGCAGCACCTTTAGCTTCAACAATTAGCTTTACATCATCACCTCTATTTAAAGTGGTTGTTTTAAATTCACTAGGATGAACTTCTCTACTATTTATAAAAGCACTAAAGAGTGGTGTATCTGACTCAACATAATCAGGCACGTTTGAAACAAGCCATTGATGTAATGTTTCACCTTCATTACCTTTACAAGGCTCAAATAGAGTAAGGTCTAATTTGTTAGGATATACATTTATATCAACCTGCGTATTCATACACTTCAACCTCACTAAAAAGCCTTTTAAAAACACTTATTCTAACAAACGATGCACCATGTTTTTTACATGTATGTAGCACATGAATTTCGCCATCTACGTCAACACACACCCCCATATGCACGAGGTTTGTACCTGTAAAACCGCATATCACCGCACCTGGTTTTACAGCACATACCTCGAACTTTTCAACTAAGAGTGAATATGCACCTGTAAACTCTGCTTTATGTTCAGAGCGAACATGACCAAAAGAAGTAAAAAGCGGTAGGTTATATATATGATGAAGAACTAGGCGAGTTAAACCCCAACAGTCTAGTCCCTTCATTGTTCTGCCGCCCTCAATATATGGGACAGTTATGTAATCATTAAGATGGTTCATTTAACTAAAGTACTTTAAGCCTGGCGCAAAATCTGGTGTGTATCGGTCAGTTGGCCAAGCTGCATTTACTAAGTCGTTAAACGATGCTACAACGTTAACTCTTAGAGCATTGGCTTTTACACTCACTGCGGTCATTTTGAGTGCTTGTTCGCCTGGCTCATCTAAATAGCTAGCTGTATAAACACGGTAAGTTACCTTTATCTTGTCACCTGCTTCAAATGCAGTCTCAACTACCTGTAAAGACTGGCCAGTGATATTGTCTAATTGAAACTGTAAATCTTGGCGGCCTTTTACTGAGCGCTCAGGTAAAGAAACCCCTAATGTGCAAGCTTCAAAGTCAACCATCTCACCACCTTCAATTCCGGCGGTAACATCATCATAACCAGAGCAAACACGGATCACCCCAAACGAAGGGGCTTGCAATTCTAATGTATGAATTGGCAAGTCATTCGTTGGGGCACTAGCGTAAAGGGTTTGGAGTACTTGGCTCATGATGGATTTACTCCTGAAATATTCAAGTGATACTTAGTTTATTTAAAGTCAATTATCGGCAAAACTGCCTTTGCTATTATCTTGCTACCAGTATCATTCCAGTGGCTACCCTCATTCGTAAATGTATTACCATTTTTACCACTCGCCACAGTCGCTTTCTTTAAATCACCATGAATAGCTATTGCTGCATCAACCCAACGTTCAGCTGCATTTATGCAAATGACTTCAGGGTGATTTTCAATAACCCACTGATGAGCTAATGTGAATTTATCCAGCGCTGTTAATATTTTTCCATCTCCTTGTTCGCTAAATTTAAGTGAGCCATCATCATCAATGCCACCAAAATTCCATGCAATTGAGCTTGTAAACATCGCTATTTCAGGATTCAAACCAAAATAAGATGAACGCTCTTTCATACTTAATTCATAATTAGGATCAAAAACAAAGTGGTTTGTTAAGCGTTCCCAATAATCAACTGTGCTATAGCTATTACTGCCAGATGCTCCATCATTATGAATAGGCAACTCAAAGAACATTAAGTCAGGTTTAAAACTCCAAACTTCATTATCAGCAAAACGTGGAAGACCAAGCTCTGTTTGTGCTTGTGTATTATGACTGCCACGAGCGGCATTGATGTACGTTATCATGTACTCTCTTGGTGACCATTCAACACCCCAATACATAAAGCGACCACCAGAACCGCTGTTACTAACAATCACATTTTTTACTTCACTTCGACTGTCGATAAGTGCAGATTTACAACGCATCTTTAATCGCTTTTGATATGTTGTATTTCCTTTGGATGTTATAGTTCTATTTACATAAGTGTTATCACTTGCCTTTGGAACACTTACGCTACGTTGCTGTGGTTCAGCTTCACGCATTGAAAATATAAAACCATTTGCTTCAACCCATTGACCACTTTCATTTAAAACTTCCATTTTTCCGTCGCCTTCTGCAATTGTAACCTTGGCGGTTTCTGTTGCAGTAGTATCGGTTCGATATATAAAGTTGAACTGCCAAGCGTTAATTGGCACGTAAAATGATACCGAAGCTCCTAAATCTTGAGAGTACTTAGTTAAACCATTGCGATATGGACCATCGTCCCACTCTGGTAAATTTGAAGATAAAGAAAACCTACCATTTTCAATGAAAAATCCACTGTCATATCGTCGATATTGTTGTAGGTCCCAACGAACTTTATCCCAAAATAGTGACGCGAAGTTATTGCTATGCATTAAAGGTGGTCTAAATTTAGCGTCATCATGAGCTGTACAGTGTTCTGTTGACCTCGCGGTTAGAGAAGTACCTGTATTAACAACAACCAAATCTTTATCACGTTTTAACCAATGCTTCCTGAAAACAGGTAGCTTCTCAGATAGATAACTTCCATTATCAGCCTCAACAAATTTATACCAAGCATCTGGATTAAGGGTTGCGCTTACAGGGGCAGTAGCTTTGCTAGGTAAAAGTTCCTCTTTTATTGTCGTCTTTTTTTGATATTTCTCATACTTTGTCGGAACTTCACCTCTTTCAAGTTGAGCATTACCATTAAGTGAGGTGCTTTCAGGTGCGTTGTTGAATTTATGTAGATTTAAGACAGCGTGCGTAATCCCCATCCCTAACGGAACGAGAAAAGCTTTTCCAATGCCAGATACTGGAGTTACGAAAATAATATTATCAACTACGTTTGTGTTAATAAGCTGCTTCCCAGATAAGTAACCACCTTGACCATAAATAGCATCGCCAGAAGCAACATACCATTCCCCCTCTTCCACTGGTATTGCTTCACTACATGCGATACCTAATCCATCAGGTACAAAAGCTTTAGCTCCTGATGAATAACGATTTACATAGTCAACTAGCATCGGGTTAATTAGATTGTGACTACCAACTTTGAAAATGAAGTCATCATCTGAAAAAAAGGATGGATCTGGAAATGATTCTGGTTTTAGGGTCAGCATTTTATTATATGCTGTATACGTAAAAGGCGTGTCTCCCTTATTAAACTGAACATTGCCTTTTAATGTATTGTAAGGTAAGTCACCAGTAACAAATAAGTTTAAAATAACATATTTAACATTATATCCTGTCGGAACAGTGAATATATAATTCTGCTCTTCAGTTAATGTCATTTTGAAATCTGACAACTCTGAAATTGCTGTTATAGATCCATTTGAATTAAACAAACCAATTTTCGAATCAACTAACGAGTTAGCACTGTATTCCTCTCCACCTATAGAATAAGTCATTCCTTCTTCAACAGGGATAAAGTCACTCGCAACAAGCTTTGTGCCGTCTGCATTTTGTAGCTTATTACTACCAGGAGAAAAACGTTTAGTCCACTGAGTTTTATCTATATCAAGCAAGTTCTTAGAAAACAAAATTAGTGCTTGTTCGATAAAATCAAAAGTGGCCAGTTCTTGACTATTCTCAATTGCAGCAAGAGGTAACCTACGTTGGTATGGAGAGTATTCAGTTTTGTCAGTGCCTTCCTCTAGTTGAAATGTTTCATCAAAACCTTCATCCCAATTACCTGTAATATTAATAGCAACATATTTAATTCCCTGACCTACGGGAACTGTAAATGGGTTGCCTTGTATTTGACCCACTGCCGCTTCATCTTGTCGTGATGTAAAGTAACCACCCGCTCCAATACCATCACCACCAGATTGCACGTAAGTTTTTCCCTCTTCAACAGGGATAAAGCCACTTACACGATATGAATCGGATATAAATATTTTATTAAGACCAGGGCTATAATAATAGCCAGCACGAATCTCTGACTTGTCAACGAGGTTTTTTGAGTCAATTTTTAAAATATCATTTTTGACAAATTCCCAGACCGCATTTGCTGTTACAGCATTAACAATATCAAATTTATCAAATTGTTTTGATGCAGTACTAAAGTTGCTTTTAATCCAAGCCGAATCCTTCCATCCATATAAACCACTGTTTAATGGGTCAGGATCATTCCAAACTTCCGCTAGAGCAGCATTCGCTGGTGCACCAGCGGCGTCCATTTCTGCCTTAGTTTCAAATGCTAATCTACCTTGAACCATAGCTTGAATTGCTGAAAACTTGTCTCTGATAGCCTTTGAAATACTATCTTTTGTTATGCCATTAACTTGTACTGTTTCATCATCATCACCTGATAAAATAGTATTCAACTGACCAAGTAAGGTCTCAAGCTCTGTAACTAAACTAAAAAATGACTTGGCCACTTTAATTCTCCTGATATGTACTCAAGGCGCTTTGAACACCATTCACAAACTCTTCTAGCGTGTTCGGTGCTAGCGCATTTATAGCCGCCTCTTCCTCACTCGCTGCTTTATATTCTTTAATTTCAATCTGCGCCTGGTATTGCCACACCAAAGCGCTTATTGGTTTCATGTTCTCTAGTGGATCTTTCATAAACCGCACATGATGCTTAACAACGCCTCGAGGCGTTAAAATATCCATCAAAAACCAGTCAATTAAATTCACTCCATGATCAACAAAACCTTCAAACACTGTCGCTTCGTCTTTTCTCAAGCGCCAAGTTGCTTCCATATGAGTTGGTACACTTAAATGCTTACGGCGCTGGCGTGCTCGGCCAGTGCTCATTTCTGTCCGAAGAATGTTTGGTTGTCGTTTATAAGCTGCATCTTTTAAACGTGGTAAAGGCAGCAAACTTGGGAAATTGATCATCTTAGGTTCCCGTGCGCTGCATATTTGGATAAGTGCGTTCTAACACTTCAGACATAGGGCCACCACCTCGAATGTCAGCAACAAATAGGTTAATTTGTTCGTCGCCATTTTCTGAGCGGTTTTTCTCGTATGTGCCAGCACGGCTTGCATCTTCAACAAGTCTTATTACTACATTTACGTTAGTTGCTCCTGCTGCAGTGCCGGCAGTTCCTGCCGCTTTCATTTGGCTAGGGTTAAACACACGGCCACCATTACCGCCCGCTAAATAATGTTTACCATTTAGCTCTACAAGCTCAGGCGTATTGCGCTCACCAATCTCAATCAGCTTGTTACTATTGGTGTAACCGCCATATTGGAAACCAGGTGGTTTTTGATCTCTTATAGATTTAACTTGAGCCAAACCAAGGCCAGTAATCACACCCGCAGCAATTGGTCCAGCAATTGGCCCCAATTCAAGTGCCGCAGCTGCAGCTGTATAGGTACTCATTAAAGCCTTAGCAATATTCAGTGTTTGCTGAACTTTAAAAGCCTTTTTACTGTGCGTTGCATATTGGCCAGCTAGGTTCTCACCAATTTCTAAACCAATGGCAACACGGTCATTACCACTGGCACGATCAAAATCAACGAACTGCTGGACTACTTGGCCATAGTTACCTGCATATCTAAGTTGAACAGCGCGTTTACGGTCTTCATGCGCAGCCTCTTCAGCTTCAATACGGCTATGAAACCCTTGCAACTCAGCAATTTCAGTTTCATATCTATCACGACGAATTTGGTCTTCACGTTGGCGGGCTTCATTCTGGCGCTGTATTTCACGCGCTTGTTTGTCTGATTCAAGTTTTTCTAATGCGGCATCACGTTGCTGGCGAAGCTGTAGCTCAATTTCAGCATAACGAGCAGAGTCTTTGCCTTGCTCATCGAGGGCATTTCTAGCTATCTCTGTACGACGAGTATAAGACTGACGAATACGATCTTCTTCAGTCAATAGGTCTTCTGTTAACTGCGTAAAGTCTTTTTCAATATCCGCTTGTTTGTTTTTTTCATCAATTAAGCTGGCAAGGTTACGCAGTTCTTGTTGTTGCTGGGGTAATAACTTGGCGTATTTACCGCTGGCAATTTCATAATTAAGTTTTTCAAGCTCAGTGTTTTTACCTAGCAAGGCTAAGCGCTGCTGGTAAGAGGCATTCGCTTTTTGAAAAGCAGAAAGGTCACTCGAGCTTTGCTCAGGGTTTTTGTTAGGTTCCGTCGGCGCTGTAAATTTAACCTTACCTAAATTAGCCTCAAAGTTAGCTAACTCTGAATTACTATTTAAAAGTTCAGCACGTAAAGCAGCCTGATTTTTAATATAACTTTCAAGGCTTCTAATCTGACGACTATAAGCAGATGCAGCACGGCCTGTACTTGCAGACTCCTCTTGTTTTTTAAGCTCTGCAATTTTCTCGTACGCTTCTTGGATCTTAACTGTGTATTTATTAATTTGATTTTGATTAGAACGGATCTGAGTCGTTACTTTCTTATTACCCAAAGAGTCAAATGCAGCGCTTAGGTCATATACATTATCAGCAAGGGCTTTCGTCTTTGGCGTGGCCTCTTCATTTGATTTCGCAAACTCATAAATCCCCCAAGCAGCCAACATCACTAAACCTGCAGGACCACCGAGTAAACGCATCGTGCCACTTAAAGCTCTAAGCGCTATATTGGCATTACGTGCTGCAGCTGCGTGGGCAACCTTTGTAGCTATTGCATTTTTTTCAGCTGCTGAGTGCGCAAGAGTTGCTTTTGTAGCGTTAGCTTCAGCTGCTGTAAGAGCTATTATACTCCCCGTTAACTTAGCCGTTACCTGGGCTTTTCTCAGTGAAGCTTGAGTTGAGGCTACTTCAGCCGCAGTTCGCTTCACTGTCTCTTTTGCTGAAAGTACATCAGCAGCAGTGCGCTTTACTGTCTCTTGTAATAAACGGGCCTCAGCAATACTTGCTTGTACAAAACCCGCAGCACTGGCAGCAAGGCTTGAAGCTAAACGCCCACCAATAACAGTAGCCAGTGCAGTAGCTGCAGTTGTTATGTCTTCAACAAGCTCTTGATTAGTTGTTAGCTCTTTTAAAACACTTGTCACCGTATCAATTGTTGGCACTAGTGCTGCACTAACAGG
Source organism: Pseudoalteromonas sp. PAR1 (assembly GCF_947311895.1). Taxonomy (NCBI): domain Bacteria; kingdom Pseudomonadati; phylum Pseudomonadota; class Gammaproteobacteria; order Alteromonadales; family Pseudoalteromonadaceae; genus Pseudoalteromonas; species Pseudoalteromonas sp. PAR1. The sequence goes on along the minus strand of NZ_CAMZMY010000007.1, from coordinate 29,329 downwards.
CTGCTCAATACGATTAACTAATTGCTCATAGGCTGTTTGAGTTCGATTAAGCGCCGCAGGAATAGTACCTGCAATTCTTTGTGCTGCGCCTTCATAATCATCAAAAGCCTTAATAAGCGTTTCTTTAAAGAACTGGCTGCTAACTTTCCCATCAACAACCATTTGCCTAAATCCACCAGACACAAGGCCCGCCGCTTTATCTAAGCTTTGCAATAAACCAGGTAAAGGCTCTGTTATTTGGTTAAGTTCTTCTGCACGCAAAGTGCCTGCACTAAAACCTTGAGCCATACCATAAAGTGATTGCCCTAATTGAGTAGAATCAGCGCCCAGTTTACTAGCTACATTACTCATGCCTTCAAGCAATTGCTTACTTTCAGTATCGGTAACAATCCCGCTATTTCGCAGAGTTAATAACTTGCTGTAGCTATCAGCCATTGTTGAATACACTTGGTTGTGCTTATTACTTGTTGCTATCAAGTAATTCTGCACTTGGGCGTATTCTTGGCTTGATGTGGTTAGCCCTTGCAAACGGGCATTAAGTAGTTGGATCTGACCAATGTTTTGCACTTGCTGCTGTGCAAAATTAAGAGCCATAAAGCCACCAACAGCAGTGGCAAGGCTGGTATAACTGCGGGCAACACTATTATTACTAGACTCAAGCGCACGATTTTGCGCAACTTGCTGCTGCGCTTGTCGTTGTAACGAGCGTATATCGTTTGTATTCGTACGCGTACCCTGGCTAATTGCTTTGCCATCGTACAGTACTTTTAAACTTAAGTTATATCTGCTCATGCTGCTCTCGTGCTGCGTTCATTGCTTCTACTTCTAACACCTGAATTTTTTTAAAAATATCAGGGGTAATGTTTAACTCAGCTAGCCGCCAAGCGACTTCAGCATTGCAATAATCAAGGCCGCGTCCTTCTCCTTGCCATTGTGTTTCAACCATTAAAAACGCATTTACTGCTTCAGCATTACAGCTGTACAAATCAAAATGTTTCTCTTTGTTTTGCGCTTTTACTTGGTCAATGACTTCCTTGGGTGCTTTTTGCTGGGTTAAAACTTCAAGTAAATGTTTGGTGTCGGGGTGTTCGTCGGCTACCCAATAGCGGGCAGCCTCTAGTAGTTTTTTCTGCCAGCCACAGCTACAGCCACAAAATAGGCATCAAGCACAGCAGTTCGCCACCAACTCACTTTTAAACATTTAGCTAAGTTGTCATCGTTAAATGGCAATGGCTCATTACCTTCATCAACAAAGTCATCGCCCCAGTCAACTAGCACGCGCTTAATCATTTCGTGGTCGCCACTTTCGGCAAGCGCTTCATTTGCGTCATCATCAAGTAGTTTAAATTCAGCGGTAAACTCGTGGCTGTTGCCATCAAAGGTAAACTTAACGGGCTGCTTAACTTGCACGTTCTGCATTGTCACAATTGAAAAAGCCATTGTTTTCTCCTGGTGTAAAAGTGTTTTAAAACGAATTAATCAAGTAACAGGCTAAACTCGTCATTGCCTGTTTGCGGTAAAATAGCTAGGGCCATTTCAAGCTCTGCTTTTTTAGTGCGCTCAACATACTTAGGCTGTTTCACTTGCACTTTAGGGCAGCTAATCGTTACGCGGTGACCACCTGCAGGGCCGTGCTTAATTTGCAGATTGCCGGTTGTCGAATCTTTTGCTCGAGTAAAAAAGTCAATATCAGCCACATTAGGCGCAGCAATATTGACCGAACCAGACATTGCGCGGTCTAAAAACTCAATCTTTGCCGTAGTAAGCGTTGGATCAAACTCCACTTCGTTGCCTGCATCGATGCTAAGTTTCGACGGCACAACTTCGAAGCCATGTAATAAAAAGTCAGTGGTGCGTCCTGCGCCCAGCGGAATAGGTTTAGGCCATGCACTAAAGTCGGCGGTTGGTAATGCGTTATCTTCAGGCGCAACATAAAGGCCTTTAAAATCGAACGATAAATAAGGAATGCCTTTTTCAAGCTCAATACTCACATTGCCTTGTGCACCTAACAAAGTGTGCTTATTACGGCCAAGCTGAAAGTGCATAGCCACTGATTCAGGTGCATCTGAAATAGGTGTGTACTCAACACTGGTATCAGCCACAATAACTTCAGCCATACCACAGGCGCGCATTAATGGCCCCCACGCTGGGGCAACGCCTAATGTGCCACTGCCTACCAGTTCAACTTTAAAACTGATACCCGCATATTCATTCGTAAACATGCTTTCTTCAGCGCCTAAGTAAGGCGTATTTAAACCGCGCTCAACTTCCTCACCTTCAAGTGGGCGTAGCTCAATATCTTTAGTTAGCATGGCAAGCATTGCACCAGGCAACGTGCCATACGTTTGTTCAATTGCCGCTAACAGGCTGGTTTGTGACCATTTCATTTGCTTGCACCTTTGTCTTCAACTTTGTTCGCTTGCTTTTTAGCTTTGCTCTCAGGCTGTGTTCTGGCCACGAGCTTCAACTTACCTTTGGCGTCTTTTATATAGCTGCCGCCTTGGCTTGGCTTTTCGTTCATGCTGCTCTCCTAACTACTTACATTCACTGTTAAACGCATACGCGCCTGATGACACAACACACCACAGAACATCACTGGCGAGTGGTCATCTAAAATCAGCCCTGTGTCGTCGCCTTCGTCCAGGTCATCAACCAAATCATTAAGTAATGGATCACCTGCAAATGCGTCATCTAAAGATTCAATGGCATTTTCAAAGTGCTCTTGGCTATCTTCGTCATCTACAAAGCTCTTTAAAAAAACCACATCAAAGGTATAAGTAACCGTTGTTCTAGTGGCGTACGGGTTTTGGCGTTTACGGCGCTTTAATCGGATATACCCGCCACTAATGCCATCACCTTGGGCATACATGGCTTTTAGCTCTTGAGTGTTTTTGCTAAAGCGCTCTTTTTTATAAAAGGTGCCTACATTCGCACTATTGAGCACATTCAAAATCGCCGTTCTTACCTGGTTAAGCATTTGCGCCACCCAACTTATTAATCATCAACTTCATTGCTTCGTTAAACCGTGCCTGTATATATGGCTCACTGGCTTCAAGCCCTTCTTTAAACATCAACTTGCCAGTCGTACCACGCGCATTAATTTTCAATGCAATCAATGTCGCTACTCGTTCTGCTTCATCACCTTCAAGGCTAAGTACCGCCTCAACCCAATTCACTAAGGGTTCAATTGGTGGCATATGTGGTTTAGTGCCAAGCTCTACGGCTTCAGCGTAAAGCTTGCTAGTACCTACATAACCAATACTCACAGCTGGGTTTATTAAAACTTCACTATTAATACTGGCGGCTAAATGACCACCATCGCCGCTACCCAAAGGGGTTCTACTAACTACTTGATACTGTGCGTAAGCCACCGACTCATTCATTGCGCTCGAGAGCTGCTCTTGCACCATTGCTGGTGAGTGCTGCCAAAGCTCAGTCAATGCATCAAAGCACTTTGCTGTAATTCGCACAGGCATTAGCGCAACCGTTGGCGCTTAGGCAGTTGCACAGCCTTACCATGCGCACTGCTTTTATTGTCATTAACGACAACCGCCGCATACTGGCTGCGGTAACCGTTGGCGATGCGTCTGAAACTGTCGGCTTTAGTGCCGTGGTCAACGCTATCGCTTGAAATCGTACTGTTATCATCGTTGGCGTAATACGTGGCCAACTTATCAATGCAGCTTGCCGCTGCGAGTTTTAAACAGGCATCCACATGCTCTGCAGCAATCTCATCGATACCCGTATCTTTTTGGTACTTCGCCAGCATATCGGCATAGGCACTGGCAATTTCATCAGCGCTTAAAATGCCTGCTTGGTCTTGTACATAAGCTGGGAGTCTGTCTGCATACATAGTTAAAACACCTTATAAAGCGCATCCGTGCGCAACCGTGTCATCTAATCACCAGAGGAACCAAGGAATTAAAGAACCAGCGCTTTAGTCGCACCACGGAAGTCAGTACACTGACCACCATAAATATGGCGCATCTTCATTGTGGTTTGGTCGTTCGTGAACACAGTGCCCACGTTTTGCATGTCTTGTGTGAAAATCTCAGGGTTTTCCATGCCGTCTAAAAAGCCCATTTCAAAGTTGGCAAGCTCACTAGGGTCGGTCATTAAGCCCCAATCATTTGGATCAGTCGCACCAGGCACACGCAGAATTTCAAGGTTTAATTGCTGCGCAAAACCCTTGTCGTTATTTTGCATGCGTTGGAACAAGTCAAAGGCTGCATCTACATTACCCAGCGAGCACAACAAGAACGCTGGCTCAATTTCTAGCATCTCGCCTGTATCAAGCTCTTGCTGATTCATAATGGCGCGCCAATGCACCATTAACTCTTCCTGGCTTAGTGCTGTACTAAACAAGTTGTTATGATCAGCATGGAACAGTGCTTTGCCATCTGGGGCATTGCGGTTGTTTAGGTAGAAATCCCACGCAAACTTGCTAAGTGTGCGCGCAGCGGCACGAGCCAGCTTATTAGGAATTTGCGTAATGATGTTGCGGTCATCATTTTTAATCATTTCCATAGTAATGGTTGCTAAGCCACCTTTTTTGCTAACGCGATACTTCGCATTGCTATCGGTAGGTTTCGCAAGTTCTGGGTAAGCACCACTTTCAAGTACTTCTTGTAGGTCGCCATAGCCACCCCATTCAGTCACATTCTGATCTTTAAAATCAGTCGCAGTAGCAACACGGAATACTTTGCGCCATAGCTGGTACTTTTCTAAGCTGCCATACACTTCAACTACTCGGCGGTTTACAACATCGGCCAGCACATTAGGTAAGCTATCGCTATCAAGTGCTTCGACCATTCGCGTGCGGCTACAGTCGTTTAAACGACCTGTACAGTGCTTATCCCCCGTCAAATCAATGTAAGCTTCTTTTAAGCTCACTACGTCTTTATTAGCCGGATCAAATAGTGCAGTAAGCAGCTCTACACCGCTTGGGTTATCGGAGTATTGCGCGCCTTCAGGCATGTTCACTTTGCCCGACTCAGTAAACTTGCTTAAATAGCTAATCTCATTATCAATCAGCTTTTGCACCTTATCAGTGCTTACGTCTTCGCTGCTTTGCACGCTTTCTACCAAGCGCGTTTTGGCGGCGTCTGGCAAAGTCGACTTATTAATTAAAGCCACAGCACTTTGCTTTGCTTCAACCAAACGCTGGCTGTCTGCAATCACTTTGTTTACGTCTGCAAGTGTTAAACCTTTACCTTGGCCTGCATCAGGGGCACCGTGTTTAGCCAGTGCTTCAGTTAATTGCACAATGGCTGTTTCATCATCTTCAGCTGTCACAGATGCTGCAAGCTGAGGGTTCGATTTTTTAAGCGCTTCGAGTAGGCGCATTAGTTGTTCATTCATGACATTGCCTTGATTATGAGCTTCTTTAAATGACACGATCCGACCACCTGCACCAGGTACCATGATCAAATCGACGGAATTAACTTTGAGGAACTTCTTAGCTGTGCGGCTGCCCTTTTTACCAGAGGCCGTACCGTCCACATCAATACTTAAACCAAACAGGTCTTGCATATTGTTATCAACGGCTTCGCGCAATTTAGTGGCATAACCCGAGCTTTCAAGCACAGTTAAATCAGCCTGCAGTGCACCTTTTTTACCTGCGCCAACACCTTCAACAAATTGTGCATTGCTGAACTGGCCAATCAGGTTATTAAAGTGTTGGGCAGTGCCTTTAAGATGGTCGTCATCAGACTTAACCATGCACTTAGCACCGTTAAACAAAGGGGCTGCTTCACGCAGAACGTGGGCAGGATAGTCAACACCATTTAAGCTTTTACCCACCTCAATCAAGGTCACTAAAAACTTACTAGGTTTAACATTACTGGCTTCAATAAACTTAGTTTCGTCATACCAGGCTTCTGTTAACTTAACCACGTCAGAGGGCTTGTACTCTTTGACGACTTCAATGGCGTTTTCAAACGTCACCTGATTTAACTCACTCACCGCATAAGGGTATGCCCAGTAGCGGCCATCTTTACGAACAACCACTTTGTCAGCATAAAAAGCTGTAATATCAACCCAGCTATCACGCGAGTTAGTTGCCAGCAACTTACGCAGCTCTGCAGTCACAAGCGTCATCACATCGTGATAATCAGATGATTTAGCCTCAACAAATGCGCGATTGCCTAAAAAGCCGGTTCCTGTTGGTAAAAGGGTCAACATAATTTAGCCCCTTACTTAGCCGCAGCTTTAGCTGGCGCTTTTTTTGTTGCTGTAGCGTCTTTTTCAGCTTGCTCTAAAAGTGCTTTAGCTTCTGCTTTGGCCTTGGCAATAATAGCTTCTGCTTCATCAGCGGCAGCTTTGGCCTTTGCTGCCGCTTCTTGTTCTGCTTTAGCTAGCAATGCTTGAGCAGCATCATCAGAGGCGTGTGCAAGCTCACTGGTATTCTCACCATCACTGGCAAGTACCGCTTTAGCAAGGTCTGCAACAGCAAGTACACCTTCAACACGTTGGCCTGCTTTAGTTAACGCTTTAACAACGCCTGTTTCGCGTTCAACTTTATAGTCGAACACTTCATCTGGCTTAACTTGGCGGGTTTGTTTTTTGGTAAGCGTGTTGCCACGTTCATCGGTTTTAGGTTTATTATCGTCGTCTAAGTCAACGACTTCTTCGTATAGCTCAAGCGCTTTAGATGCAATTTCTAAAACAGCATGGCCTTTAGTAAGTAAAGCAAAAAGACTCATTATGTTGCCCTCAATGGTTGTGAATATGGCTAATGAGTCTTTAAGGTAAGGGGTTTTGTTGAAGGGCTAAATTAAAGGGTTTTAGGAAAATTAAGTGAGTTCATTTCCCCAGTCCATGGGTTTAACGCCGCTTTTCTCGATTAAATCAGTAAGGTCGTTTTCAATATCGGGTATCAAAATAGGCTGGTATTCATCAAACAATGCATCGTCTTCATCTCTAAACGGGTTATCTAACTTTTCAATAATTTTTACATGGTATTGTTGAGGTTCACTCTCAAAGCGAGGTTCTTTCCACAAATACAGTAAATCGCTATGTTCATTTATAAGTGTTAGTAATGCCGCTGCCGAATCTTTATTTTTTAATACTTGTTGCCAAATTCTTTCTAGTTGGTCCATTTTTAACGTGTCCTTATGATGGCTAATTCAAAATAATAAAAGTCCCTTTAAAATAATAACGACCTTGCCATCATAATCAAACACGTTTTCTTATTTGTTAAGCGCATCCCAATCGATAGGTGGTACCGTTCGTTTTACATAGGCACGGTAGCAGTAAACAGCAATGAACGGCCACCACAAAATAAAAATAGTCCCAACCTTAAAAAAGGCCGGTACACTCTTTTTACTTTTAACATTGGTAGAGGCCGCTTCTAACCACGATGCCAAAGCAAAACCAAACCCTATAAATAAATACGCATATAAAATTAATAGTGTCATTTCTGTTTCCTCACTTTAATAAACGTTGACTGTGTTTCAGTCGTTAACATATTTGAAGCTCGCGTGTTATCCATCCATATAAAATTGAATTTCCATATGTTAAAACGCGTATAGCCAGCTTGCTCTTTCATCGCAAAGAATTTAGGTGGTTTAACCTTATAAAATGCAAACATGATCATGCTTTATCCTCTAACTTTTCCCAGTAAGCATTCCACTCGGTTGGTAAACCAATTACTGAACCATCAGCATTTAATACAAGCGGCTTACCAAACCAATTAGCTCTAACGGAGATGGTTTCAGAAAATCGTGCGCGACAAATAACATCTTCTATATGCGGCGCATCTGGCGCTTTAATAATAACCTTCTCGCTTATGGCCAATGCCAACAACCTTCGTAAAAAAATCATTACCTTTGCCTAAGTTTTTACTGTCAGATTCGGATCAACTTCCCAGTGCTTCATCACGGGTACCGTAAAGCAACTGCAATTGACTGTTTCTTTTGCCGGTGCTTTGGGGTCATGAGGGTGCATCATCTTAATGCCGCCAATAGTAAAAGGTTCATTTGCTGCAGCGCGAGTATTGTTTGCGGCCAAGTGACTAACGCGGTGTTCTTTACGCCGACCTAAACGCCACTCTTTTTCCATGCCTGGTACTGCATCACCAATTTCGTTCATGCGCATATGGCTTGCTGTGTTATACAAGCGACTAAGCTCAGTGTTTACAATCGCCTTAGCGCGCCACATTTTTTTCTCGCCTAAACTTTCTGCTATGGCTTTTTTAGCGGTTTCGCTATCTTGCGCCCCCATCATCACAAGCCCAAGTTGCGATCGAATATAATCAGCCTTACCGCTTAACACGTCTTTAATTCGGTCAACCATAAAATTATCAATGGCCACAAGTTGACGATGCTGTAAAAGCTGCGTCATAGCATTTACCGTTACACCGCCGGCTTTAAGTGGCGCATCAATTAAATTAATACCTGCCACCCATGTGGTTTGTGAAAAAGCTTTAATTTGTGCAGCGCTTCGCTCACCCAGTTCAAGCATCACCTGGTTAATTTGCCCCTGCAACTTGCCATAATGCCATTGCTGCCAATCTGTCGGCTGTCCTTGTAAAATGGTTTGCGTGTTTTCTTCAGCAAGCTCAAGCAATCGCAACAGCGAATCCCAAAGCCCCTGCTTATTTTTAAGTAGCGCTTTGAGCTGTGCTGTACGGGCTTTATTAAAGGCCTTGGTGCGTTCACTCGGTGTCATCATCTACGCCTGCATCGTCTGCACCATCAAACTCGTTAAAGGTGTCGGCTTTTACCTGGTCTTTCGCTTTTTTGGCAATAGCAGCTTGCGCGTTTATAAGCTCTTGCTCAGGGTCAATCTCAACACCTAATCGGTCCGCAATTGATGCAATCACACTTAACCCCGTTTCTTCGGTCATAATGCCCTGTGTAATCCCAAGGTTTACCGCTACCACAACTTGCTGCAGTGCCGCAGCATAACGGCTTATATCTTTGGCAGTCATTTCTGGCATCACCACCTTTGACTTAAACACATCAGTTTCAACCATGCGGTCTGGCTCAATGCCCATGGTTGCTGTGTAGTACTGACGAATAACAAAGGTCGCTATTTCGTGCAGCATGTAAATAATGTAGCGCTGGCGCATAGCAAGTATTTTAAATGTCGGCTCGGCCATGGCTTCGCCGTTCGCACGGTTAACATCCCCCCCATCAGCAAACCAACTTGGTGGCATAGTCGCACCACCAAGCATGTGGTTTCTAAATAATTTGGCTAAGGCTTCGGTGTCGCCAGAGCCTAGGCTGGGGCTTTCTGCTTTCCATTCTTCTGAATCGTTATGCACATTCGCTGAGCCTGGTCTTGGCGGGTTGCTTTCAATTTGTGCAGCTCGTTCATTTACTTTATTTTGGTCAGCGCCTTTTAACGTAACATCCCACACAAACGCCCGGGAGTTTTCAGCACGATCGCCTTCACCAAAAATAAAGTCGTCGTATAAATCTAAAAAATCACACTGCGCAGTTAAATCAGAGTTGCCCCGTCCGTGGGCGCAAAAGCTGTTAATTGAAAAATAAAAAATATCGCCATCATTAAAACCTTCACGTAATCGCTGTGTTTGTTTGGTAAACACCGACTCTGGGCCATTGATGACCACTCTATAAATGTATTGTCGGCCATTTGTCATACGCTTGGTTTTTACACCAACTGGTTGCTCTGGGTTGCGTGGGTCGTAAATAACTTCCTCAACATGGGCAGGGTCTAGGTAGCTTAATTGCACTTCGCCACTCAGCGGATTAACAAAAGCAGGGTAAAACTGCTCGCCAAATATCGACAGCTCACGCACTTTCTTTTCAAGTTTAATAGCCATGTTATTAATTGGGTGCGTCCAAAATGCATCGATGACGGCTTGATAGTCTTCATCCTCGTTCGTGACTTTTACGCCTTCCGCCAATAAATACGCGAGCGGTAACTCAATAATGCGGTTAGCAATCATGTTACTTTGCCAAAGGTAAGGCGCTATTTTGTTCATACGCGCGCGTGTTGGCCCACTTAAGTTACGATTAGAATCACCAGAGAGCTTTGAATATAAGTGGTCATCAGCATCAATTGAGCCAGCCATAGCACCTGCTGCTTCTTTAAATGTGGTAGCTGATTCATTTGCAGCAGTGTTGCTTGCAATTGTTTCAGTAACAATTGCAGCAACTTTTGCTGCAAATTCTGCCTCTTGTTTTGCCTTGCGCTTTTTTGAACCAAACATAGCTTTTTAACCCTTTTGTAAATCTTTTACATTTGCCTAGGCGGCGCTAAATAAAATTTTCCGTGCAATGGCACTCAAAACACATTGCAAACGCTTAAAATCGCTCTGAGAGCGTCACCCTTAGTTTTTGATTTTTACCCAGACTTATCTGTTAGTACTTGGCCACTTTCATTTATGGTTCGATAGTTGAAGTCATCGCCACCTAAACTAATCCAAGCAAGTTGCTCATTTCTAAAGTTGCCAATAAATATCCATTCAGAGCCGTTAAAGTACTGAAGTGTTACTTTGGTAGTTGGAGCTAAATAGCCAATTGCTCGTCTAAACAAACCGCCTGCACGTGTTCGGCCTTGCAAGCGAGATGGTCGAGTATTCATTGAGTTTTCAGCTTTAGGCACATTAACACCTGCAGCTGGCTCGCCTTCTTCCAAAGTCGCTGCATTTACCAGTACACCCGCAACAGCAGTATCGCCGTGTCGCCATTTACCATCACTGCCTTTGTCGCGGCCATCATCCATTTTTGGCTGGCCTTTATCTAAAATAACGCGCCGATGATCAGCCACTAGATCTTCACTCTCAGGCACGGTAATTAATTTGCTCTCGAGTGCAGCTTTATATTTAGGGAAAAATTGGTTGTACCAAGGCCGCGATAACATCACGCAATCAATTCGGCTTTCGCCATAACGTTGCATGGCTTTTTCTGCCAACGATTGGCCATTACCTCGGCTATCAAATTTGCCGTGAAAAAACAGCGGCACATTATCGAGCAGGTAAAAGGTAATTTGTTCTTGGCAGTCAAACGGAATATTTCTTAACTCAATTAAAAATGGCGTGTGATATTTAGTAGGGCTTTCCTGCTGCATAAGCCATTGCACACTTAAGTCACCGCTTCGGCCAAAGTCTTGCCCAAACACAGTTCGTTTACCTGGCATGGCATCAATTAACGGTTTAATTGTGTCTTTCAGCCAATCATCAATTATGCGAGTACGCTCAGGGTTCGTAACAAAATCATCAGGCTTTTCTAAGCGAACGACTTTGCTATCTGGATGCTGGCAACGTTCAACCAGCATACGATTAATGTAAACACCACCACCTGCACTTGGGATCACATCAAGTTCTTCTGCTGCACCATCACCATAAAAGTCGTATATTTCTTGCGCCCAGGCATCTTCTTTTTCTTGAGTCCACTCTAAGCCCTTCATGGCACAAATGCGCTTATACAAGCCTTGGCTTAGCGCTTCTCTAAATGTTGTGCGGTAAACCTTGTATGGTTTTTTCCCCGCGCGACATTCTTTAATGAGTAAGTTAAATGGGTTTTCTTCACCATCATGGGTGCTAATAATGCGCACCTTACCGCCCCAAATTAACAGGGCAAAAGCGGCTTTAATAAGTTCATCTAAATTATCGTGGAATGCAGCTTCATCAAGTATCACGCGGCCTTGTTTACCACGTAAGTTTGATGGTCTGGAACTCAGCGCAATAATTCGAAAGCCACTGGCAAAGCGAATTACATAAGTAAGAATATCCTTACCTTCATCAGTAATAATCTCTTCGCTTACGTGATCACACACTTCGTTAAAGCTTTTAGCCCAGTTCGCACAGTCACGAATAAACTCTTCGGCCATGTCTTTGTTATAACCGATGTACCAGCAATCCATGCCGCCAGCTGCTTTACTTGCCGCAGCATCAAGCACACTCGCTGCAGCCTCGCCCCAACTTAAACCGATACGGCGCGACTTTTCATAAATGATAACGGGCGACTGGTCCCAAACATATTCAGCCTGGTACGGTAATAAAATCGACGTTAACTCTTGTGTGTCCATTGCCATTACAAACGCTCCCCAGCAATGGCACGGCGTATTAAATCAATATTGCCAGAGCTTAAACCTGCCGTTTTAGCTGCACTTTCAGCTTGCTCTTGTGCCTCGGCTAACGCTTGTTTTCGGGCTTTCTCAGCAATTTGTTTTTCTAAGTCAGCGTTATAGTTGGCACTGCGTTGCAACCGGCTAATACTTAAAACCAAATCACCAAGCGTTTCAGGATCAATCGGATCTTCTTGGCTCATTAAATTAGAGGTCGTTTTAAATGCAGCGCTTTGCAGTAGGTTCATTAACACTCGGCCAGTATCACCAATACTCGATAAATCGCATTGTTTCGATAGCGCCTCAACATAAGCTTGGCTTTGTTTAATATCGTGGCTAATTTGTTCAATACGCTTTTTTTCACGCCAAACCGTATTGTCATCAATTGACTCAACATCGGTTTGCTCACCACTTATGTTCGCCAGTTCGTCGTTAATCGCATCGGCAATTTGCTGGCAAGTGTATTGCTTAGTGCCTAGCATCTCGCGCAGGTTTTCACGTATATGCTCAGGTAAGCGCTCAATCTTATTGCCGCGTGCCATGTTAGTTGCCTCCTGGTGCTGGACGCTTAACACCGTCAACCGACTTACGGCCAGTGGCAACATCAGCGCCTTGCTCAGTGATCCGTGCAACCAAGGTTTTATCACCCACCACATCAATAGTGAGCAAACCCACATCTTCTAAAAAGCGCATATGGGCACGCACTCTATCGCGACTAATATTGTGGCCATAGGTTGCTAATACACAACTCAACATACTGCAGTTAGCGCTATAGCCTGCCGCCTCATTTAAGGCGCGCAAAATAACTAAACGCTGATCAGCATCAAATAGGTTTTTCATTGTCCTCACCCTTAAAAAAGCGCTCATAAATAAACGCAATAACAAATTGGCCAAACGCAAAAACAAGCCAAAAACACACGTACATGAAAAAAAAGAACCCAGCGATTACCAAACAAAGTACACTCCAAAGCTCTAGTTCATGCTCATTTCGCATTACTGTTTACCGGATATTTTTGATTCAACAATCAAATTAAGCGGATGCTCAATGCGTTTTAAAAGATCATGTAAATGGTTATTTTCACCCTGTAGCTTGGCGACTTCTTTACTTAACGCACTGACATTTTGAGGTAAGTCTTTCACCTCAACTTCGATGCGTTGTACAGCCGCTTTGACTTCAGTAAAATCTTCATTCTTCACATACGTTTGCTCTACCGTTTGTAAGCGCTTGTCTTGTGCCGTCACATCATCCTTGCTAGCAAATGACTTTTTAAGTGCATACACCACCACAAAAAACACCAATAAAACTACACCTTGTACCCACGGGTACCACTTAACATATTCATCCACGGGGGTTACTCCTGTTTATTTTTGCTGTATTTGCAATGCGGGCTTCGGCTTCAAGGCGAACACCGCTAATTGAGTGCCAGCCTTTTAAAAATGCATTAACTAAAGTGGGGTCGCCCACAGGGCAAATGCTCTGTGGGTCTGGGTTGGTACCATTTTGGTAAGTAGTAATGCGCGCTTCGCGACCACGCTTAACGTAGTGAGGATAACTTTTCATGCTGCCTCACTCATTTTAAGTTCACGAATAACGCGCTCGATGCGGTTTTCAAGCTTAAATAAGCGACGATGCCAGCCAAATAAAAACGCAATTTGGCTAGGATCATTAACTACAATACGGCTGTATTTGCTGGCTCGGCGTGCAAAGTAGTCAACCATTAAGTTCGTTTGGTTTGCGTTAATGGCTGCAGCAAAGGTGCGTGAACCCAATATGCCATCAACCTTTACTCGCAATACTTGCTGCAAAAGCATATTGGCCAGTGGCACGCCATGGTTAATAGCAGAATCTAAATGCAACATGGCTAATTCATATAAACCATACTCAGCCAGTTCTTTAGCACGGCTACCACGCCAAAAATCACGATGATAAATGCGCATGGCTTGAGGCCATGTCAAATTAGCTATATCAACATTCGGGTAAGCAGCTTGGCTTATGCCATACCGCGTTCGCCCACCTTTGTCGGCGCTATGATCAGAGTCGCCTCCTTCTGCCTCATATATCCAGTCCATGCAAAATAAAAACGCACGGCTGTAATTCGGGGTAAGGTCGGCAAAGTTTTGTGTTTTCATAGCGCCAGTGTGGCGCTATTTGCTGGGGGGCTAAATTAAAGGGTTTTAGTAAAAATGAGAATTAGTTGGGAGTTTTTGTTTGTTCCTCAACTTTCAAGTTCTGAAATGGTGGAGTCTCTTTGGTTGACTCATTCTGAGCAGTTTGTTTTTGCTCTTCGACAATTTCTAGAACCGATTCCATAAGCTCTTCTTTAGAAAAATTAGTTAGAAGCTGCTTCTCTAATGTCTCTATTCTAGCTTGTGATATTTTTAGCCTTTCTTCACTGATAGTAATGTTTTTATTCGTTAGATAGCCCGAAACCATTAAAGATAAAAATGCTATCAAAAATGAAGCCAGACCTATTTGTCTAGTCAGCTTGTTATGAGTATTTGTGTCATTGTGAGCCTCTATCTTCAACGCAAAATCAAGGCCTTTGGCTGTAAGAGTATAAACTTTATGAGAAAGAATTAAGGGCGAATTGTCACTTGCTTCAATAACTCTATTAACAGCCTCTTGTTTTTCCCACTGCTTTATTAAGCCATCTTTAACTAATTTTCCAAGTTGTATCTCACAATATTCAAATAAATTTGTATTTTGAACTTCTGTAACATCAACTCCTGATTCTTTTAATAACTTGATGCAATTGTTCTTGTATTCAGGGTATAACTCAATGAAATAGTCAGCTTCAGGAAAAACCAACTCATCGTATTTACGGAGCGTTATAAGCAGTTTTTCTACCGGATAATGATTGATATTTGTTAAATCTGCTTTCATTTATTATCTGCTTTCTTAGTTTTGCCCAATTCAGATGTCTGCTCTTCTTGCTGATGTACTTTTTCACCTAATGACTTAATTTGCTGTTGCTGTATTTCCAAGCGCTGTTGGTTTAGTTGCATATTTTGGTTAGCTATATAGGCCAAGTATGCTGAGACACTAACAGCCACTAGTGATAAGAGAAAAGAAGAACCTGCAATCCAGCGCATTAATGTATTGTGTTTATGAGTATCGTTATGCCTGCGTTCGGCGTCATTATGAGCTTCAAGCTTTAATACCAAATCCAAACCTTTGCTAGTCAGATTATATGCAACATTCCTATAGCGAACTTTGGCATTAACACCAGAGTCATCAAGCTCCACTCTGTGGGCTATTGGTCTCCATTCATTAATGAACTCATCTCTAGTTAGTTGGTTTAAAATCTTGGTACCTTCTAGTCGCTTATCTTCATCATGAAAATCACTAAAATCTATACCAATTGCTTCAAGTAAAATTTCATAGCTTTTTACTAATTCAGGAAATTGATTAAAGGGTGAGTCATTACCTACAAAAACTAAATTTGGGTGCTCCCTAAACATCAATAATAACTTTTCTATTGGATAATAATTATTATTAATTATTTTTGGCATTACTCGCATATAGTTCCAGAGACTCAATTATAAGCTTTACAAAATAACCAAAATGTTAACCCTAGCAAGACAAATGAAACAAATATAGAAAAGCCCAGTTTCAATTGTACTTTTGTTTCTGCACTTAAGATTTCACCTTTTGCTCTGAGAATATCATCTGCTTCATCTTCAAAATTTAAAGCTAATTGCTCAAATACACTAACGTATTCTTTTTTTAGTATTTTAAGGTTTGAGAATTGCCCGAAAAGATTGAATACTAAGATCGCTACAAGGGAAGTAACAGTGACTAACACCGTCACATTTTTAGCAAATTCCATACTCCCAAATGTGCTAGCTTCAACTTGAGTTGTAGCAAACCAAATACCGGCGGGGAGTGATAAAAGCTTTGTAGCTACATTATCAAATACGTCATAAACTTTCTGAGTATATTCAGAGCGCTTTTCTTGATACTCCTTTCTTACCTTATCGAAAGTGTAGTTTTCAACATACCCTTGGTAGCTCAGTTGAACGTTAAAAATTAACGAGCTCAAGTGTTGTACTAAATAACTAAAACGTTTTTTTACATCAACATCTTTTAAAAAGCTCACTAATTCCTTGCAAAGCAAACAGGTGATAGCCTCTTTGTGTAAATCTTTACTAAGGATTTTATCTAAAACATCAAGATCAATTGGGTGGTCTAGGTCTGACTCTGATAAAGTGAATTCAAATGCGAGAGGCCGCTCATAGAAGATTGTTCTATCTCCCCCCTCAGTTTCCTTCGCCAGATTATGAATTAAAGTAAAAACTTTACTGACATTTTGGTAATTAATAAATTTCTCAGAGCCGCTATTTGCATCAAAAACCTCATTTGCCTCAATTAGAAAAACACTGTTTACAGGTTTCTTTACGCATTCTTCATAAGCTAATAATTCATTCCAGTTGTTACACACAACAAAGCGACTATGAATTTTCTTACGGTGCAGCTCTACCTTAAAAAGAACATCTTCAGCAAAAAACTTTTCATCAATAAACTCTAAAGCTTTTTCTCCTAATGGTTTGTTAGCTTTAGTGTATTCGTATGACCCACCATCGGTCAGTTCAGCATTTTCGAGTTTGCTTAAGAAAGTGAGCATCTGCGCATCAAGTTGTAACCAGCCCGTAACAGTGTCAGCCCCAAAAACTTTATTTTGGAGCCTATTAAAAACTATACTGTAAACATCGGTTATGTTGGCAGACATGATTACTCTAAATCTTTCTCTCTTGCTGCAATCTCTTCATCTAAAGACGCTTTTAAAGATGTTGGTATATTTTTAATAGTGAGTATTCCGTTCTCGTATTGTACTTCTTTACCAAGCATATCACTATCAAAGCTAATTGCCATTCCTTTACCACGCCCTGAAATCTTCTTATAGGAGCGTAAGCTAGGCTTATGAATAGCAAGATCCTCTGGTAAATCAAATTTATCTCGCGCATTTTTTACAAACTCGTCTGGCTTATCAGGGAAAACACGATTTGCAAGTTGGCTTAAAAGAACTTGATTGCCTAGTTTTTGTTGCTCTGTTATGAAGTCGTGTGCGGCTGTGATCTTCCCTGATATTTGTTCATCTGTAAAATCATATTTTTCTTTAGCAAAGCCTCTTATCGCTTTTTTGAGCGCTTTAGTTTCTTGCTTAGCGGCCTCTTTATCACGCTGACAGCCTATAAACTCTTCAAAATAATCCCTTACCTCAACAGCAAGGCCTGTTCTAAACCGGATATAACGTGTACTTAGGCCACTTTGCCACTGTGTTAGATTAATAGCAGCGCCAAGATGTAATTTTTTCAAATCTAAAACCTGACTTGGTATAACATCTAGTTTATTAGAAATATCAATGCCATCCGTTTTATTTAGTATTGCTACTGCTAACCAGTTATCCCCTCGGGTTTCATAGTGATAAAACACCAAGTACCCACCTTTTACCGAGGTTAACTGCTTACTTACAAGTATACTTTCATATCGCCTTGCAAGAACTTTAGTTAGTTCAGGGAAGTTTGCACAATTGTCTTTGTTGTCATAAAACTTATTCAGTTTTTGCTCAAAAACAGGTTGAGCTTCTTTATCGTCCAAAACCTGAAACTCACCAATACTAAGGCTTGCACTACTAAATAACTCAAGCAAATCTTCAGATAGCTTACCAGCTAAACCATCAAGGCTATTTTCTTTATCACGTAGTTGAATTGTTAATTTGTCGCCAGTATTGTCACGCCTGACTTGATGAACAATTACATGCTTTATTGCCATAGCAGTTCCTAATATTTTTTTAAAATTTAAAGGAGGGGTAACTGAAATGTGTTGCCGCATCCTTGCTTATTGCATTGCCCTAGAGGTTCCATGTATTGTTTACAAGTCCTTTCCCATCCAAACAACTCGACCAACAATATGGAGTTGATCTAAACTATCTTGAGGGACAAATTGAGGTTCGTATGCTGGGTTATCTGATAGTATTTTAATTCCACCGGTAAACTGCCTTTGCAAGCGTTTAACCAACAAATGACTATCTAAATCTATTACGTATATACCATCTACAAAGTTATCTAAGGGAGATGTATCAACCACTAATGGCTCACCACTGAGGATAGTTGGGTGCATACTATCCCCCTTAGCTGTAATAACCACTAAATTATTTTTATTTAAATTTCGTTTAGATAACCAATGGCAATCAAACACCATACTCTTTTCAGTATAGGCTTCATTTACAACTATTGAACCGTGACCAGCTGAAGCTTCCACATCAATTACTGGTACATAAAATAAATTCGAAGGTAGAAAATCTGACTCATCAGGCTCAACTAGACGTTTCACTTCTGAACCCTTAGACACCTTTTCTTCACTTTCAAACTTTTTTGAACTCTCGCCAGTTACTACAAAGTGAATATCGAAACCAATCTTCCCTAGTTCTGCTAGCTTATCAGATGGTATCGGAGAGCCCGATTCCCAACGGTAGTATGTGACCTTACTTACACCTATAGACTCAAAGACATCCTTTTGCTTTAGGTTAAGCCTTTCTCTTTCTTGCAACAAAAAAGGTTTCATATATTTATCTTTATTATTGACAGGGTTCACATATGAACCCTATACTTGACCCGAATCTTAACTAAACCGTTTTATGTACTGTTCGCCAAAACCACATAAAAGGGTTACTTCAAAAGGTAATGTACTATGAAAGCACAAGAAATTAAACAAGCTATTAAAGCTAAAGGTTATACCCTTTCAATGCTTGCTGATGCGCTAGACGTCAATCTTGCTACTGTTTCTGGCGTAGTTTGTGGGCATACACAATCTCTTCGCGTTGCAAAAGCCATTTCTAAACTCCTTGATAAATCTGTTGAAGAAGTTTTTCCACATGTTGAGTCATATTCTCGCCCTAGGTTTTTAAAAGGTAAACAGAGACAACAAGGTGTTGAAGAGCTTAAACAATTACTCGCCTCATAAGGCTTAAGTAACCAGTTAAGAACTAAGTCAACCAAAGGACCAGAACCATGATTAAAATGCGCTCGTCGCTGCTCACACAACCACAGCAAGGTCAGCAACTGATTGCTACGCTGCTTATACAGTGTGCGCACAGTAATACGCCGCTGCATATACCGCTTGCGGCTCAAGTCAATAATCAAATGCTTAAGTGTTACAGCACTACAAGCCGTAAACGTAATGTTGGGCATGGGTTTATCGTCAATACAGAGCCAAACCAACACATTTTGTACAGTGTAATTTTGCATGTTTTCCCCTCAAGTTACGGTGTTTTATTCAGCCTAGTGTTAAGGGGTATTAAATGTGAAGTTCTAAAAATTGTTTATTTTTGGAACGTGTTTTTTACCTGCTCAAGCTTGCAAATTGGAGCATGTTATGACTAAGCCAAAACGCCGTCAGTGGGGCCGTATTGTTGCGCGAAGCCTGCCTGAAGCCCTTCAGCTATGTAAAGAGCATGCACAAGCGACACGTCAAATGAGCGTACCACGTATTGCAGACCGCACAGGAATTAGTACTGATATGCTTTATAAACATTTAGGCAGCGGCGATATGCCCACCAGCTTACTGATTCCTTATATGGCAGCTACTGGGCGCGAATACCCGTTAATGTATATGGCACACAGTCTAGATAAACTCATTGTGGATATGCCCAAAGGCAAAAAGCCTAGTAGCAGTAACCTTACACACTTAAATCAATTCGCTAATCAAGTGATCGGTATGGTTATGCAGCTAGAAGAAGGTGCAGGCAATGCACAATATGTCGCAGAACAAATCGTGCTGCTTATGCAACAACTCGCCTATCAAAAACTTGAAGCTGAAAAGCTAGATGAACCGCAAACAAGTTTTGACCTCAGCCCCGATCCAGAACGTCTCTAATTAAGGAAAAAACCATGACCATCAAAGACCAAGATCTATCTAAAAAACGCGTTTTTGTCCAAAAAACAACCTTTGCAAGTAGAAAAGCAAATTTACAAAACACTATTTTACTAACTCAGCCTATCACCACTGAGCAGCTGGATATGTTTGTTGCAACGTTCACTTTGCAGTGCAACTGCTGTAAACGCAAAGAGCACGGCACCATAGCGAAAAACTCCTTTATAGCAGCTGCTAATCACATGGGTTGGCGACAAGTTAAAACCAGCCATATCGACATAGATAGCGCCTGTCCAAGCTGTGTAAGAGAGCTAAAAGAGTTTTACCAAACTCAGCAGGTGCCAGCATGAGTGAACAATACCTATCAACCACCATGCAACGTGGTTTGAACGCTATTAAAGCGTTAAGTGGTCATGAAGCCGATGGTATGCGCCCTGGCGAACTAGCCAAGCGTATGGGTATCAGTCAACCACAAGCAACGTCAGTTATTAAAAATCTGATCCATGCAGGTTTTGCTGAGCACTGCCCATGGGACCAAAACAAAGTACGTTTGGGGCCTGCCCTTATCACCATCGCCAACAGCGCACAACTGGCGATTAATCAGCGTGCTATGCAACTTGAACAAGATCGTAAAAATTACGGAGCAATCGTATGACAACCGAATTATCACCCCAACAACAGCAAGCTACAGTCGAAGCGACTAAGATACTTGCCTCGAAGCAAGATTCACTTCTACAACTTGGTCAAATTCAAGCTTTCAACTTTATAGGAAAACTCGTAACTGTTACGGAGTTAAAGGTTGTTCAACAAATAAAAGAATCTAAGAGTTACAAAGGACTAACTTATTCTAATGAAAATGGCGAACTCGTAACAGTTACGACTTGGGACGAATGCTGCAAACATTTTTTGCACACCGATTCGCAAAATATAGATAACCGACTTCGCAATCTTCAACAGTTCGGTGAAGAATTTTTCGAAGCAGCTCAGCAAATGAAGTTAGGTTACCGCGATTTAAGAGCATTACGTCAATTACCTGAAGAAGCCCAAACGCTTGTTATGGAGTCTGAAGCAGTAGAGACAGGTGACAAAGAGGCGGTAAAAGAGCTAATTGATGACCTAAAAGCGCAGCACAAAAAAGAGTTAGATGCCGAGAAGCTAAAAACCAAAGAGTTAGACTCACAGCGCCAAGTGGCTATTCGTATGCGCGACGAGTACCAAATGAAAGCCATGGACTATCAAACAGAACTTGAAAGCACCAAGTTCAAAGCCGATGCCTGGAAAGACCAAACTAAACACCTGCTATTTGAAGCCACTAAGTATGAAAGCAATGCTATAGAATCACTTAGCCGTTTAATGGCCTTACGTGATCACTTTTTAGATAACGACGATTTATCGCCACAAGTTGTAGAGCACCTTGCTGCTGGTTTACTGCATAGCTTTAAGACCTTAGCAGAAGACTTTGCGCAAGCTTGGCTTGAAACATCAAGCATTCTTGAGGGCTACCTACCAAAAATGCGCCCAAGCCTTGATGTATTGCAAGAGCTAAACGACAGCGCCATGAGTAACGAGGAGTAAGCATCATGGCTGACGATATTTTACTTGGTTTTAAACAGCGAATCGAAAACGCAAAGCACGGCGAAAAAGGCAAGATTTTAGCTGAAGCTAAAGAGCGCCTAGGGCTAAGTAAAGATGCCTTCTACCGTGAGTTAGCAAAACTCGGTTACAGCAGTGGCCGTAAAGCGCGAGCTGACAAAGGCCAAAGCAGCCAAGACCCTGAAAGCCTCGATAAACTAAAAGCCATGCTGGCTGTAGGCAGTCGTAAAAATGGCAAACAAATCGTTGAGACGCCAAATGCTATGAGCATTTTAGCGGCCAATGGCTGTGAGTTTAAAAGCGCAAGCACAGTGCGTAAGTTATTACGTGAGCAAAACGCCACAGCAAGAATGCTTAACCAAAGCACAGCACATGTGCAGTTACGTAGCCTTTATCCAAACCACGTACATCAAGTAGATCCAAGCTTATGCTTAATTTACTACCCACCTGGTGGCAAAAAAGGCCGTGTTCAGCGCTTTATGAGCGATGACGAGTTTTATAAAAACAAGCCAGAGAACCTTGAAAAGATAAAGAACCTACGCGTTTGGCGCTATGTTCTTACCGATCATTACTCTGGTGCAGTTCGTGTTCGTTATTACGAAAGTGCGGGTGAAACCATGGCAAACCTATATGACTTTTTGCTGTGGTGCTGGGGCTTACACAATGATGAAAAGTGCCCAATGCGTGGTTTACCCGACATTTTAGTAATGGATAAAGGCTCAGCAAACACCGCTGGGGCTGTTATTCGCGCACTTGATGCACTAAGTGTTGATGTAATTGATCATGAAGTGGGCCGCGCTCGCGCGAAAGGCCAAGTAGAAAACGCGAACAACTTAGTTGAGAAGCTATTTGAATCACGTTTGATGTTTGAGCCTGTAAACAGCGTAGCAGAACTGAACGAACGTGTTATTGCATGGCAAAACGCATACAACGCCGACCAAATACCTAACTATTCAGCAAAACACAGCCGCCATGGTAAAGGCCGCTATGAGTTTTGGATGAAACGTATGGCACACGGCAAAGTACGTGACCTACCAAGCGAAGACATTTGTCGTTGGCTGCTTACTCATAAAGAAGAAACCCGCACGGTTAAACCCGACTTATCGATCACCTTTGTACACCCTACTGTTAAACGCAGCCAAAAATATGCGCTTGATGGTTTGGTTGGTATTTACAAAGGCCTAAAAGTACTTGTGCTGCCTATGGCGCTCTCTGAGAGTGGCGAAATTTTAGTGTACTGCAAGTATCAAGGCGAGCAGCAAATACACACTGTTGCACCAATAGAAGTTGATGATGCGGGCTTTGATATTACTGGGGCTGTGATTGGCGAACAGATGAAAGCGCCTAAAGACACCGCCATTGATACTGCTCGTAAACAAGCTGAGCGTGATGCTTACCCTGGCATGAGCGATGAGCAAATAGCAAAAGCCAAACGCGGCAAAAAAGCGGTGCCTTTTGGTGGCGCACTCGATGCGCATAGCCATTTAAACGAACTGCAAACACCAGACTTTATGCGTGTTCGTGGTGAGCAAGTTGATACAGGCCTGCAGCAACCAACTAACCGATTAAGCGGTGTTGCTTTACGCAAAGCCATTGTGGCCAAGCGCGGCACACCAATTACCCCCGAAGAAAAAACATACCTTGCTGATCGCAGTATCGAGGCAAACCAATTACCTAGCTTACTTGACGAGCTAGCAACCTTAGACAAACCAAACCACTTAAACGTGGTTAATTTTACCCGTTAGGAGAACCACCATGGGATGCAGTAAAAAACATCAACTACGCAAAGCAGAGCGCGCACCGTTTAACGTTGTATCTGGCCGTACACGCACAGTGTACATGGTGCATGTAAAGCTTATTGATGCAAAGCGCTGGACTGAACTTGCCGACGAAAAAGGCCAGTACATTTTCAATGACGAAAAAGAACGCGACGAGTTTTTTGAGCGCGTACTCGCCACTTATCCAAACCAATACAGGAAGGTGGCATGAACGAACCTAATGAGCACAAAAAGAAGATCAGCCAAAAGACCTGGAAGATAAAACTAGGCCGCATGATGGCGAACCGCAATATCACTTACAAGCAGTTAGTGCAGTGGTTAGACCTACATGCAGATGTGAAAACCAGCGAAGCAACGCTTAACAAAATTGTGACTAAGTCTGAATTTCCTAAACGCGAAAAAACCCGCGAAGCAGTTAAACGCGGCCTTGAGTGCTATGCAATTGAGAATGGCTTAGTAACCGAAAGCAACGTTTACCAAATCTATTTGGATGATCCACACAGCAATGCAGTAACCACTGGCAGCCAGTGGAAGCATAGCAATAAAACCAGACGCCTGATCATTGGTCATGAAGATTCAATTAACGGGCACATTGTATTTGAAACACCGGAGGCAAAAATGCTTACACCACGAGCAAGACAACATTTTAAGGTTCTTAGCGACCCATGGGATAACGAGATTTACAGCATTGATCACGTTTACTTAGGCACACAGCAACGTTATGTAATTGAGTCAATTATCAACTGTGCAAAAGTTGGTACCTTAATGGCGATTGTCGGTGAGTGCGGCAGTGGTAAAACTGTGATGATGAACTTTACCATTGAAGAGATACGCGCAAAGCATCCAAACATTCGCGTTATTCGACCTGCCCGTATCGATAAAAAACAAATAGCGTCAAACACCATAAGTGAGGCTATTTGTCGTGAGCTGAATATTTCTAAGCTGCCACGTAGTAGCGAAGACCGTGATGCAATTATTCGTGAAGAACTAACGCGCAGCTGCAACGCTGGCAACCGTCACATTTTGCTTATTGATGAAGGCCACCGCTTAGATGAAGAAACCATTAAGCAATTAAAAGTGCTGTGGGAGCTAAGCGAAGGTTTCACTAAGTTAATTGGCATTTGCATCATCGGCCAAACCGAACTCGACAAAGTACTTAACTCAATGAACGTGCGCGAATTTGCATACCGTGTAAATAAGCTACAAGTGCCGCCGCTTGGTACCGAGTTAAAAGAGTACATCGATCACAAACTCAAAGCCGCCAATCTGGTACCAGAAAAAGTGATAGAGCCTGCCGCTATCGAAAAGATGCAACAAGCACTACGTGGTATTCGCAAGTTTGGCCGCACAACAGGCCGACCGGATGAAATGGTTGATATGAGTTATCCACTTAACGTTAACACGCTAATGAAAAACCTAATGAACGAAGCCGCTGATGTAGGTGAAGAGCGTATTACGGCTGAGTTAGCTGAAGAATACGTGAGGGTTTAGTGATGGATTCTCGCATTCTAAAAAAAGTTCGTCAGTGTTTAGCGCTTGCCAAACAGGCAACCAATGAGCACGAAGCAGCTGCGGCTATGCGCCAAGCACAAAACTTAATGCGCAAACATAAGATTAGCGAAAGCGACATTGATTTTAGCTATGTACAGCATGAACGCGTTGAAACGGATTGCAAAAAAGTAGTGAGCTACCACGCTGCTTTATTGCATTTAATCAAGCGTGTATTTGGTGTGCGCTTTGTAATGTCGTCAAGTTTGTTTAGCAATTCTGAAGTCTCATTTATTGGTATTAACCCGCAGCCAGAACTTGCTAAATACTGCTACGAGGTACTTTGGACCAAGCTAAAACAAACTCGCCAAGACTATGTAAAGCAGCAACCTAAACAATGTAAGCGTGCAACTAAAGTAGCGCGAGGCGATCGCTTTGCTGAAGGCTGGGTGTTTGGTATTGCTCGCACGGTTGAAGAGTTCGCCCTTAGCGAAAAAGAAACCAGCATTATTGAGCGTTATTTGGCGCAAGAGTTCCCCGACCTAACCAGTTCAGCAACTTTAAAGCGTGGCAAGAAAGCTAATACCAAAAAGGCTGTACTCGACGGCATAGCTGCAGGCCGTCAAGAGTCTTTGCATCGCCCTGTTAACGGACAAGAGCACCAGAAACTAAACCACAACTTAGGAGCTTAACGTGGCCTATTTATCAATTACTGAGCTTAACAAAGCACTACTAAGCCAGTTAGAAACAGAGAAAGAACGTGCAAAGTACTTGCTTCAGTTTGAAGTGACTACCCGCGTAACTATCGAGAACCTAACACCAAAAGCACAAGCTGTTATTGGTGATATTGGTTTGCCATTCACAGGCGATGACGCACAACAAGTTATAAAAGATGCGCGTGCCTGGCTTCAAGAAAAAGCAGCTTGAGGAAGTAACCATGAATAGTGCAACAGCCCAAATAAGCACTCAACGTTTTACCCATTCTACCGCGCCAACAATTTATACCATTGCACAACTTACTGAGCTGGTTAATGGCGAGATTTTATCGGGCCGTAAGCAAGATGCGCTTAATACCTTAGCGCAATTGCAAGATGCGACCCACAAACTTGAAAACCAAATCCATAATATGAAGGATGAAAGCCATGGCTAAACAACCAAACCGCCGCGTAAAGTCAGACGATATGCTGTCTGTAAGCAGCTCAGAAGAACTCGAGCAAACAATTTTTCGGATTGGCCAATTGCAAACCGAACTAGAAATTGCCACAGCTCACACGAACCAAACTATTGAAGATGCCAAAGCGTCTTTAAAAGATAAAACAACGGCGATCAACAACGAAATTAAAGTACTGAGTAAATCAGCACAAATTTTCTTTACCGCAAACCAGCAAGACATAGTACCTGCAGGCAAAAAGTCGCGTGTATTTGATGTAGGCGAAATTGGCACTCGCACACCACCGTTATCAGTAACAGTGAAGAACGGCCAAGATGTGATTGATGCTCTTAAAAAGCTACAAGAACAACTTAAGCTATCAGATCTACTCAGCGTTAAAACATCCGTAAATAAGCCTGGCCTTATCAAGCACCGTGAAAAAATTAAAGATATTCCAGGCATCACATTTAACCAAAAAGAACAGTTCTTTATTAAACCTGTTCATGTGCCTATTGAGCACCTAAATGAAACGGAGCAAACAGCATGAGTACCGAAACATTTAAAGTGCGTGTGAATGGTGGAGCTATGTTTTCGTCTCCCTCATATAAAAAATCGCTTAAGAGTTTCAACAAAGCGAAAATCAATAATGCAGGATCAAAGGTTGAGTTTATTAAAGAGGAAACCTTAGCAGTGCATCAACCCATTAGCCAATCTGCTTAACGATTAGCCGCCTTCGGGCGGCTTTGGAGGACCAATGAAAAAGTTAATACAATTAATCCAAATTGCTAAGCGTGATCTGAATATGGAAGACGATGTTTATCGCGCCAACTTAAAAGCTTGGGCTGGTTGTGACAGCACCACGCAAATGGATAAAAAGCAGTTAGATAAAGTAATCAAAGGCATGGAAAAGCTCGGCTTTAAAAAGCAAAAACCTGTTCGCCGTAAAGTAGACCAGGCATTACTTGATAAAGAACCATTACTTAAAAAGCTAGGTCAAGTTTGGACAGTAATGAAAGCCCATAAGTTAATCGAGAACGGTAGTTATATTGCTCTTGAAAAGTGGGCTGCTAAGCAATCAAAAGGCTTAAATGATGGCAAAGAGATTGAGAGACTAGATTGGATGGTACCAATAGCCAACCAGTTAATTGAGCGCCTTAAACGCTACCACTTACGCTTAATGAAACAAGCAATGATGGTTAAGATCCCCGCTGTTTTACGCTACTACAAAGAGCTAAAAACAGATGAGCTTGATGAACCTAGCGAAATGTTTGCCATTCAAACCAAGTTACAAGCTAGCCGTTTAAATATGCCTACACACATGCAACGTGTTCGCTATTTAGACTTGCTACAAGCTTATGAAGACTGCAACGAGTTTATTCGCCGTTTTGGTAAGTCTTCAGATGACATAAAGGGGGTAAGTAATGCAAAAGCTCGCTAAATGCCCACATTGTCGTGGTCTATTAGATATATCTGCAGTAGCTATTAATAAAGCATCTGACGAGCTGCTTTGCATTTATACAGCATTACCAGGTCAAGCAAGTGCTGCGCTTGCTAATTATGTTCAATTGTTCACGCCTGAAAAGTCAGACCTATCGAGCGCTAGACAATTAAAACTTAGCAAAGATGTTATTGAGCTAACCAAAGAGTTCGATTTAGCAGTATTCACCCAGTCATTAAACATTACCGTTACGAGTATTCGAGATCATTGGCAACGCAATGGCTATCGACGTATGGGTGATGATCATGCCTACCTTAAAAAGGTGCTTGAGACTGAGCAACAAAAGTTTATTCAAAGCCACCCTAAGCAAACCGTTGTATCTGCTAACAAGTCAATCGAAGTAAGAACCGAACGACCGGAAACGTTAGAAGAGTCAACCCGTAAGTGGCAAGAGAATATAGCAAAATACCGGAGGTAACATGAGTGGCAAAGCGCAAACAGCTGAAACTCTATTAGTACTCCTTGACTCGATAGAACGTAAGCTTTTAGAGAATAAAGTCGATGAAGAACAAGCTACAAAATTGGCAACGTTAATAGTCGATGACTTTCGCCACCAGTGTGGTGGTATGAGTGTTTATATCCCTAAAGGTGTTGGGCTTGATGCCATACTTAAGCACAACCAAATTTACCAAGACTTTCGCGGTAATAACCACACAGAGCTTGCTAAGAAATATGGATATTCTGAACAACGCATCTATCAAATTGTTCGGGCCATACATGCAGCTGAATCAAAACGCATACAACCTGAACTATTCTAACCAACCAATTAGCCCCGAAAGGGGCTTTTTTATGGCAAAAATTAACATGAATTTTCCCTGTTGTTTTTTTATTCAAGTGATAATTTACTTTAAATATCTTAAACTAAGTGCAGCTGTACAATATGTACAACTACATTAACTACAATAAATGGAACTATATATGTTTTTGTCAAAATCAAATTGGAAACCAACTTTAGCCATTGCATGTGCAGCTGTTCTTAGTGGATGCGCCTCCCCAGATTACAACTATATCCCAGTGTCGACTCAAATTAGTGAGCCTGCAATTGACAGTGTAAACATTGCGTATGTCGGCGATGTCATGCTCAGACAGGGGAAATACTCAGAACATGATGCTATATATTTACCTTATAAAGTAGAAGTTAGTTGGGCGTATGACCTACATGCTGGCTATTACATTAAGAAGGGAGAAGATAAAGACACTGAAACCTACATGCCGAGTAATGACAACGAAGGTGGTATGGTAGATAAAGCCGCTATTGCAGATCCTTGGAGAGCAGTAATGGCTTATAAAGGAACACAAGAACTTTGTGTGATAACTGCTTTTAACGCTGCTTCATGTACAGATAATGCAAACTTTGAGAGACGTAAAAAACCTATCTTGACGCATGACTCTTTTCAGCAGACATTAATTTATAGCGGTAAGGTTGGTAGTAAAGTAAACATCGGCTATCGTGAGTTTTCAAATAGTCACGCAAGACCTGCGTTTAATAACGATGTGGAATACGATCTAGACTCTTCAAAAGTGATTGGCTACAAAGGTGCCAGAATTGAGATCATCGAAGCAACAAACGAACATATAAAGTATAAGGTAATACAAAACTTCAATAAGGCTGCAATTTAGATTTTCTTGGGTGGGCATTAGCAATATTGCCCGCCCCTCCAAACTTTCAATATTTGAAAGACTGTTTAAAATGTTATCCCACTAAATCCCAAGTCATCCCAGCCTATCCCGTATTTTTCGCGATTTTTATTATTTAGTTTTCTTAACTTGGATCATGAAAGCTGACAGCTCTAAACGCAAAAAAGCCCGACTCTTTCGAATCGGGCTTTCTTTAATTTGGAGCCTGGCGATGTCCTACTTTCACATGGCAAATGCCACACTATCATCGGCGCTGTTTCGTTTCACTACTG
>NZ_CAMZMY010000006.1:0-214562 GCF_947311895.1 Pseudoalteromonas sp. PAR1 | reverse complement strand
GAGCGATAAAGCCTAAGCCATCAAAGTACCCACATAAAAAAAGAAATGCCAGTCAGCTTAACTGACTGGCATTGGCCAACAGGCTCCTTTTTGTTTAATTTTATCGCAGAGACTTGCACCCCCTTCCCAGTGTAAGCATAATCTTGAAAACATTTTTAAACTGGAACATACATGAATTGGTTAGCAGAATTAGCAACTAAAAGAACACCTTGGCTATTATTAGCCGTGATATCCTTAGCATTTGAAATCACCGCATTGTTTTTTCAATACAATATGGGTCTTGAGCCATGCATCATGTGTATTTATCAACGTACAGCAGTATTAGGCTTACTTGCTGCAGGTGTTATAGGTGCGATTAACCCGCAGGTGATGGTATGTAGAGTAGTAGCATTTGTCAGTTGGGGTATATCAGCAATTTGGGGTTATTTTATCGCCAAAGAACACATTGCAATGCAAAACAACACTGATCCTTTTGCATTCAGCTGTGCTTTTGAACCAAACTTTCCGAGCTTTATGCCTCTTCATGAGTGGATCCCAAGTTTCTTTGCTGCTACTGGTGATTGCGGCAATATAGATTGGCAGTTTGCATCACTGAGTATGCCAGCTTGGATGGAAGTGATCTTCGCTGCGTTCTCCGTCGTATTTTTAGTGGTTATAATTAGCCGCCTTGTATGCAAAAAGTCACTGTAATGATATATTTTTTTACCAGTCAAATACCTGAATTAAAGGCCTTTAAAGTGAGGCAGCGCCAGCAAATCATTGCCCTTGCACTTAGCCATTTGAGCCCCATGAACAAAATCACTTTATCTGTCTGTAAACTTGCTTTTTTGGCACCACTATTTTTAGGGCTCGCGTATTTTGAAGGATGGATGCTTCTGCCCTGGTTACTGTTAGCGGGGGTAAGCTATCCGCTTCTAACCACACCACTCGAAAATATATTTGCATTGCCACATCTGCAAACCGCTATTAAAGAATACAAACAGGGCTGTTAGGCCCTGTTTGACAGAGTGGCTTTCTAAAGCGTAATTTGTCCCTTTAATTTTTGGTAGAGTTTCTCACCAATCCCCTTAACCTCTTTTAGCTGTTCGACAGTTTTAAAGTTACCTTGGCTCTTACGATATTCAATAATTGCTTTGGCCTTTGCTTCACCAATACCTGGTAATTGAGTAAGCTGCTCTAACGTGGCTTTATTCAAACTTACTTTTTGTAGCTTAACATCTGCAACATCAACAGGTTTCGCTGCAAGTGCAGCTGTGGCGGGCAAAAGCGCAAGGCTTGAAGCTAACAATAGACTTGATAATAATTTCATATTTTCCTCCATGATGTCCTTACTTGGACAACTAATTTCCTTTGTTACCAAACACTCGCTCCATCGCTTGTGTTCTTAAAATTATAGGCCTAGCAGTTTTCCGATGCTTGGATAGATTTTAGGTAACAATTTAAATTAAGCTAATTTCGCTTTCTTTGTCAAATGATAGAAAGAAAAATGTAAGTTGCTACTTGCAAATAATGCCACAACACATTACTGTATATAAAAACAGTAATCAAGATGGCGATTTTACGCTACAAATGCCACGCTTAAATGCAGGAGAGATCATGGCTGTTGTTGTTAAATATGTTGTAGAAAGAAACGGAGTCGAGCGCATGACGTTTACTACTAAAAAAGAAGCTGATGCGTATGACAAAATGCTCGACATTGCTGAGTCATTGGAACTAATGCTTGAAAAAGTTGATGTACCATTAAGCGAGCAACAAATTGAGTCACTGGCGCTTGAAATGGCAAAAGAAAAAGACCAATTTATGGCTGTACTCAAAGGTGCAAAAGAAGCACCTGCGAAGCCTAAAAAGGCAAAGTCAGACGATAACGTTGCAGATATAAAAGAGAAAGCTGCAAGCTAACCATTCGCTATAAAATTAAAAAAGGGCAACATCTGTTGCCCTTTTTTGTGTTTAATCAAAAACTACAGTGATGATTCAACTTCATCAAATAAGTCTGTAATTTCCTTTTTCGGCTCGGCTGTCATAAGGCTTACAACAACAATCGCTATCGTTGATAAAATAAAGCCAGGGACAATCTCATAGATGATTGCACTTAGAGCTTGGCCGTCAATAGTGATTGGCGCGTAAATCCAAAACAACACTGTTGCTGCACCAACAACCATGCCACTGATTGCTCCTTGTAAGTTCATGCGCTTCCAGTACAAACTAATTAGCACAAGCGGACCAAATGCAGCACCAAAACCAGCCCATGCATTACTTACTAAATCAAGGATTGAGCTGTCACGGTCATACGCAAGATAAATAGCAAATAAAGCAACCAAAATAACACTGATACGACCCACTAACACTAGCTCTTTTTGTGAAGCGCTACGATTTAAGTAAATCTTATAGAAATCTTCTGTTAGTGAACTTGAACATACTAATAGTTGCGACGAGATAGTACTCATGATCGCCGCTAAAATAGCAGCCAATAAGAAACCCGCAATAAGTGGATGGAAAATAAGCTCAGATAACACCAAGAAAATCGTTTCTTTATCATCGATTGGCATTTGATTTTCGAGCATGTACGCTGCGCCAAATAAGCCTGTAAATACGGCACCAATAGCTGAAAGCGTCATCCACGACATACCTACACGACGCATCGTTGGCATATCTTTAACAGAGCGAACTGACATGAAACGAACAATAATATGTGGCTGACCAAAATAGCCTAAGCCCCATGCCATTGCAGAAATAATGGCAATTGTTGAACCACCAGCGAACCAGTCCATCATGTTAAGTGCATGTATTTCTGTTTCTTTAGGAGAACTTAATAATAAGTCATAGCGTGCATTTGCAAGCGTATCCATAAATGGTTGATCAAGCATAGTGTAGGTTGCAATAGGCACCGCTAACAGCGAGATAAACATGATACAGCCTTGCACGAAGTCAGTTAAGCTCACTGCTAAAAAGCCACCAAATAAGGTGTAAAGCACAACAACACCCGTAGTAATGTACAAGCCCATTTCATAACTCATATTAAATGAGTTTTCGAACAGCTTGCCGCCCGCTACAACTCCTGATGAGGTATATAGAGTAAAGAATACAATGATAACGACTGCAGAAATAACACGTAAGATATTTTTATTATCTTCGAAACGGTTTGCAAAGTAATCAGGGATAGTTATCGAATCATTGGCTTTTTCGGTGTAAACACGTAGCCGAGGTGCCACTAAAAAGTAGTTAGCCCATGCACCAAGCACTAAACCGATTGCAATCCAAACTTTGCTTAGGCCAAATAAGTACATTGCACCTGGTAAGCCCATTAATAACCAACCACTCATGTCTGATGCACCCGCTGAAAGCGCCGCAACACTTGGAGATAAGTTACGTCCACCTAGCATATAACCTGACACATCATCTGTTGATTGCTTATAGGCATATAGCCCTATTCCCAACATTACGATGAAGTATAATGCTAACGAAATTATCATTCCTGTTTCCAAATTAGCCTCCAAAAAATAGTTAATGTTGGCTTTTAATCCGAATAATGACTCGCAAGTTATTTAATTATAAGACATTATTGGGGTAAAAACCGATATCACTCATGACTATACCACGCTTCGACACTATAACTCCAATAGTGCCGATAACCAACTAAGTTTACATTTACAACGATACGCTAACAAAATTGTGATATTTAATCATAACTTATAGAATTTCATTACGATTTATCCTAGTCTTAACGTTAAGATAAAATCATAATTTATCCCCATATCTTGTCATTTTATTAATGCTATTTTAGATACAATGGCATATATTGCGAGGGGATAATGAAATAACTGATGTGGACAAGCTTGGACTATGTATTTTTACGCTGCGCGCCAACCGATTTTAGATAAGGAAAAGAAACTAGTCGGCTACGAACTCCTCTTTAGGGATGGAGTAGATAATGTGTTTCCAGATATTGGTGGCGATGAAGCAACGTCACGGCTCATTGAAGGCAGCCAATTTAACTTTGGTTTGGAAGACTTAACAGACAACAAACCTGCTTATATAAACTTTACGTTAGAAACATTACAAAAGGGTTACCCGCTATTATTAGGTAAAGACAATGTTGTAGTTGAAATTCTTGAAACTATTCAACCTGGTAAACGATTACTGGCTCTCGTCAAAGATTTGAAAGAAAGAGGCTATACGCTAGCACTTGATGATTATATTCACCAACCAGTTTGGCGTCATTTTTACCCGTATATTGATCTTATAAAAATCGATTTTCTAACCTGTACACCTGAATCTCTGCAGACGGTGATTGAAGCTATAAAGCCTCACCCACACATTAAGTTGTTGGCAGAAAAAGTTGAGACCCATGAGAAGTACCAACTGGCCATCGATATGGGTTTTAGCTACTTTCAAGGCTTCTTCTTTTCGAAACCTGAGATGGTGCAAAGCAAAACTTTACCACCGTCTGAGATGGCATTAGCTGAGCTTTTGTATGAAACATCGAGTATTGACTTAAATCTTAAAAAAATCACCGATGTATTTGAAAGAGATGTTAACTTATCTTACAAGTTACTACGTTATTCAAACTCTGCAGCATTTAAACGTCGTGCTGAAATCAGCACCATCAAACAGGCACTTATCGTTTTAGGTAGCGAAGAAATTAAACGTTTCTTATCGCTGTTATTCGCCGCACAAGTGGCTGCAGATAAGCCTGCTGAACTCATCCGCTTATCACTCACGCGAGCTCGCTTTGCTGAGCTGTTAGCTATCAGTCATGGGCAATTACGCGATACTGGAATGGCATTTTTGACCGGTATGATGTCGCTTATGGATGCAATCTTAGATGAAGATATGCCAAGCGTAATGGGCAAATTACCGCTAACAAATGAAATTAAAGGTGCCCTTCTTCATGACGAAGGTTTATTAGCAACGTATTTACGCCTTGTGAAGTTTTACGAGCAAGCTGACTGGGAAAGTGCCAAAGAGATCCAACAACAACTCGGCCTCAAACCCGAAGAGGTGCCCGATGCATATCACGATGCATTGAACTGGTCGAATGAACAAATGTCTGTATTCGGCGACTAATGTTCGAAATGTGAATACAAAAATGCCAGCAATATAGCTGGCATTTTTTCGTTGTGGTCAACGCTATTAAAGGTTTTCTAAGAAGTCTTCATCAAAATCGTCTGGCTCTTTTTCCATTGGTGGATTGCCATCATGAAGCTCATATAATTGACGCTGGAAATAGATATCTTTAACAAATATGTACGGGTCAAGTGACTCATTTAATAGACTTTCTTGAGGTATCAAAGAAGCACGCGCTTCAACCGCTTTCAGTGCAAACACTAAAATGGTTTGAGGTGTTGTTAACGCTATTTCAGGTAATACTATGTTATCAACTACATCACCCGTTAAATTTCGTACTGTACTTGGCCCCATGCCAGGTATCATCAAGTAGGCACCATCTCCTACTCCCCACACACCTAGCGTTTGGCCAAAATCTTCATCAACGATCTCTAGCCCTAATGAAGAGGCCACATCGAAAAAGCCAAATAAGCCAACCGTCGAGTTCACTAAGAAACGCGCAAGGCTGATCCCCATATTCCCTGGTTTGCCCTGCAAACCAGCGTTAACCATATCAGTTGGTGCAGTAATATTATCAGTAAAGTTAACAATACTGCGCCTAACAGGCATAGGTGTCACTGTAACATAGCCCACCGCAGCAGGGCGCAGAATATAAGCATCAAGCACATCCATATTAAAGTCATACATAGGACGATTGAATGACTGCAATGGATCTCGCTCATCCGCTTTTTCTTCGGGTACTTGTGCGCATCCTGCAAGTACAGCAAAAAAAATTAAAAATATACTATGCCTAAACATTGGCTATCCTTAAGGTATTAACTCATTAATTAGCAACGAATATTCTTTAACGTTAGTACGCTCCAAGACATCCGACTTGCCTTCCAACTCGCCGCTAGAAGTTACCACAGTTGCATCTTTCGATAAACGCGCGGTTAAAATAATTTGCTCAACACTCGATAAATTCAGGCCATCAACCATTGCGTTAGCATCACTTAACGTCACTGTTAGTGGAAAGCTATATTCTGTCATTTTTACCACAGCTAATGGCATTTGCGGACCACTGGCTGCTTTTGCAAAAACAAATAACGTGCCGTTTTGTGGCTGTGAGTCAGCAAGTGCTGGGTCCAAATCAACTGTGATGCTAATTTCACTGTTTGAAGCATCAACTACTTCTGTATTTGTGACTTGCTCATTATTTAAATGGGCATCAATTTCAGCAATACGCTCTGCAATCATGCTATAACGAGGGTCATTTTGCTCCATGCTCGCTAGCAGTACTTCAAACGCAGTTTTAGCTTGCAGCCAATCTTTACGCTCGTAGGCAATTAGGGCCAACAATGAGATTGCATCAATATTGGTTGGCTCTGCTTTTAACACTTTTGAAAGCATAGTCGCAGCCTGAGACATGTTCGCGTCATTGCCTTCCATCAGCAGAACTTGCGAGTAGCTGATCAGCACTTGCTTGTTATCCGGATTCATTTTCAATACTTTATCAAATGACTGCTTTGCCATATCAAATTCATTTAACGACATCGCAACACGTCCAAGTAGCATCCAAGCTACTTCGTCATCACCACTTTGATCAAGTTTAGTACGCAGCGCTAATGCAAATGCTTGAAGTTCATTTGCAGTCAACGGCTCACCATTTTGCATCACAGCTCGCTCACCGTATGACTTTAGATTTGCCATTGCATCATGCCAGCCTTTTATTTGCTGCTGACTGCCAGTGTAGGCATAGAAAATAGCTGTTAAAACGATTAAAAAGCCTGCTCCTGTTAAAGCAAATATACGATTGTTACCTTTGCTGTTTAAGGCTTTTTCTGGTGATAACTCATTAAGTAAACGACGCTTTTGCTCAACAACTGCCTCGTCATGCATTTGTGCATCGATACGTTGATTTTCAAGATCGTCTTTAAGCTCATCTAAACGTTGGTAATAAATTCGGATCAATTCCGAGTTTGCATTGTGATCAAGGCGTTGAATACGTTCGCGTTTAAAAAACGGCACGACAACAAACAGCAATGCAATCAGTGTGAGTAAAACAAAAGAAGCCCACATTAATGCCATTTAGCTTTGCTCCTGACGTTGATTTTGTTCAATTAGTTTTGCAAGTAATTTCTCGTCTTGCTCAGTCCATGTTTGCTTTACTGATGCTTTACGCTGACGCAATACAATAAAGCCAAAGCCAAGCACCACAATGAGCACTGGTAAAACCCAAAGCACAAGTGTTGCTGGAGTGACAGGCGGATCGTAATGAACGAAGTAACCGTAGCGGTCAATCATATAGTCAATCACTTCGTCTTTTGTTTTGCCTTCTTTTACTAAGGCTAATACTTTATCGCGCAAGTCTTTGGCAACAACGGCGTCTGAGTCGGCAATATTCTGATTTTGACATTTAGGGCAGCGTAACTCTTTAGTTAATTCACTAAAACGCGTAGCTTGCTCTTTATCATCGAACTGGTACTTGTCTTGCTCTGCAATTGCACTAAAGGCGATCAGCAAGCTTGCTAGAAGAATAACGAATCTCATTGCTGTAATTCCTGCATTAACGGTGCAAATTTAGCACGCCAAACACGTGGATTAATATCACCGGTGTGATGAAGCAAAATTGTGCCCTGCTTATCAACTAAAAATGTTTCAGGCGCACCAGATACCCCTAAATCAAGGGCTAATGTACGCTTTAAATCCAAAATATTGAACTGATAAGGGTCGCCAGCGCGATTTAGCATGCTGGTTACATCTTCACGTAACGCATTAATATCAAACTGGCCATCAAAGTCAGGGTCATAACCTTGCTCGTAATATAAGCCAATAATCTTAACGCCCTGCTCTCTAAGCTCTGTTAAATAACCTAACTCAGCTAAACAGGTCGGGCACCATGTGCCCCACACATTCAGCAGGTATACTTCGCCTTTCAGATCGGCATCTGTCCAACGCTTTGACTCATCCATCAAATCAGGTAGGTTAAATGTTGGCATAGTCTGACCAATACGTCCTGTTTGCAGCTCACGCGGGTTTGCAAACAAGCCTTGATATAAAAACACACACAACAAAACGAAAACCAATAATGGCGCTAGCGCTAACAATTTGCGGTTCATGCTGAAGCCTCCTGCTTAGTCGATTTCTGGCGATAGCGTTTATCACCAAGCACTAAAAAGCCTGCCAGTGAAATCAAGATGCCACCGAGCCACATCCAACGAACATACGGTTTATGGTAAATACGTAACGACCACGCACCTTGGCTTAATTGCTCACCTAGCGCTAGATACAAGTCACGGGTGAAGCCTGCATCAACAGCTGCTTCTGTCATAAATTGCATGCCAATGTCATAACGGCGTTTTTCAGCATGTAAAACCGTCACTTGTTTATCGTTTTTCATCACGGTGACAACCCCAGCATGGCCACTGTAGTTAGCCCCGCGAATAGACTTAACACCGTCAAAGCGATACTGGTATTCATTTAAAGCCACTGTGTCACCCGGTTTCATTGATACATCACGCTCAACCGAGTAAGCAGAGGTTAACGTGACACCTGCAATTACAAACGCTAAACCAATGTGACCTAAAACCATTGCCCAATAGCTTAGACCTAATCGCTTAAAGCCTTCACCTATGGTTTTATGAAGAGTTACTTTTGCAGCTAAATCTATCAGTGTAGTAACAAAAATCCATACTGCTAATGCGGTTGCAATAAAGGTAATTGGCGCAATTACGTCGTAGCTAGAATATAACCATGCACCGGTAACAACCACACTGACCACAGCCGATAATAACAGCTTGTTCTGTAGCATTGACCACTTGTTTTGCTTCCAGCGTAACAGCGGACCTATCCCCATTAAGATAGCAAATGGCACGAGTAAAATAGCAAACATCTTATTGAAGAATGGTTCACCTATCGAGATACTGCCTAAGCCAAGTTCTTTGTGGATCATTGGCAATAATGTACCCAACAATACAATCAGCGTTGCCACAACTAAGAAAATATTATTTAGCCAAAGCGCAACTTCACGCGAAGCAAACTTATAACGGCCTTCACTTTTCACCTGTGATACACGCAGTGCATATAGCGATAAACCACCGCCAACAACAATGGCCAAGAAAGCTAAAATAAACATGCCGCGATTAGGGTCTGACGCAAAAGCATGCACAGATACAATAATGCCCGAACGAACAATAAAGGTACCCAGTAAGCTTAACGAGAATGCTGCTATAGCTAGTAATACGGTCCAAGACTTAAATACACCACGTTTTTCTGTGGTTGATAATGAGTGCAACAACGCGGTTGCCACAAGCCAAGGCATTAGTGATGCGTTTTCAACGGGATCCCAGAACCACCAGCCACCCCAGCCGAGTTCTGAGTATGCCCACCAACTACCAATGGTAATACCGAGTGTTAAAAAGCCCCATGCAGTCATTGTCCAAGGACGAGACCACTTTGCCCAAGTATTATCAAGTTTGCCTGTAAGTAACGCCGCAATGGCGAATGAGAACGACACAGATAACCCAACATAGCCCATATAGAGCAATGGCGGGTGAATGATCATACCTGGGTCTTGCAGTAATGGGTTTAAATCGCGACCTTCAACAGGGAAATACGGTAATAAGCGCTCAAATGGGCTCGACATTAATAAGGTGTACAGCATAAAGCCAACACCTAAAAAGCCTAGCACGCCCAGTACACGAGCACGTAATACCCAAGGTAATGATTGTGAGCGCATAGCAACAACCGCTGTCCAACCTGCTTGCATCACTAACCAAAGTAAAATTGCTCCTTCATGGCCACCCCATGTTGAGGTTATTTTGTAGTACCAAGGTAAGGTGCTACTTGAGTGATAAGCAACATACGAAACGGTAAAGTCGTCGGTTAAACTGGCATAAATAAGTGCTGCAAAAGATAATAGTACGAATACGAACTGACCAATTGCCAGTGATGGGGCTGCACGCATTAACCTTAAATTGCCGGTATGCGCCCCCCACAAAGGAAAAATACACAGTAGAACACTGAGCACCATGGCCAGTGTTAAAGAAAAATAACCGAGTTCTGGGATCATATTAATTGCCGTTATCTAAGTTATAGGTCGGTTTTTCGTGTTTGATACCCTTCACAGCTTCTGCGACTTCTGCTGGCATGTATTCTTCATCATGCTTTGCAAGTACCTCAAAGGCATCAATTTCATTCGCTTTCACTAACACGCCCTGCGCCACAATCCCTTGGCCTTCACGGAATAAGTCCGGCAAAATTCCTTGATAATTAATTGTCACCATAGGGCCCGTATCGATTAACTTAAAGCTTACCTTTAAGCTTGATTCGTCACGGACAACTGAGCCAGGCACAACCATGCCGCCGATACGTAGTTTTTGTCCAATATGCGGTTTTTCTTTATTAGGCCCTTTTCCATCAACCAATTCACTTGGTGTATAGAATAAATTAATGTTTTCTTGCAGTGCATACAGCACTAAACCAATCGTTGCACCCACACCAAAAATAATGGCTACAACCGCTAATAAACGCTTTTTACGTCTTGGATTCATTGCCCTGCCTCTTGCTTCGCTTTCTTAATGCGCTCTTCACGTTGTGCTTGCTGCTTTACTGAAGAGAAAATACGTTTTGTGTCGTTTAACGAACTAAATAAAATACCAAGTAAAATTAATGCACAGCTGCCAAACGACAGCCAAACATAAAAGCCATAGCCACCCATGGCAATAAAATCTGCAAAAGAATCAAACTGCATGATTAACCTCGCTCAAGCATATCACGCACCCAAGGGCGGTGCTTTTCACGTTGTAAAATTTCGTTCTTAAGACGTATTAACGTCACCGTACCGACGAACGCTGCGAATGCCACAATATTCACCATCAGTGGCCAAAACATGCTTGGATCAATGGCTTTAGTATCAAACTTTGTAATGGTTGCACCTTGATGCAAGGTATTCCACCACTCAACCGAGAAGTGAATAATCGGTAAATTGATCACCCCGACAATCGCTAAAATACAGGCTGCCCGACCCGCCGCTTTTTTATCTTCAAAAGCATGATAAAGCGATAACACACCAAGGTATAAAAATAACAGAATGAGCTCAGAGGTTAGGCGTGCATCCCACACCCACCAAGCGCCCCACATAGGTTTACCCCATGCAGCACCGGTAATTAATGCTATCGCTGTCACACATGCCCCAACAGGTGCAATTGCAATCACTGCGAGTTCTGCATTACGTAATTGCCATACTAGTGCGATCACTGCAGCAATCGCCATAGAAGAGTAAGCGCCCATAGATAAAATAGCTGAAGGCACATGGATAAAAATAATTCGGTAGCTGTCTTTTTGTTGGTAATCGGCTGGGGCATAAGCAAGCCCCCAGACCCATCCAACAATCATACAGACCACCGTAACGACGGCGAAATAAGGCAGTAAGGTGTTACACAATTGGTAAGCACGATCTGCTTTTGCGTAGGGATGTAACCACTTCCACATATTAACTTACACTCACTTTCAATGCTGACGATATGGCAATTGGCGCCGCTATAATCGCTACGATTAGCATGGCACCAAGAATTGCAAGCTGTCCGCTATAGGCAAGCTCCATAGAGCTGGTATCGATAGCCGAGGTTGCAAAAATTAGTACAGGGATATACAAAGGCAAAACAAGTAAACTCATTAAAATGCCACCCTTTTGTAATCCCACAGTCAGTCCAGCACCAATTGCGCCAATGAAACTCAGCAATGGCGTCCCTAACAATAACGTCAGAACGGTTGCTAACAGCGCTGAACTTTCTAAATTCAATAATAAAGCAAATACCGGAGTCATAAGCACAAGAGGCAGCCCCGTAATCACCCAATGAGCCGCAACTTTAGCAAGAACGGTCAGTGGTAATGGGTATGCCGAAGCGATTAACTGCTCTAATGTTCCGTCGTGATAATCATCACGAAATAACTTATCTAAACCTAACATTGTCGACAGTAACGCTGCGACCCAAATAATGCCTGGTGCCATACGAGCAAGTAGACCGGGCTCAGGGCCAATTGCTAACGGAAAAAGTGTAATTACAATGAGAAAAAACAAGATAGGGTTAACGATTTCAGCACGCTGACGAAACGCTAATTTAAGATCTTTTGAAAAAACCGCAGAGAATAGTTGCCAATACGAGTGCTGCTTTACCATCAGTGGCGATACTCCAAAGTCACTGTTTTAAGGTCACTAAAATGTGCCGTTAAATCTTGGTGGGTGGTTAATAAAATAGCTCCACCCGCATTAAGATGCTCAACAAATCGCTCTTGCAAAAACGCCACCCCACTTTTATCAAGCGCAGTAAAAGGCTCATCTAATATCCACAGTTTGGCGTTATTTAACCAAAGACGAACCAATGCAACACGACGCTGTTGTCCTGCTGATAACATGCGCACAGGTACGTCTTCAAGACCCACTAGACCTATCTTAGCTAAGACCGGATATAAGTCTTGCTTGCTATCATAGCCGTTTATTTTCAGCCAAAAAGCAAGGTTCTCAAGTGCCGTAAGTTGACTATTTACACCTGTCTTATGACCGATAAATAATAGCTCATCAGCAAATTCATCATAGTATTTTGCGATAGAACGTTGTTGCCATAATACCTCACCTTCATCAGGCATAGCGAAACCTGCGATAATACGCAATAATGATGTTTTACCAGCCCCATTTGGACCAGCTAACTGCATAATTTGCCCAGATTTTAAGCTGAAATTAAGATCCGCAAACAAACAACGATCTTGCTTGATGCAGGTGACGGCCTTAATGTGTAACAAGATGACGATTCTCTATACCCAAAATTAGGCGTTAGTCTACCATAATGATAGGGTAATACGAATATTGCTTTAAAACGATTAACTTATATTTGATCTAAAATAATGAATAAACAAAGCCAGTTGACTCTCAGCACCCAGCTTAATATTGACCCTAAAAGTATTAGCAGTGCTTCACAACATTCATCAAGCGAGGCATTAAAAATGCTCGCTGATCAGAGTCTAACTGCCCGTAATATCGTGATTAGCAAACACAGTGTGCAGATGGATGTATTAATCAACAATGCATGGCAAACATTGCGTTTATCTACTGAGCAAGAAAATCCCAAAACTGAACGATTCTTATCGGCAAACATCCAATTAAGTAATGATGGCAAAGGGCTCACTATTACGCCTCTGCCTATCACAATTACACTGGGCAAAAGTCAGCAGTTGCAAGCACTTCTTAACTTGTTCACACAGGGGAATGCAAATACAAACATGCCCTACCCGGCAACTATTGCCAGCAATCAGCCAATATTGCAACTGCCATCACTAAAAACAGAGTTTGCCCTTAACAACACCTTGGCAACACTGTTAAAAACTGAAGCGCCACTAAAAGCAATCTTGTTGCCAGCTACAAATCAGCAAAATAGTTTTAACTTAAACATCATTAATCGCTTTGGGGATTCACTGCATCAACAAAGTGTTAGCCAACAAAAAGTCGCTGATTTAGTCGCTAAACTAGTCCCAGAAATAGACTTAAAACTCACCGGCCAACTGCTACAATTGAGTTTAGCAACCAAACAAAATAGCGAGTTAACGCTGCCACTTGCAGCAATCCCCCCAAAACAAGCAAAACAAAT
The DNA here is from genome assembly GCF_947311895.1 of Pseudoalteromonas sp. PAR1. Taxonomy (NCBI): domain Bacteria; kingdom Pseudomonadati; phylum Pseudomonadota; class Gammaproteobacteria; order Alteromonadales; family Pseudoalteromonadaceae; genus Pseudoalteromonas; species Pseudoalteromonas sp. PAR1. Next base: position 200,874 of record NZ_CAMZMY010000006.1, on the reverse strand, counting down.
TCAAGCGCATTGGCAATTTAATCCTCATACGCTAAAACTACTATCACAGCGCGTAAAAGAGACCATTGAACTTGTCAACAAAGCGCCAATACAACATTTGTTATTAAAAAACTCACTCTCAGATACATTTACACATGCTCTTAAAAGCCAACCACTTGACAGTAAGACAACGCCTTTGGCTCCATCAAGTAGTAATGATTCACCAATACGCTCTTGGTTAAAAGACAGTTTTGCCGATTTGAAAACCCGTATTAGTGATGCAGTGCGTTACTTTGAGCGTTTACCAGCAACAACAAAATCAACAGCTAACTTATCTGTTAGTCAAACGCCGGACGCAAGCAACAGTGTAAGCCAGCTAGGGTATAATGCTAAACAAATCAATATAATTAAGCTCGCGTCTTTAGACCTAAACTGGTCGAGGTTAATGTCCCCTAACTCGCCTTTAAAACAACAGCCGGGCACACTTTTGCCTACCATCAATAACAATGTGCAGTTGGCGGCCACAAAGTCTGCTGGCGAACAACCTATGTTGCCTGTCAGCTTTAATAAGTCGGCGCCGCTAATTCAATTGTTTCAGCAACTTAAAGTAAGTCTTGAACCATTAATAAATACGCCCGCAATCAACGACAAAGCAGCACTCATTAGTAGCGCTCAAATAGCCGAAAAGCCTCCTACAACTTCAGCGGCAAATGCTATAAATAAGGTGAACTCTATACCCGCTCAAGCTTCAAACATCGCCACTAATATTGATAACGCAGTATCGAAAGACAATCCAGCGCTTGCAACTAAGGCGATTAAACAAACTGTGAGTGGTGATCAGTTGCAATCCTTAGCGAGAACAAAGGGTGCAATTACAGAGCAAACGGCAAATCATTTAAAAGTTAAAGCGGAACTGCCTGCATCAATAACAAGTCAGGTCTCTTCTCTCGCTCCTTTTTTAGCAGCAAAAGAGCCTAATTTACGCCAACCCCTACTCGCTATTAGGCCTATTGAAGCTGCACTAATAGCCAAGTTAGTGCCAATGCCACAGAGTCAAAAGCCCACAAGCACGCCACTACCTGTGCAGTTAAGTGAAAAGTTAGTCGCTCTTAGTGAGCAAAGTACGTCTTCTTCTGTTGATCTAAATAGGTTAGTTAATCAAGCATTTAGCCGCATTATTTCAAGTCAAAACATACACCCAGCAACGATCGAGCGTGAACTACTAAGTATACTTAGACCAGCATCTTTAACACCACAAAACCAACAAGCAAGTTTTAATCAAGGTCTAGAGCAACTAGCAGTAACCGCTTTGGCTGCACCTATTATTAATCAGGCTCCCACTAATTTAAACTTTAACAACCAAACAGGTCTGGATGCTTTATTGCAAGTGCTAGTACCCAATTTTAAAGCCGTTAATGGCAGTAAGTTACTTGAGCAATTACAACAACCCAATTTGCAAGCCTTAGCGGGTGAGTTAAGCCAAGTAAAGAATACTCTCACGCAAGTACAAACGACGCCGATAAACCAACAGCAAGATAGTAACCCGCTTGCACAATTTTTCTTACCGATGAAACTTCCAGCAGAGGCAGGGCAAACAGAAATCAGCTTAGGTCAATACAAAAAGCCGAGCAAAAACAAGCTTGAAAGTAAAAATGTATGGTTTGTTAGGCTAAACTTTGACTATGCGCAGCTTGGTAAATTACAAGTTACCGCAGAGGTTATGGACACAGCGGTAGATTGCCAATTATTAGCCTCTTCACAAGAGGTCACGGCTCTTGCACATCCGCATTTAGAAACGCTGCGTCATAAACTAGCAAGCCATGGTCTAAATGTTGGCGAGCTTAATTTGCAACAAGGTACGCCAAGTCATCAAGCCTTTTACAAGTCACATGCGATTATTAACATCAAGGTCTAAACTTTATGAGCGAACAATATCAACATAAATCTGCTATTGGCCTACTCTACGAAGCGGGCAGTTCGCCTCGAGTAACCAGTAAAGGCTTTGGTGAACTTGCTGACGAAATTGTTAAACTTGCCGAACAAAAAGGCATTTTAATACATCAAGACGCTGACTTAGCACAAACCTTATCGCACCTTGAGTTAGGTGAAGAAATACCAAAAGAGCTTTACTATGTCATTGCTGAATTAATTGCATTTTCGTATGTATTGCGTGGTAAATTTCCACCGGGTTGGCAAGATTTTCAAGGTAAGCTCAACATTCAAGCTTAGGGCTCAGAAGTGCTCCAATAAAAAAGCGCCTCATTGGGCGCCTTTTTGTTTATGAAGAGACATAAGAAGTTCAGCTTCGGCTCTGGGTAACTCGCATTCACGAATTATTTCTTCTAAATCAGCACCTAGCTCAACCATTTTAACCGCTCGCGAATAGATTTTCGCATTCGGATCATCATATTTTTGTGCGTCTTGTAGTTGCTCAAGTTCTCTACTTTTTTCTTCAACAGCTACAACACGTTTGCCAATACTGAGCATTCCTGCACGCATTTCTGCAACTTCACTGCGTAATATACTCAATTGTTGTTGAGCATCTTGCAGCTGTTTTTGCTTAGCCTGAATTGCGGCAGCTTGTTTATTGTTATTGACAAAAATAAGCCCCAAACACACTAAAACTAGTAAGATTGAGGCACCAAACAAAGAGTATAACAGCATATAGTTTCCAAGCGTTTATAGTGCGCTCAGCTCGTCCCACTCATCGTCATTTAAAAGCTTGTTAAGGTCTACCAAGATCAATAACTCACCATCACGGTTTGATACACCTTGAATAAACTTAGCACTTTCTTCTGTGCCAATATTTGGCGCACTGTCAATTTCTGAGCTACGTAAATAAACCACTTCAGCGACACTATCAACTAAAATACCAATAACTTGTTTTTCAGCTTCAATGATGACAATACGTGAGTTGTCGGTAACTGCTGCGCCCATCAAACCAAAACGTGCACGGGTGTCGATCACTGTTACAACATTACCGCGAAGGTTAATAATACCCAACACATACGAAGGTGCGCCTGGAACAGGAGCAATCTCGGTATAGCGAAGCACCTCTTGTACTTGCATTACGTTAATGCCGTACGTTTCTTCTTCAAGCTTAAAGGTTACCCACTGTAACACTTCATCGTTGCTATCAGCATTTTTATTAGCTGACAGTAGTCTTTCTTCACTCATGCTATTACTCCGTAAAAATAGTTACTGCTCACGGCTGTCTAAGCCCTGCTCTAGCAATTGATATAAATTTTCAACGTCAATCAAGGCGCACATTTTCTCTTTGATAACACCGGCTAACCATGGCCGCTTACCTGATTTTGCTCGCCATTTTACATCTTCTTTTTGAAGCGTAATATTATTTACGAGCTTTTCTGCCAATAATCCCCATTGACTATCACCTAAGGTGATTAAATACTGATAATTTAATGCTTGTTCTAATCTTTCATCATATTTTTCTGGCATAACCCAACGTGCAGTATCAACAACATTGAGCTTTTCATCTCGGTTAAGCATTACGCCTTTAAACCATTTTGGTTTACCAAACAATTGGTTAACCTCTGTCAGTTGATGAATTCCCCCTAATGCTTTTAGTGGTACTGCTAAGGTTAAACCTGCAACTTCAAAAAACAGTGCCTGAAACTCGCCATCAAAGTAATCTTCTTGGCGCTCAGACGATGTCTTAGCAATAATATCTGCATTAGATTCTGCAACTATATCTTTGATATTAGCTTGGTTCTCGGTTTTCTCAAGCTCTTTAGTTGACTCAACACTCGGTAAAGACGGTTCAGTAGCAATTACTGTGGGAGTAATCTTTTCTTCTTGCTTTTGTTCAGGCTCATTAACCTGCTCGAGTAATTTAGCTACGGGTTCAAGATTCTGCTCGCTAGGTTCATCTTCACACAGCAAAGCACCCAAATATTGGGTCATCACTTTTTCATTAGCAAATAAATGCTTACTCATCATTAACCTTGTGCAACTAAATAATCAAGCAAGGCGCGATAGGCAAATACACCTCGAGAACGAGGGCAAAATTGAATCGGCACTTGTTGTGCTAAACTAGCATCTCTAAATTTTGTATCGACAGGAACAACACCCGACCATACTTTGTCTTTGTAATTATCCTGCAGAGTTTTATACGCTTCAAGTGATGCTTTAGTCCGTTTGTCGTACATTGTAGGAATAATAGTATATTGATACTGCTTAGACTGCGATGTTTGCATTAATTCCATCGTCCGCATCATTCGGTCAAGACCTTTAAGAGCCAAAAACTCAGTCTGTACTGGCACCAAAATACGCTCGCTGGCTGCCAAGGCGTTAACCATCAACACCCCTAGTACTGGTGGGCAGTCAATAATTGCATAGTCATAATGGTCACTAATTTTTGCCAGCGCTTTCTTAAGAATTAAGCCCATACCATTTTTATTACCCATGCTTCTATCAAGTGTCGCAATTGCCATAGTGGCAGGTAAAATATCAAGGTTTTCTAATGTTGAAGGGCATAACGCTTGCAAAATTTCTTCACTTGCCATGCTGTTGCCGCGCGCAAAAATATCATACACGCTAACCTCAAGCTCTTCAGAATCAATACCAAAATAATAAGTTAAAGATGCATGTGGATCGGTATCAATAAGTAAAACACGCTTACCTTGTAATGCAAGAATACCCGCAAGGCTGACAGCTGTTGTTGTTTTCCCTACGCCACCTTTTTGATTTGCTACTGTCCAAACTTTCACATCACACCTTATTATTGTTCATTGCGCGTGGTTATTCGAATGCCACCATGAGGTAATTGAATCACTTTAATGGTGTTATCATTGCTTGGCAACTCAATTTCAGGAGCTTGTTGCTGCGGCTTTTCAGTGTCTTCATCACTAGGGGTTGTCGGCTCTGGTGGTAAACCATATTTAGAAAGCGCAACCACCACTTTACGGTTTTCAGCTCGGCCTTGTTCTGTATCGTTACTCGCAAACGGTGAATATTGTCCGTAGCCTTCAATCGCCATACGTGCTGGGTTGATACCTAAGTTTTCAAGTTCAACTAACACAGAAGTGGCACGTGCAACCGACAATTCCCAGTTAGAACGAAACATTTCATTGCGAATACCTTCGTTATCGGTATAACCACGCACACGAATATAGTTATCTACAGGGGCAATTATATCTTTGACTAAGCTTACAACTTGCTTGGCTCGTTGCTGAGCCACCGCACTTCCAGAAGAGAACAGCATACCCGAACTCAATTCTATAATTAGCCAATCTTGATGTAACTCAAGACTTGCCTCACCATCGCGAATTTCATCTATCAGTGCAGACTGTAACTTGGTAAGAAGGCTATCGAGTGGTTTACCTAGGTGCTTCTTATCAATATTACTGGTCTCACTTTGCCCATCAAGTAGCTCTGGGCCTTGTTCATCTTTACGGATGCTTTCTCCGTATAAAATATCATTTTCGGGACTGACTCGGTCAGTCAAAATACCCGTACCGTTGACACCTGTTCCAACTTGCTGCTGCTGACGGGCTGATTTTTCAAAAACTTGTTCAAGAGAATCGGAGAGGATTTGGAAATCTTCATTTTTACTAATTGCGATCGCGTACATCACCACAAAAAACGCAAACATAATAGTCATATAATCTGCGTATGAAACCAACCAACGTTCAGTATGCTGACTTTTTTGAGTGTTTTGACGCAAGCGACGGCGCAACATGATATTACTCGTCAACTAAACTTGGACGATCAACACGGTACGCCTCAAGTTTAAGTTCAATGTTTAGTGGGCTTTCGCCTTGAGAGATTGCAATAATACCTTCAGCAAGTAACTCATGATAAAGCATTTTTTGTTCAATTTGTTGCTTCAGCTTGTTCGCCATAGGTAAAAACAACAGGTTTGCTAAGCCAACACCATAAATGGTAGCGATAAAGGCGGTTGCTACACCCGCACCTAGTTTTTCAGGATCAGTAATAAATTGCATTGCTTGTATTAGGCCTAATACGGCACCTAAAATACCGATTGTCGGGCTGTAACCCCCCATCGCTTCATACACTCTGCTAACTTCAAGCAAGCGCTCACGTTCAAGCATTAAGTCGATCTCTAGCGTATCTCTAAGTCTATTCTCATCAATACCGTCGACTAATAAGTTCAACCCTTTTGCCGCGTAGGGGTCTGAATGAGCAAGTGCTTCAGACTCTAATGATAAATAGCCCTCTTGCCTCGCTTTATGTGACCAGCGTTTTACTTGTTCAATGGCGGCGTCGATATCATGATATGGAGGAAAAAAAACCCAATGACTAATTTTAAGTGTTTTTGCAAAAACACTGCCCGGGGTTTGGAGCATCACAGCACCTAAGGTACCGCCAAGTACGATAACTAGCGCAGGCCCGTTGAATAAGGCTGTTACCACTCCTCCTTCTAGCGCATAACCAAAGGCAATTGCGCTGACAGCAACGATTAAACCAAGAAAGGAAAGCTTATCCACAGCCAGTCTCTCGCGTTAAACGAGCCGCAACATCATTTAATGCAAGACTTTCACTGGCAAGGCCTGCATTAGCAACAGCTTGAGGCATACCATATACGACACTCGTTTTTTCGTCTTGAGCCCAAATTGTCGCACCTGCTTGCTTGAGCATGCGGGCACCATCTCGGCCATCAGCCCCCATTCCCGTTAACACGACAGCTAATACATCTGCCCCGTACGCTTTGGCTGCGCTGGCAAAAGTAACATCTACACTTGGTTTATAAGTAATACGAGGACTATCGTCTTCAAACACGCGTAGCGTACGTGAGCTACCACGTCCTTCTACCAGCATTTGCTGACCGCCCGGAGCTAAATAAGCTGTGCCAGCAACCAGTCTATCGCCTTGCTGTGCTTCTTTTACGTTAATTTTACACAAGCCGTTTAGCCGTGCTGCAAATGCCGGAGTAAACGCCGCAGGCATATGTTGGATAAGTAAAATAGGATGCGGAAAATTAGCAGGTAATTGCGTCAAAATAGTTTGCAATGCCACAGGGCCACCCGTTGACGTACCAATTGCGACCAACTGATATTGTTTACCAGAAGCCCGAATGTTACTTGCTGCAGATGGCGATGAAGAGCCCGGAGTCGGTGTTGAACGACTAAAACTGCGATCAGGCTGTACAATACCGCTGCTGCGTGAACTGGTAGAAGTTGACGGTCTTACAATAGGTGCTGGGCGGGTAAATCGAGAGATTCTACGACGGCCAATCTCTTTTACTTTATTTTGTAATAATGCAATTGCATCTTCATTATTACGTGCAATGTCTTCAAATTTCTTTGGTAAGAAATCAAGCGCACCGGCATCTAATGCATCAAGAGTGGCTGTTGCACCATCACGAGTAAGCGATGAAAACATTAAAATAGGCGTGGGTGTGGCTGCCATAATTTCTTTAACGGCACTTATGCCATCAAGTACAGGCATTTCCACATCCATGGTAATTACATCAGGCTTTAGTTCTCGGGCCTTATCAACCGCTTCGCGCCCATTTACTGCAAACCCTATTACCTGAATATTGCTGTCTTGCTCTAATATTTCGCTCACTCTACGGCGAAAGAAGCTTGAATCATCAACAACTAATACTTTGACTGCCATTGGCACTCTCTTGTTATTTATCGTATTTAATGCAGCCTATTGGCTGCAAATTACTATTTCTTATTAGCCAACGTAGTGCTTGAGCATACTCGGTACATCTAAAATTAACGCAATGCCACCATCTGATGTGATTGTTGCACCAGCCATACCAGGTGTACCTTGAAGTAATGCATCAAGAGGTTTAATTACGACCTCTTCTTGACCAATCAATGAGTCAACAACAAACCCTACTTGTTTGGTACCAATTTGCACAATCACCACGTGACCTTCTGCTTTTCGCTCTTGGCGGTTGGCTCCTTTCACTAACCAGTGTTGTAAATAGAAAAGCGGAATCGCTTTTTTACGCACAATAATTGTTAGCTGACCATCAACAACGTTAGTTTTAGTTAAATCAAGATGGAAAATTTCGCTAACACCTGCAAGTGGTAATGCGAAAGTTTGCTCACCTACCACAACCATAAGGGTCGGTAAGATAGCCAGTGTTAATGGCACCTTGATTTCAAGCGCAGTACCTACTCCCAATTCTGACTGGATATTAACCGAGCCATTAAGCTGGGTGATCTTCGTTTTTACTACATCCATGCCGACACCACGGCCTGAAATGTCAGAGATCTCTTCTTTCGTTGAGAAACCCGGTGCAAAAATTAGATTATAAGCCTCGGTGTCAGATAAACGACTTGCTTGATCATGGTCAATAACCCCTTTGCTAATCGCTATTTTCTTCAGCTTTTCAGCATCCATACCTGCACCATCATCACGAATGGTCAGTAAGATATGGTCACCTTCTTGAGATGCCGATAAAGTGACAGTACCTGTGCGAGGTTTACCCGCAGCTTCACGCACTTCTGGCATTTCAATACCATGGTCAACAGAGTTACGCACTAAGTGCACCAATGGATCTGCTAACGCTTCTACAAGGTTTTTATCTAAATCTGTTTCTTCACCAACCAGCTGCAGATTAATATCTTTTTTCAAGCTACGTGCTAAGTCTCGTACTACGCGAGGGAAGCGACCAAATACCTTTTTAATTGGTTGCATGCGGGTTTTCATTACCGCACCTTGCAAGTCTGCTGTAACTACATCAAGGTTTGAAATAGCTTTGCCCATTGACTCACTGTTTGTGTTATTAGCAAGGCTCACTAATCGATTGCGCACTAATACAAGCTCGCCCACCATGTTCATAATTTCATCTAGGCGTTTTGTATCAACACGTACAGTAGTTTCGGCCTGAGGTGGCGGCGCTTTTTTCGGTGCAGCAGCAGACTCAGGCGCTTTAGCTGGTGCAGGAGTCGCTTTACTTGGTGCTGCTGGTTTACTCGGTGCAGCTTGTTGTGGCGCAGCTTTAGCAACAGGTTTCTCTGCTTGCGTTGGTTTCTCTGGCTCTACGTTCGGTGCGGCTGTTGGGGTGCTTTCAAGTGATTTTGGTGCACTCCCTTTGCCATGTAATTCGTCAAGTAATGCTTCAAATTCATCATCACTGATCTCGTCATCACCATCACTACTTACACTGGTGCTAGGAGCAGCAGGTTTTGGAGCTTCAGGTTGAGGGGTATCGGGTTGTTTAACTTCACCAAAACTGCCCACACCATGAAGTTCGTCTAATAAGCTATCAAACTCATCGTCGGTAATGTCATCACTATCATTGCTGCTTGAATCGAGAGTTGCAGCTGCAGGTCCTTGACCTTTACCATGTAACTCATCAAGTAAACTTTCAAATTCGTCTTCAGTGATTTCATCAATATTCTGTGAAGCACTCTCTTGGGCTAAACCACCACCATCAAATAGCATATCAAAAGCAAACGGGTCGCTTTCATCAATATTATCAGTGTTTATGTCGGCTGTTACATCAGTGGTATCAACAACAGGTTCTTCTACTACTGGCTCTTCAGGTGCAGGGGTTGTGTCTTCAATAACACTTGTGTCTTCTCCTGCAAGCTCTTCTGCTGTTGGTGGCTGACTTAACTTATGAAGTACATCAAGTAGAGCAGGATCGGCAGGCTCTGGTTGCTCACGATTTTGAATAGTTGAGAACATTTCGTTGATGGTATCAAGAGCTTGAAGAATAACATCCATTAATTCAGGTGTTACACTACGCACACCTTGGCGAAGTAAATCGAAGACATTTTCTGCACCATGACAAGCGTCAACAAGCTCTGTCATACTCAAGAAACCTGCCCCACCTTTTACAGTGTGGAAACCTCTAAAAATTGCGTTAAGTAAGTCTTTGTCTTCTGGGTTGTTCTCAAGCTGAACCAATTGTTCTGACAAAAGCTCTAGAATTTCCCCTGCTTCAACAAGGAAATCCTGTAAAATATCTTCATCGACTTCAAAGCTCATGCAGTTACTCTCCTCTTAGAAGCCCAAACTTGATAATAGGTCATCAACTTCATCTTGTCCTGAGACAACATCATCACGTGACTCTGCATCAATAATTGGCCCTTCAGGACCTGCTAGCGTATCGCTTGTTGCAGGTGCTTGTTCTGTGGCCTGTTTTTCTTGTTTTTGCTGACCATCTTCTTGACTGCCGAATACAGTTAAGAGATTAATTAAACTGTCTTCAACTTCTCGTACTAGTTCAATAACACGGCGAATTACCTGACCAGTTAAATCTTGGTAGTCTTGCGCCATAAGCACATTGGTCATCAAGCCTTGTAATTCATCAGTTTTAGTATGAGAGTTGTTCATGAACTTATCTAAGCTATGGCATAAGGTTTTAAACTCACCAAGCTCAATTTCTCGGTTCATCAATCGATCCCACGTGGGCTTGATTGTTGCAATTTCATCAGCAAGTTGTTGTGCAATAGGTAAACTTGCCTCAACAGCATCCATGGTTTTATTTGCTGCATTTTCTGTCATTTCCATGACATAGTTTAATCGCTGTTTAGCGTCGGGTATCGCATCGGTAGTTAAATCGACGAGACGAGTATCAAGATCAAAGTTCTTTAACGCTTCATGCAGTTGACGCGTCAATTTACCGACTTCGGCAAACAACTCTGATTGTTCTTTTGAGGCGGCTTCAAGAATTAGCTTATCTGCCTTCTCTTGTTCACCTTTTTCAAGATACTCAACAAGTTGACGAGCTTGCTCTAAACTTATATGAGGCGCAGCAGGTGCTGACATAAGCCTCTCCCCTTAGATTAACCTAAACGTTCAAACACTTTTTCCAATTTGGTTTTAAGTGTCGCAGCAGTAAATGGTTTAACAATGTAGCCATTAACACCTGCTTGAGCAGCAGCAACAATTTGTTCTTTTTTCGCTTCAGCTGTTACCATTAAAACAGGAATGTGTTTAAGGCTATCATCGGCACGTATAGCACGTAACAAGTCAATACCTTGCATGCCAGGCATATTCCAATCTGTTACAACAAAATCAAATTCTTGATTTTGTAGCATTGGTAATGCTGTTGAACCATCATCAGCTTCCTGCACATTGGTAAAACCTAAATCCCTTAATAGATTTTTAATGATACGTCTCATTGTAGAAAAATCGTCAACAACAAGAATCTTCATGTTTTTATCCAAAACATCCTCCGGTGAGGTTTGAACCTATATTTACTTACTACTAATTAATCCAGTCATTGATTTTTGCTTTGAGCTTAATCATCGCCTGACCATGTATTTGACTCACACGCGACTCGCTAACATCGAGTATGTGTCCTATTTCTTTCAAGTTCATTTCATCGTTGTAATACAAAGACAAAACAAGGGCATCTCTTTCTGGTAACGATTGGATAGCCGTTAATAGAGACTGGTTAAACCGCTCATTTTTAACGTTATTAAACGGTTTGTCTAGTGCTAAATCATGACCCATTGGTGTTATTACGTCTTCATCAACACCTAAATCCTCGATACCTAATACTTTACTAGAATTAACGTCATGTAGAATATGATGGTACTCATCTAGTGTAATATCAAGTTTTTCAGCAACTTCTGTGTCTTTGGGCTCGCGGTTTAGGGTACTTTCTAATTCAGCAATTGTTTCTGCGACTAGACGTGCATTTCGATGCACAGAGCGTGGTGCCCAATCGCCTCGACGGATTTCATCAAGCATTGCACCGCGAATTCTGATACCTGCAAAGGTTTCAAAACTTGCACCTTTACTAGCGTCGAAGTTTTTTGACGCCTCAATAAGGCCGATCATGCCTGACTGAATTAAATCATCGAGCTGAACACTAGCAGGTAAACGAGCAATCAAATGACACGCCACTTTTTTGACTAAAGAGGCGTGCTTTTCAACAATCGCATTTAAATTCTGTGCTGATTGATATCCCATCGCTTTATTCACCGATGTTGTCATAGTTAGCCGTTTACTAGTTTCTCAATAAAAAATTCTAAGTGACCAGACGGTTGGTTAGGGATCGGCCACTTAACTGCTTTCGTTGCTAATGTTTTAAACGCCACCGCTGCTGGTGAGTTTGGAAATAACTCAACGATAACCTTTTGACGTCGCGTAGATTTACGCATGTTTTCGTCATAGGGAATCGTTGCGACTAATTCCATAGAAACATCTAAAAAACGATCCGTTACTTTTGAAAGTTTAGCAAATAATTCTTGCCCTTCACGCATGCTACGCACCATGTTGGCAACAATTTTAAATTTATATACACCATGCTCTCGGCTTAACACTTTAATAAGCGCGTAGGCATCTGTAATTGAGGTAGGTTCATCACATACAACCACAACGACATCTTGTGCTGCACGTGAAAAGCTTAATACCATGTCCGAAATACCTGCGGCGGTATCGACAATTAAAATATCAAACTCGGTGTTTAATTCGCTAAAAGCGCGAATAAGGCCAGCATGCTCAGAAGGAGTTAACTCAACCATGCTTTGCGAGCCAGACGTTGCTGGCACAATTTTAATACCAGCAGGGCCTTCTACAAGAATTTCATCAAGCTCACATTCGCCAGATAAAACATGAGATAAATTACGTTCAACACGTAAACCAAGCATCACGTCGCAGTTTGCCAACCCTAAATCGGCATCCAATACTAATACGCGGTTTCCTTGCTGACCTAATGCAATTGCAGTGTTGAGTGATACATTCGTTTTGCCCACACCACCTTTGCCGCCAGTAACAGCGATAACTTTAACGCCACTATTATTATTTTGATTCATTTTGCGCAGGCCGCTTGCTTGATCTAATACTGTGTTAATCATACATCCCTACTGTGTTCGACGCTACTGCTTGACGTCGTGAATGTTGTGCTTTTGCTCGTTTTAAATACAATTGTTCAGCTTTTTTCACTAGTTTTTCAGCATTCGCTACGCGAATATCTTCTGGAACACGCTGACCATTAGTAAGATACCCTATTGGCAGGCGATTTTGAATCGCTATGCTAATAATCTCACCTAAACTCAACGATTCATCCAATTTAGTGAAGATACAGCCACTTAGCTGAACCTTTTTAAAGTGTCTTACGGTTTCTTGTAGCACATTAATTTGTGCTGTAGCACTCAACACTAAATAACTACGAATATCAACTCGCTGATTACGCATTAAGGTATTAAGTTGCTCAGTTAAGCGTAAATCACGTTGGCTCATACCTGCAGTGTCTATTAATACTAGACGCTTATTTCGTAAATGGTATAGCACTTCAGCCAATTCATTGGCATCTTTTACTTGCTTCACACCACAACCAATAATACGGCCATAAGTTGCAAGTTGCTCGTAGGCACCAATACGGTAAGTATCAGTCGTGATAAGCGCCACTTTATCGGCACCATATTTTTGTGCACCAAGTGCTGCGAGTTTTGCAACAGTGGTTGTTTTACCAACACCTGTAGGGCCAACTAAAGCGAATACACCACCTTGACGCAGGATTTCGTTATTCGTTGTATGCATTTGGTTTTCAACCATTTGCAGAAGTGCTTGCCAAGCTTGTTGACGTGATACATCGTCAGGAATAAAACAGGCCATTTGCTCTGCAACGTCACGCTCAATACCCATACCAGCTAAACGGTCAATCATACACGCACGAGTCGGATCGCGACGCGCCATATCTTGTTGCATTAAGCCTGATACTTGATGTTCAAGTAATTGACGAATGGCATTCATTTCTTCGCGCATTGTCGCAATTTCAGATTGATTTGCCGGCGCTACTTGTTTGCGCTCTGTAGGTGTATCTAGATCATCAAACCCTGAGTCTAAGTCATCATCAAAACCTAAACTGTGCGCTTGTGTTTGCATACGTGGAGCAGCTTGTTCTTGATAGCGTGGTTTTGGAGCATATTCAGGACGAGGTTGGTCATAACTTTGCTCTTTAGGTTGATAGTGTTCACTCGTATCAATACCAGACTGACTGAACATTGACGCCAGCTCTGGCGAACGAGGGCGTGGGGCTTGACGCTCTAGTAACGCTTGTAAGCTATCGGCAACTTTTGCTTGCGGCTCAGGCTTGGCACGCATTGGCTCTGGTTTGACGAAGTTATGCTGTGGCGCAGGTGCTGATTGCACTGGCGCTGGGTTTGCTTCTGCTTTCGGGGCTGCTTTGTCATAATCAACAGCTGCAACGATTTCAACGCCGTTGGCTAGCTTTTTGTTTGACATAATTACCGCATCAACACCTAACTCGTCTTTCACTTCCTTGAGTGCTGTGCGCATGTCTTTGGCAAAAAAACGTTTAATTTTCATGGTTCAACCCCTTTACTATCCTATTGTTGGCCTACTGAGCTGACAATCTTAATCTGTCTTTCGTCTGGTACCTCTTGGTAAGACATCACCCTTAAACCTGGGATGGTGTACTTAACGAAGCGAGATAACACAGTACGTAACATTCCTGACGTTAACAGTATCGAAGGTTCACCGGCCATTTCTTGGTTTTGATGCGCTTCGTTCAATGATTGTTGAAGTCGCTCTGCAAGGCCTGGCTCAATTCCGGCACCTTCGTCACCTGCATTCTGAAGTGACTGATGCAACATCTGTTCCAACTCAGGCGCCAAGGTTATGACAGGGATTTCAGAAGACATACCAACGGCGTCTTGAACGATTAGTCTGCGCAGTGAAATTCGCACTGCAGCCGTTAGTACATCAGGGTCTTGGCTACGTGGGCCATATTCAACAAGGGTCTGTACAATTGAGCGCATATCGCGAATTGCCACCCCTTCGTTTAGTAAATTTTGTAGCACTTTTACGATTGTTGTGAGTGGTAATACGTCAGGAACCAGTCCTTCAACCAAACGAGGATGACTCTTCGCTAACATATCTAATAAGTTTTGCACTTCTTCATGGCCAAGTAGTAACGCTGCACTGTTAGTAAGTAACTGACTAATATGAGTCGCAACAACAGTTGCTGAGTCGACTACGGTGTAGCCTAATGATTGCGCTTCATCTTTTTGATCTGGTTTGATCCATACCGCATCTAAACCAAATGCAGGGTCTTTAGTAGCCACGCCTTTGATTGGGCCAAATACTTGACCAGGATTGATCGCGAGCTCATCGCCATGCTTAAGCTCGCCCTCGCCGCTTGAAACACCCATCATCGTGATTCTGTAAGCGTTAGGGTCAAGTTCTAAGTTATCGCGAATGTGCACAGGAGGCACCAAGAAGCCAAGCTCCTGAGACAGCTTTTTACGCACACCTTTGATACGATTTAACAGTTCACCACCTTGAGATTGGTCAACAAGTGGAATTAAGCGATAACCTACTTCTAAACCAATCACATCAACTTGCTGTACATCATCCCAGCCAAGTTCTTTTTGTTCTTGTTTGTTAGCAACACCCGTACCCGGTGCACCGCCATTAGCTTCTTGCTCTGCTTTCTCAGCTGCAGCTTTAAGTTTTTGCTGTTGCGTGTAATACGCTAAATAACCTAACAATGCACCTAAGCTTAAAAATGCAATATGTGGCATGCCCGGTACTAAGCCCATAATGATTAGGATACCAGAGGCAATGAATAACGATTTTTCATTACCCAATTGCGTTTTAAACTGATCGCCCATGTTGTGCGATTCATTTTGACGGGTTACAACAATCGCTGTGCCGATTGATAATAATAGCGAAGGTAATTGCGCAACAAGACCATCACCAATGGTTAGAAGAGTGTAAACTTCCATTGCTCGACCAAAAGTAAGATCATGCTGGATCATACCAACAAATAAACCACCAACAATGTTAATAACCAAGATGACAATACCAGCAATCGCATCACCTTTTACGAATTTACTCGCACCATCCATCGAGCCATAGAAATCGGCTTCGCGAGTTACTTCTTCACGACGTTCACGGGCTTGTTCAGCACTAATGAAACCAGCGTTTAAGTCAGCATCAATTGCCATTTGTTTACCTGGCATTGCGTCAAGGGTGAAACGAGCTGACACTTCAGAAATACGGCCAGCACCTTTAGTGATAACCACAAAGTTAATGATGATAAGAATAAGGAAGACGACTAAACCAACCGCATAGTTACCACCGATAACTACCGAGCCAAAGGCCTCGATTACTTTACCCGCAGCGTCCCCACCATTATGACCTTCAAGCAATACCACACGGGTACTGGCTACATTCAGTGCTAAGCGCATGATGGTTGCAATCAGAAGTACCGCTGGGAACATACCAAACTCAAGCGGTTTCATGGTGTACACAGTAACAAGTAACACCACTAGGGCTAACGCGATATTAAACGAAAAAAGAATATCTAAAAGAAATGGAGGCAGGGGTAAAATAACCATACCCAAGGCTGCAAGTACCAGCAGTGGCGTACCGACACCCTTAGCATATTCTTTTTTATCTCTGTTAAGTTGTTGTAATACCGCTTTAAATTCCATAATTCAACAATTTCAAAAAATTGACACTACACGGAATTTGCAATAACTATTCCAAGTTATAAGGCTAGGAATTAATATTTGTAACCATCTGGAATCGGTAACTTTTTGTCGAGTGGAACAGGCCGTTTACCACGTCCTTTTTGGAAGCGTTTTAACTGGAATACATAAGCGAGAACCTGAGCAACTGCAGTGAACAGCTGATCCGGAATTTGCTGGCCCACATCGGTGGTGTGATAAAGCGCACGAGTAAGCATTGGAGACTCAACAATAGGCACATCGTTTCCTTTACCAACCTTACGAATTTGCATAGCAAGTTCATCAACCCCTTTAGCAAGCACAATAGGCGCTCCGGCTTTGGCTGTATCATATTTTAGCGCCACAGAGTAATGAGTCGGGTTGGTAACAATAACATCGGCATCAGGGACATCTTGCATCATGCGCCTTTGCGACATTTCACGCTGCGTACGGCGAATACGCGCTTTAATTTGTGGGTCACCCTCTGAGTTTTTGTATTCGTCTTTTACTTCTTGTAGGGTCATCTTCAGCTCTTTATGATGCTTGTGGCTTTGATATGGAGCATCAATCGCTGCGATGATTATCAACGTGCAGGTCAATCCTAAAAACATCCAAGAGAGGATCTCAAGCGCATGAATAAAATTACTGGGTGCGCTTTCTTGGCTCAAATGAAGTATTTCATCAAAAAAGGTATTAATTAAAAACACCGCAAAGCCTGCAACCACTGCAAACTTCAAAATGGATTTAACAAGCTCTACGCCAGCTTGAGGGCCAAGCATACGTTTAATACCTTTCGCAGGCGACATTTTACTCGCTTTTGGTGCTGCGGCTTCCCAGCTAAAATTAAATCCGCCTAGCAAGGTATTTCCTATAAAACCAGCAATGACAATGATAAAAACGAACATCGCCATAGGGAAAATCAACGCATCAGCAACAATTCCCCACACAGAGAACATTTTAGTGGTGTCGTAGGTTTCATTGCGGTTCAGGCTCAATAATCGGCCCATAATGTTGTACAAACCTTTGCCGATTTCAGGACCATAAATTAGTAACGAAATTGCAGAGAAAATAAGTACAAACATAGTGCCGAGCTCTTTTGAGCGCGCTACTTGGCCTTTTTTCTTGGCATCTTCTATTTTTTTCCCGGTGGGTTCTTCGGTTTTTTCTTGACCTGAATCTTCAGCCATGGCTCGCTCCTAAGGTGTACAACCAACAAGGCTGCACATTAACTCAACCATTTTTAACCACTGAAACTCAAACTGAGTCATAAAGTTACCAAGCGTTGCCCAAATAATCACAAGACCAGCTACAAGAGTAAACGGGAAACCTATGGAAAAGATATTAAGTTGCGGCGCTGCACGGGTCATTACACCAAACGACATGTTAATAACCAGCATAGCTGTTAGTGGTGCCAAGGCAAGTACTAAGGCTGTGGTAAACATCCAACCGCCCCAAGTAACGATATCCCAGTAATGATCCACCGCCCACCAATTACCATCGATTGGCAATACCTCAAAGCTATGAATAACCATTTGAATCATCATCAAATGACCGTTAAACACAAAGAACAGCAAAGTAGCCAAAATGAGATAAAACTGGCCCACTGCTGGAACATTCATACCGTTTGACGGGTCAACGACCGACGCAAAACCAAGACCGGTTTGCATTGCTAGTATTTGTCCGGCAAGAACAAAGGTATTGAGCAGTAAGACTGAAGCAAAGCCAATCGCAACACCAATCAGCATTTGCTGTATCACGACTAATATCATTTCAAATGAGAAAAGATTATTAAAGCTTGCCTGCGGCAACATAGGTACAGCAACAAACGTTACTACAATAGCTAAACCTAGTTTAATTCGTGTGGGAACGTTTTTCGCGCCAAGACCAGCCATAATCATGATCATTGAGCTTATGCGGACCAACGGCAGTAGAAAATCACTGAGCCATTGAATTATGACTGCAAATGGAAACTCCATTTAGCCTGCAATCTCCGGTATCGACATCACTAAACGCGTAAAGTAATCCATAAGCTCTTGAGTAAACCAATGGCCCCCGATAATAAGTGCACTTATGGTAATTAACAAACGCGGTAAGAAGCTTAAGGTTTGCTCATTGATTGATGTTGCCGCTTGGAAAACTGCCACTACAAGACCAACTAATAAGCCTGGCACCACGATTGCTGACACTAACTTTATGACTAAAAACAGCGCGTCACTGAGTATATCGACAAAAATTTCTGGTTCCATTTTGTCTCTCCTACCTAATTATGTGCTTGTAATTGCATGGCTACACCCCAAGCCCAAAGCTCTTCGCCAATGTGCCCATCACAAGGCTCCAACCATCTACTAGCACAAACAGCATAATCTTAAAGGGTAAGGACACAATCATAGGTGAGAGCATCATCATACCCATGGCCATTAATACCGAGGCGACAACTAAATCAACTATCAAAAACGGGATGAAGAACATAAAACCAATGATAAAGGCCGTTTGCAATTCGCTGGTAACAAACGCAGGAATTAAAACAATTAGCGGGGTATCTTCTGGTGAATCTAATTTATCGTAGCCGGCAATTTTTGCGAAGGTTTCTAAATCTTTTATGCGAACTTGCGAGAGCATAAAAGCTTTCATTGGCTCTTTTGCAAGCTCCAATGCTTGTGTAGAAGTAACCTGTTCATTTAAATAAGGCTCAATTGCACGTTCGTTTACCTGCTGATAGATAGGAGCCATTATAAAAATACTTAAGAACAATGACATACCAAGCAATATTTGATTCGATGGTGTTTGTTGTAAACCAATAGCCTGACGCAAAATAGCAAGTACAACTATGATACGTGTAAATGAGGTCATCATGATGACTGCGGCAGGAATGAAGCTCAGCGCAGTCATGATCGCTAACACTTGCAGCGTTACCGAGTAATCTTGCGAGCCATCAGGGTTAGTGGTGATAGTGAGCGCTTCGACACCTTCTGCATTGACGGAAGGTAAAAACAACACACTTGCTAAAATAACGAGCCACTTGATCATAGCGTTAATTCTTTTTATTAGAAGGTGATTGTGGGTTTAATAGTTTGCCAAATCTTTTTGCTAGTTCTGGCAATTCTTTTTCTTTTAAGGGTGTTTCAAGCTTATGTAAGTAATTAATACTGTGAGGTGTCACACCAATTAAGTGTTGAGCGTTATCTATTTCAATCACCATTAATCGCTCACGTGAGCCTAACGGTAAACTTCGGACAACTTTAAACTCATCACTGTTAGCGAGATTCGGGTTAAGCTTTTTTACAAAAAAGGCCAATCCAATAATAACAACCAACACCAAAAGCAAAGACATCACCATAGACAGAAGATCTGCCGTCGGTGATGCCGTTGGAAACACAGTGCTCGACGCACTCGATAAAGCGATAAGTGCGTTCATCGTAACTTTTTAATACGCTCTACTTGGCTAATCACATCCGTTAAGCGAATACCAAACTTGTCGTTTACAACGACCACTTCACCATGCGCAATTAGCGTACCATTAACCAACACATCAAGCGGTTCACCTGCAACCCGATCAAGTTCAACCACAGAACCTTGGTTTAATTGCAATAAGTTACGAATATTGATTTTTGAACGACCGACCTCCATCGAAATAGTCACCGGAATGTCTAAGATGGTATCAAGCTTTCGTTTTTCGTCACTTGAGAGCTCATGCCTTTCATCTTTTAATTCATCAAGCTCTGCCACAGAAGCATCACTTGTGGCATTTTCGGCTTCCTCAGCTTCGGCTAAGGCCGCAGCCCATTCGTCCATTGTATCTTGATCATCACTCATTATATTTAACCTTATAAATCGACTACCAGTCTAAATCGACACCATCAGAAAGGTGTAGATCTTCTTCTAGTTCTGCTAATTCTGCATCTGAATCCAGTTTTTTGCCACCTTTTGTGAACACATGAAGCTCAGACTTAACTGATTCAGGGCGTTTAATTTTTTCGCTAATTTGTAGAGCAACATTATCTCTAGAGCGGCCCATTTTTGCTCTAAATGTCGGTAACTCTTCAACAAACACAGTGATATGCTCTGGCATTTCAACCGGAATAATATCACCCGCTTTAAGCTCCATAATCTGCTGTAGCGTTAAATCTATTTCGAGAAGCTGTGTTGATAAGTCAACCTCAACATCCATAATTTCGTCGCGCAGCGCTTTACTCCAGCGTAAATCAGTATCTTCTGTATCTGATTGCACACCGGCATCAAGTAACTCACGGATAGGTTCAAGCATTGAGTAAGGCAAGGCGACGTGAAAATCACCACCACCACCATCAAGTTCAATGTGAAATGAACTGATAACAACCACTTCTGTTGGGCTAACGATATTGGCCATGGCTGGGTTTACTTCTGAGTCTAAATACTCAAACGACACATCCATTACCGGCGCCCATGCTTCTTTATAATCTTCGAAGATAATTTTAAGCAGCATTTGCACGATACGGCGTTCTGTTGGGGTAAATTCGCGGCCTTCAATTTTGGCATGGTAACGACCATCACCCCCAAAGAAGTTATCCACCAAAATAAACACCAAGCGTGCTTCCATGGTGATAAGCCCTGTGCCTTTTAGCGGACGAAAACGCACCATATTCAAGCTTGTAGGAACAAATAAGGTATGAATATATTCACCGAATTTGATCATTTGTACGCCGTTAATCGAGACTTCAGCGGTACGGCGCATCATATTGAATAAGCTAATGCGCATGTGACGCGCAAAACGTTCATTCACGATTTCCAGCGTCGGCATTCGGCCACGTACGATACGATCTTGTGAAGAAAAATCATATTGCAGTGTATTACTGTCTAAGTCATCACCTTCGTGAATATCTTCCTCATCGACTTCATCAACACCATGTAAGAGCGCATCAATTTCGTCTTGAGATAATAAATCGCTCACGCTGACCCCTTATTGCATCACAAAGCCGGTAAACAGTACCCGCTCGATCACTTTGCTGCCTTCCACATCATTTAAAGCAGATTGCACTTTTTCAAGTGCAGCAACACGAACAGACTCTTTACCTTCACTGGTACCTAGCTCATCCGCTGTCGTTGTTGACAGTACGCTTAATAAGGTACTTTCAATGAGTGGAATATGCTTTTTAGCCGTTTCTTCATTTACTTCGCCACGTACTAAAAGCTGCACTTTAATTTGCACAATACGGTCACGACTAGCGCCCGGTACATTGAAAACAAAAGGACGAGGCATAGCAACATACAAAGCAGAGCCAATTTCAGCAGAACTTGAAGGTGCCGCGGCTTCTGCTGCCGTTGTTTCGTCGGCAAGACTTTCTACTGGTTCTTCACCACCCATAAATAAAAAGTAGCCTGCTGCAGCAGCCACTATCACAACGACCGCAGCAATGATAATTATGAGCTTCTTTTTACCTTTACCTGTATCTTCTATTTCTAAATTTGCTTCTTCGGCCATTGTCACTTCCTTAAGCGTTACAACAGTTAGGAAATATACTCATTGTAACTATTTTATTTCTTATAATAGCAGGACTTATGCATAGTAATCTATTGATGATGAAGATTGTTGTCGAGAAGTTTCTGCACTTTGTGCTGTTACCTCTTGTTGCTGCTCTTCACTGTGCTGATTACCAGCTAACTGGCCTTGACCAGGCTCTCCATCCTGCTGCTGCTCAGGGCTACCCTGCTGAATACTACTTTCACCTAGCTCTATTCCCTGCTGAGCAAGCATTTCGCGTAGTCGGGGCATAGATTGTTCAAGCGCTTCTTTAGCTTGCTGGTTTTGTACTACAAAGTTTATTTGTGCCTGCTCTGCGTCACTGCGGATACGTATTTGCATACTGCCCATTTCAGGCGGATCAAGACGGATTTCAGCTTCTTTATTATTAATATTTAACAAAGCACTAACTCGTTCCTGAAGCATTTTCGCGGCATCACTTTTAATGATATTAATCGCTTGCATAACCCCAGGATCTACACTCACCGACTTGCTCTGTGCTTGCTGAGTTGTTTGCGTCTGCATAATATGCGCATCTATTGCATTTTCATGATGATGCTGAGCAATATCATGTGCTGTTGGCTGAATCGACGTCGCCACAGGCGACGTTAACTGATTTAATAACTGAGTAATTCGCGGGGTACTAACCTCCTGCGAACGTTCAGCATTAAGCTTAATATCTCGCTCAGCTGATGACTCTTCAGAATTATTTACGTTACCTACCGCAGGGGCTAACTTTTCAGCTCGCGTAGGTGTTGTATTACTATTTTCTACCGCGCTTGCATTGGCTGTAGTAACCGGCGTAGTTAGATTTGTTTTCCCGTTAGTGTTAACAGCCTCTGAAAGCCAAGCCTTAGCTGCTGTTAGTTTTTCAAATTGGCTAGTACCAGCTGTGACTGTTTGTAGTTGTGCATTAACCTTGTTCAACAGCGCTTGTTGCTCATCTTTTGTCAATCCAGCCAGTTGCTTTTCAACACCTACAGGCAATTTAAAGTCACTTGTTTTTTGCTCAGATAACTTAACACCTTGCTGTATTTGCGACTCATCAGCCGTTAATTGTGAGGCTTGATTTTGCGTAACTTGCAACGGCGTAGTTTTGTTCATCAATTCTGTAAGCAAGTTTTTAATAGTTTCAGCGTCTTTTGAGTCTAACTTGTGATCTGTCTTTAACTGATTAATTTGTTGTTCAAGCTGTTGTTGCTGCTCGTGGGTAAGTGATAAACCTTTTGCAAATTCACTGACAGCTTTACCATCACCGCTTTGCACCTTAGCAAACAAACTGATAATTGATTTATCTGTTACAGAATTTTCTATCCCTTGGTTAACTTTAGGTGAATCAGGGTTTTGCTCTGTAGAGGAAACAGTTTTGGCATTAGTGACTTCTGCAACCACTGAGCTTGCGACACTAGCTTGGTTATTTTGAGCGGCGAGCTGTGCTGATGTTGGTTTTTGAGCATCAGCCTCTCCCGTAGCCTTTAACAGACTATTAAGGCTATTTTTTTCCGAGAGGTTTGCTTTTGTCTCTTTAGCTGATTCGGACTGTTGCGGCACTGTATTTGGCGTATCAGCTGCAGAAACAGTTAGTTTTTTATCGATTAATGGGCTATCACTATCAGACGTTTTTGCATCTTTCTGCGCTATTTCAGTACCAGCTTTTAACTGATTATCGACAGCTGTCGCAACTTTTGATTTATGTAATACGCTCGCAGCAGTATTGTTGATATCAGAATTGCCAGCAGACTTATCAGCATCAGACATAGAGTTCATTGGTGATGGAATTATTGGGGTAACAGAATCACCAGAGACTGGCTTTTTAGCAGTTACATCATCGCCTAACTCATTATCTTCAATAAGTTTATTAACCCGTGTACTCATCGCTTGGGCTGCATTAATTTGCGAAAGTAATGAGTTTTCTTCATTTAGGCTTGAGTCTGTTTGTGACTCATCTTGCTCTTTTGTTACAGTCTCACTCGTATTCTTTTTGCTATCGCTTACATCTGCTGTGGCTGATTCGTGGTCATAGTCTGTATCGACAGTCAGCTCTTCAGACTCTTGTTCACTTTTTTCAAGACGATAATACTCGTTGTCATTTTTAGATTGAGAGGTTGTTTGGGCATTTGCCGCTTCACTTGCTTCTGTTAATGACGTTAAAAAGCGCAACCCTGAAGCTGTATCGTAAGACTCCGTCTCTTTGCTAGAAAAACCAGTACCTTGCTCAGTTTTAACCTGCAAATTGATATCACTGATCGCCATAATTCACCTAAAAAGAAAGAGGCAATTTGCCGCCGCAAGTGCCAAAATTAATGCTTCTGATTAAGTAAATGCAATTAACATGCCTAAAAAGATTAGGATTTTAGAGAAGTGCGTTTTTAAGCTGACGTTGATAAAACTGATTTGAAGCAAATTCGTCCAACATTTTTTGCTCCGCTTTTGCCACTAGCATCGCTTGCTTTTCAGCTTGTTTCTCAATTAACTTTGCCACCGCTTTTGCTTTCACTTGCTGTTTTAACCACAAGGCTTTGCGCTGCGTAACAACTTGCTTTGCAGTGTTAACAGTGCTTGCTTGCTGGCGAATCGCTTCTTCTATTTTGGCAATAAAAGCATGGTATTGGCTAAACCCAGCACTAGACAAACCTGAGCGCCCTTTCAAATGTAACTGCTGAGAATACTCCATGCGAAAGTTATTTAGCCCTTGCAGTTTTTGTTGATTACTTTGTAAGTGCTGCTGCGCTTTTAAGTAATCCATGCGTAACGATTCTTCTTTATCGCTCTCAAGCTTTAACAATAAATCAAGTTTACTTTTAGCCATTAACCTTGTCCTAATAACTGCGCTAGACCTTGCAGACCATCATCATAACTAATAACGTCTTTCATGCCTTGCTGAAGGAATTGATTGACTCGCGGCATCATATTGATTGCTTGATCGAGCATAGGGTCGGTGCCTTTTTGATATGCACCTAACGTAATCATGTCTTTATTCTGTTGATACATTGAATACACTTGCTTGAGCACTCGCGCTTGCTGCATATGCGCTTCAGAGACCACTTGCGGCATAACACGGGAAATTGATTTTTCGATATCAATAGCCGGGTAATGACCACTGTCGGCTAAATCCCGAGATAAAACAATGTGACCATCTAAAATAGCACGGGCAGAGTCTGCAATTGGGTCTTGCATATCATCGCCCTCACTGAGCACGGTGAAAAATGCCGTAATCGCACCTTGCCCTTCACCACCATTACCAGCACGCTCCACCAGCGCAGGCAGTTTAGCAAATACTGAAGGCGGGTAACCTTTGGTTGCAGGCGGCTCGCCAACCGCTAAAGCGATTTCACGTTGTGCCATGGCATAACGGGTAACAGAGTCCAGTAACAACAATACGTTAAGACCTTGATCACGAAAATATTCAGCAATGGTTACTGCACTTTCGCAACCTTTTAAACGCATTAATGGTGAAGCATCGGCCGGAGCAGCTACTACAACTGAACGTTTACGACCTTCAACACCTAAAATCTCTTCAATAAATTCTTTTACCTCGCGGCCGCGTTCACCCACCAAACCGACCACAATCACATCAGCCTCAGAGCCACGTGTCATCATCCCAAGTAGCACTGACTTACCAACACCAGAGCCTGCAAATAGCCCCATACGCTGACCTTGACCTACGGTAATAACAGAGTTGATAGCCCGTACACCTACATCCATAGGCTGGCTAATTGGACGTCTTGCAAGGGGGTTTATGGAATTTTGGGCAAATTTAAGATGGTGCTCAGCATTAATCGCCCCTAAACCATCGAGTGGACGACCAAGACCATCAACGACACGCCCAAGCAAACTCATACCCACAGGTAAACCAGTTTCATTCATCTTTGGGATCACTCGTGCACCAGGCAGTACACCAGAAATATGGTCATTGGGCATTAAATACAAAGTTTGGTCGTTAAAGCCAACCACCTCTGCATCAACAAAGCCATTTATCATCTCAATTTTACATTGACTGCCAACCGGCGCTCTGAGCCCTTTCGCTTCGAGTGTTAAACCAACAACACGCGTCAAAATACCAGCAACAGCTGGTTTTGGGGCTTTGATATGTTTTTCGTAGCGTTTTAAGCGATCGCTAAGGGTCATTGCGTGAGTACTCATAAAGAGCCTAATAAATGTTATATACCACTGCTATGCAAAAAGTTTTCCAACGTTTCTTTGACGCGAGTTTTAACTGTCATATCCAAAGACGACTGCGGGGTTTTAATTTCACAACCACCACGTTCTAAGGTCGGCTCTGCAACTAACTGCCAGTGATTATCTGCAATAGTTTGTTCGCCATAACTTTGTGTAATTAATGCTATGTCATCGGGATGTAAGTGAATACGTACTTTCGCTTGTTCTTCGCCTAATGCGTCAATGGCCTGCTTTAATGCATGCAAGATGACTTCTGGTGAGGTTTTAATTTCTTGGTAAACTAATACCTCAGTTAGCATGACCGCTAACTGCACCAACTGCTTCTCTGCACTTTCATCAACTTTTGCTAATGGTTGAGATAAGCTATCAAGCAAACTTCTCAGTGTGGTTAACTGCTCTTCTAAAATTGGCTTTATTTCTTCTTGGCCTTGCTCTTTGCCTAGTTCAACGCCTTCTTTGAAGCCTGCTTCTTTGCCTTCATGAGCCCCTTTTTCAAAGCCATCAATATAGCCTTGCTCATGACCTTGCTTAAGCCCTTCTTCGTAAGCATCTTGGCGAATTTTTTCAAGCTCTGCCATGGTCAGAGCAGGAATTTCCGGCTCTTCGGGCTGTTCTTCTACCGCTTGTTTTTGACGCTCCTTGCGGTACATGTCAGCTAAAGGCGTACCATAGGCAGTTGAACGTCCAGCCAACTTTCTGGTGTCTTGTGCAACATCAGGAATTGGCCAGTTTTCAAGAAGTTCATCCACTGCTTCACTAGGGTGAATTGGCCGACCTTTATGTAAAGAAGGTTTAGACATGGTTTATAGGAACTCCTCACCACCGCCGCCGCCAAGCATTATTTCGCCTGAGTCAGCTAAACGACGTGCTGTCGACAAGATTTCTTTTTGTGCGGCTTCAACTTCACTGATACGCACAGGTCCCATCGCCTCAAGGTCATCTGCTAATAGCTCAGCAGCACGTTTCGACATGTTACTTAAAATCTTCTCTTTCAGTGCTTCATCTGTTCCTTTAATTGCTTTCATAAGTACATCTTGTTGTACTTCACGAAGAATTGCTTGAATGCCTCGGTCTTCAACATCCATTAAGTTTTCAAATACAAACATGAGATCTTGGATTTGCTGCGACATTTCTTCGTCATGCTCACGGATCGAATCCATCAACTGACCTTCAATATTGGTATCTAGGTAGTTCATGATATCTGCCGCTGCTTTCAAGCCGCCCATTTTCGCAGCTTGCGCACCTGCTTGACCTGCGAACTGTTTCTCCATGATTTCGTTTAGCTCTTGGAGTGCTGCTGGTTGAACTTCTTCAAGGTTAGCAATACGCATGGTTAAATCTAAGCGCACTTTTTCAGGAAATTGCGACAAGATTTCAGCTGATTGCTCAGGTTCTAAATACGATAAAACAATAGTTTGGATCTGCGGGTGCTCATTACGAATAATATTCGCTACTTGTTTTGAGTCCATCCACTTCAGTGAATCAAGGCCTTTGGCGCCAGAGCCCATAACAATTTGGTCAATAAGGCTGGCAGCCTTATCTTCACCAAGTGCCGCTGTAAGCGCTTTTTTGATAAAGTCTTCAGATTGGAAACCTATGGTGCTGAAGCTTTGAATTTGCTCAATAAACAAGTTGTGAACAGCGCTAATTTTCGCTTGTGATAAATCATCCAGCGCCGCCATCGCCATACCTACTTTTTGTACTTGCTTAGGCTCTAAATGTTTTAGAATTTGCGCAGCATCTTCTTCCGATAAACTCAGCAATAAAATAGCTGCTTTATCGACACCGTCTAATTTATCAACATCAAACGCCGGTGGTAGTTGTTTTTGTTCTTGATCAGTCATCTTCAGTTAACCACGCTTTCACCACTTGAGAAGACAGTTCTGGTTCATTAGCAACCAATGCACGAACTGCTTTGAGTAAATCTTCATCGCCATGTAAATCTGGCAACTGTAGTGTACCATCACTTGAGAATCCTACAGCAGCAGAGTCAAAGTCTTTATTTAGCATATCTAGCGTGCTATCACCAATATCTACACCCGCACTTAACGCATCTTCATCATACTCTTCAAGTGTATCGTCTGGGTAGATTAAGCGTTTCAGCATTGGTTTAACAACAGCCAAGATAAGTACGATAATAACCAAGGCACCTAACGCTAAGCGAAGCATTTTCATGAACCAGTCTTGTTCCCACAGCGGCACTTCAATCGCCATTTCTGTGTTTTCACGAACAAACGGAACTGTGACCACTTCAAGTGCATCACCACGTTGCATATCAAAGCCTACACCACCTTGTAGTAAACGACGAATATTTGACAATGCTTCGACAGAACGAGGCACCATAGTCGTTTCACCGTTTTCACCAACTTCTGGTACGTAATCAACAGCGACTGATACGCTAATACGACGAATAACACCTGTTTGCTGACGCTTATGAGAAATCGTGGTATCTAACTCGTAGTTGCGTGTTGCTTCTTTGTGAGAACGGCTAGGGTTAGTCGCTGAGCCTGCACTGCCTTGACCTGCAATTTCAGGAATATTCGAGTTTGCAGGTGGCTGATTTGTAAGCGCACCAGGAATACCTACAGCAAGACCGCCGATGTTATTTTCTTCGAAAGTCGTTTCGCTTCGCACTGCTGGTAAATCAGGGTTATAGCGTTTTTGAGTTTCTTCTACTGCACTAAAGTCCATATTTAAATCAACTTGCGCAGTGTAGTTACCTAAACCAACCACTGGAATGAGAATGCTGTCGATTTTATTTAAGTACTCTTCTTCACGTTTGCGCTCTATTTCATACTCTTTACGAGAGCGTGCAGCGAGTGAATTTTGTGAGCCTGAGTTTAGTAAGCGACCATTTTGATCGGTAACAGTAACACGCTCTGGCGATAAACCTTGTACCGCTGAGGCAACAATATCAACAACTGAGTCAACTTCTTCACCATCAAGCGTACGGCCGCGTTTAAGTGTTAAAACCACTGTAGCTGAAGGTTGTTTTTCGCGACGAGCAAATACGTTTTCTTTTGGAATAGCTAAAAGTACTTTGGCGCGAGTAACATTTTTTAGCTCTTCGATAGTGCGAGCAAGTTGTTGCTCACGACCATGTTTTAAACGTTCACGTTCTAGGCGTTGGCTTACACCAAATCCCATATCTTGCATGATGATGTCAGTACCTGAGCTTGGCGCTTGCTCAAGGCCTTCACGAGCCATCAATAACTTAATGTTTTGGTACTCACCTTCTTCAACAGAGATGACATTACCATCGAGTTCGTAATCAATCTTTTGCGCGTCTAAAAAGTCTAGCGTTTGAATAAGCTCTTCCGTTGGCATTTTACCAAGCGGACGCATATCTGGCTGACGTGCCCAAATGATAATAAAAATTGCGATAGCCAAACAAATTGCCAAAGCAATCACTAAAGTAACCTGGCGTAAAACATCTACACCGTTTAAGGCACTTAAGTAGCCTGACTTTTGCTCTTGTTGATCATCAGTATCGGTAGAATCGATACCGCCGCCTGCTAGGGCTAGATCAGTTGATTGATTAGATTGCGCCACGATAATTCTCCACTACCTAGTTACACAGGCATGTTCATGATTTCTTTATATGCTTCAACAAGTTTATTACGAACCTGTACCGTTGCTTCGAATGCAACTGATGATTTTTGTGAAGCAATCATCACATCTGCAAGCGATACACTGCGATCACCCATTTCAAGAGCCGTCACTTTTTGCTTGGCTTCTTGTTGCAAGCCATTCACTGTATCTAATGCATTGGTAAGTAGATCACCAAATTGTGCCGTTGATGTAGGCTGTGTCTGAGTTGGTAAATTTGTAATTGAGTTACTACGGCTAGCTTCAAGGGCCATAGATTGCATTTCTTGAAATAATGCGCTGTTTTGAACTTTCATAATACTCTCTGACAATACAGTTTACTTATAAACTGATAAAGCATAAACCGTGCCACAAAATAAAACCAATATTTTCAATGGCTTACACCATTTATTTTGCTTGTCAGAGTTTTGACAGCAAACAAGCCCACATGCTGTGAGCTTGTTTGACACTGTTTTGGAAGGAGAATTAGGCTGGCAGTGCAATCCCAAGATCGCGCATCTGCGCTAGCTTATATCGCAAGGTGCGGGGGCTAATGCCTAAGGTCTCAGCCACCTCTTTTCGCTTACCATTACAGCGTGCGAGGGTTTCTAAAATAATACGATGCTCTTTGTCTTTAAGCTCGTCTTTGTAATTACCTTGCTCACTCACCTGTGGCACTGTATCTAAATTAACTTCAACGGGTTGCTCTTGATACACCGGTGCATTGTACGGTGGCGTAGCAACTGACTTTATCTCCACCGTTAGTAACTCTTCAATGAAGACATCATCTTCATGAATGCTGTTACCATCACATAATATCAGCGCACGTTGAATAACATTATCAAGCTCTCGCACATTACCCGGCCAAGCATGTGTTAGCAGCTTTTGCTTAGCTGACTCGGTCAACATAGCAATGGGTTCTTTACTTTTCAGGCAATGGCGCTCAATTAAATGCTCTGCCAATACAACAATGTCGCCCGGGCGTTCTGCTAATGGTTTCCACATCAGCGGGAACACATTTAAGCGATAATATAAATCTTCTCTAAATAGATTTTCACTAACCGCTTCTTTTAAATCACGGTTACTCGTAGCTAAGACACGAACATCAAGCTCAATCGTTTTACGGCCGCCTAAGCGCTCTACTTCACGCTCTTGTAGTACACGCAGTAATTTTGCTTGCAGACCTAAATCCATCTCGGTGATCTCATCAAGTAAGATGGTACCGCCTTGTGCTTGTTCAAATTTACCAGGGCAGGCCTGAATGGCACCGGTAAACGCGCCTTTTTCGTAACCAAATAAGGTTGCTTCAAGCATATTTTCAGGAATAGCGGCACAGTTAATGGCAACAAAGGGAGCATCTGCACGATTCGATTTATCATGAATATAGCGGGCTAACACTTCTTTACCTGAGCCACTTGGGCCAAGTACCATAACACTGGCATCTGAACGCGCTACTTTGCTCGCAAGTTCGAGTAACTTAATACTCGATGGATCAGCAACAATTGGCCCGTCTGTTTCTTTTTCCTTTTCGGGTAAATATCGACTGACCATATTAAGCAATACTTCTGGGGCAAATGGTTTTGCCATGTAATCAATCGCACCTAAACGCATCGCTTCAACTGCATCATCAATGGTGGCATAAGCTGTCATCATAAGTACAGGTAGTTCAGGGTAGTTGAGCTTAATACTGCGAAGTAAATCAAGGCCACTCATCGCGCCCATTTGTACATCGCTGACCACTAATGAATACGTGCCTTGTTTTAACAGCACCATTGCTTGCTCAGCACTATCTGCTGCGATGCAATCAATTCCTGACATTTCGAGTGTATCAATCAAAGCTTCTCGTAAGCCTGCGTCGTCTTCAACGACTAAAATTGCGTTCGTATTCATTTTGCCTCCGCTGACGTAAATTCTGCACTTATTGGCAGGATCAAGCTAAAACATGCCCCCCCATGGGCATTATTAGTCACTTCAACCCGTCCTTGGTGCGCATTAGCGACTGAACTCACAACAGCAAGTCCAAGCCCTGTGCCTTGGCTTTTTGTAGTAAAGAAAGGTTCAAATAATTTCTCGGCCTGACTCATATCTACGCCTGGACCGTTGTCACTTACACTGATGCGAACACTATTATCATTTGCGGTGTCGCGCTCAGCACTAAGCGATACTTCTGCATGTTTGCCAATTATTTGAATACTGTTATGAATTAAGTTTTGAATCGCACTGGCAAGTGCGGTTTTATTACCCACAATCTCAATGTCTGGTTCTGGCAAGTTAACGGCTAAGGTACTTTGGTTTTGTGCAACCATTGCATCCGCCCCCGCTTTTACTTCATTGAGTAACTGTTGCATTGAAACGCTTTCGACCACTTGTTGCTCACCACTTTTGGCAAATAACAGCATATCGTTCACTTGGGTTTCTAAATCTTTTAAACGCGACATTAATTTTGTATGAAAGTTACCACGCGAACTTTCTGGCAATCGCTTTGAGCCTAAATTTGCGGCATAAAGCATGGCAGCTGATAACGGTGTTCTGACCTGATGAGCAAGTGAAGCAACCATTTTGCCAAGCGCACTTAGGCGCTGCATATGTGCAACTCGCTTTTGTAAACGTCTGGTTTCAGTTAAATCTGTCATTAGAATTAACTGCCCTGGCTCTGGAGCAAGCGCAGTGATATCAAGCTTAATTAATCGGCCATCTTTAAGTGATACTTCATGTCCATCGTCTTGCTTTGGTCGAAATGAGCGTTGAATAACGCTAAACCACTTTTCACCTTCAAGGGGTTCACCTAGCATATCAATGGCAATTTGATTGGCTTTTGCGATCATGCCTCGGCCATCTAAAACCACCACACCCGCAGGCATGGTATCAACCAAGTGGCCTAACCAACTGGCTTGTTGGCGCAGCTCACTCAATTCACCCACATACTCTTCTTGCTGTAAGCATGGGTTATATTGTTTGGCTGTGATAAATTGTGGTTTTAGGACATTTGCTAAGGCCATAATCGATACTCAAAAAATCGTGTCTACCTAGCTAAATGCACAATCCGTACCAAATTTATTTTTGTTTTATTTCAATAAATTAAAGACAAAAACAACACTGACAAAAAAATGACAATCGCGAGGGAATAATGCAAAAAGAACACCATTGTCGTTGCCCATGGCTCGATACCAGCAAAGAAGATTATGTGGCCTATCATGACCAAGAATGGGGGGTGCCATTATATGATGATCACCGCTTATTTGAGTTTATAACCTTAGAGTCAGCACAAGCGGGACTGAGTTGGTATACCATACTTAAAAAGCGTGATGGCTATCGCAGTGCCTTCAAAAACTTTGTTGTTGAAGAAGTTGCCAAAATGACCGAAGACGACGTCGAACGGTTAATGCTGTTTGAAGGCATTATTCGTAATCGCGCTAAAATCGCTGCCACTATCAATAACGCGCAGCGTTTTATTGAAATTCAAAAAGAGTTTGGCAGTTTCTCAAACTATCAATGGCAGTTTGTTGGTGGCAAGCCTTTGGTAAACGACCTCGATAAATTAGCAGACTATCCGGCTATTACTGAAGCCTCAACAACATTTGCCAAAGATTTAAAAAAGCGTGGCTTTAAATTTTTAGGCCCAACGACTGTGTATGCGCATATGCAAGCCTGCGGTATGGTAAATGACCATAGCAATGATTGCTTTAGAAAAGCTGAGATAATCAGTGAATACGAATAGATAAAACCGAGCAAGACACCTAACGCGGCTAGTCGCGCGTTAGGTTGTATTTCTTCATTTTTTCGACCAGTGTGGTGCGTCTTACACCTAAAATTTCTGCAGCACGTGCAACAACATAATCGTAGCGCTCTAATGCTTGGCTTATTAAGCTGATTTCAAGCTCAGCAAGATACTCTTTCAGCTCAATTCCTTCATCAGGTAATAAACCTGAGTCTACCGTTGTTGCTGGGGTATCAAGTTCTTCCTCATCGTAATCACTAAAGCCAGTACTGAAAATATCGTTGAAAGCATCTCGCTCCATCAATTCTTCAGGGTACTCAGGCTCATAAGCCTCAACTTCAATATAACGATATTTAGCTGGTAGGTCTGGCACATCAACTACTTTATCAGGGAACATGATCACCATGCGCTCAACTAAGTTAGCAAGCTCACGAATATTCCCCGGCCATGCATGCTCTTTTAAGCTTTGAATTGCCCGTTCGGTGAATTTTGCTGTTGTGCCACTTTGCTCATTCACACGGCGCATTAACTCTTTTAAAAGTAGAGGAATGTCGTCAGCACGCTCACTTAGCGAAGGGTTTTCAATTGGAAACACGTTTAAGCGATAAAAAAGGTCTTCGCGGAAGTCGCCCTTTTCAATCATTTCTTCAAGATTACGATGGGTAGCAGCAATAATTCGTACATCAGCTTGAATAGGCTTTGTCCCACCTACTCGTTCATAACTGCGCTCTTGTAATACTCGTAAAAGCTTAACCTGCATTTGCAGTGGCATGTCACCAATTTCATCTAAAAACAGTGTACCGCCTTGTGCTAATTCAAAACGCCCTTTTCGCGCTGAAATTGCCCCAGTAAACGCCCCTTTTTCGTGACCAAATAACTCACTTTCAAGTAACTCACCAGGAATAGCACCGCAGTTTACTGGCACAAATGGCCCGCTATTTCGTTTAGATAGTAGGTGAACGTTTCGTGCTACCACCTCTTTACCTGTGCCAGACTCACCTAAAATAAGTACATTGGCATCGGTTTTAGCCACCTGCTCAATTAAAAAACGCACATCTTTTACAGCATCAGTTTCACCAACAAGTCCATCAAACGATTTTTGCGACTTAGACTGTTTATGAGCACCGGGCAGCATACGCTGATATTGCTGACAGTCATGCAATAACTGAGTGGTTACGTCATGATTGAAAGGCTCACATATCAAGCCTACAACATTAGCAATACTAAGAAGGGGTTTGAGGGTTTCACCTATTAACAAAAATGGAATAGCTGGAAACTGTTTGATCACAGCCTCGTGATTTAGCTGCTGTAAAGCACCAAGAATGACCATACATTCTTGCTGTTGATGTTTTTCACAAAAAGACTGTAACGAAGTCTCATCAACTAATTGTGCAGTTTCACCAATGAAGGTAAGTGCTGCATGTAAACCTATCGCACGATTATTATTATTGTCTAAAATTAAGATCATTATTGGCGAACCACAGTTACCACGAGGTTAGTTAATTTCTAAATTGTAAGCGAGTTTAGGAGGGATGCAAGCGCTAAGCGGCAATTTATTGACATCAACGCCAAAAAATAGTCACTTAGCACTAAAATTTAATACTAAAGAATTAACTTACAAATTTAGCCTGTTTGAATTTTAAAATATTCTATACTCGTTGCTATAATCTCTATAGAAATGCACAAAGAAAGATAATATCAATGGCATTAATATTGCTTATCTACTTTTATGAATCAGTGTTTTTAATATAGGATTTTCTCATGGCACACATATCGATAAAAAAGTACAGTCAAGTTAGCGTTAGCAACATTAATGAAATGTCTCCTTATGAGCAGATCAATTTGATTTTCAGTAACATTATCGGACGTTTAGCAGCAACTAAAGGCTTTATTGAGCGTAAAGAATTTGAAAAAAAAGGTGAAAACATTTCTACCTGCATTTTATTATTCGGTGCTCTACAAGATGCACTCAATTTTGAGCATGGAGGGGATATCTCTAGCAACCTACTATCGCTGTACGACTTTTGCCAACGCAGGTTAACTGAAGCAAATGTAAACAACGACATTGCAGCAGTAGATGATGTTATCCGTATCGTTAAAGAAATAAAAGAAGGGTGGGATTCTATTCCGCTCGAAGAGCGCATACCTAAAGCTGAGCAATAATGCCGAATTTTAACGCTCTGAATGCATTACTCATTGCATTGTCAGAGCACATAGATAAAACAGATATTGAGCTGGCAAGCCAAACGTTAATAGCTATTGACCAAGAGTTAAAGCATTGGTGTGAGAGTGAAACACCACCTCAAGAAAAAGAGTTATTAGCTATACAAGCCAAAATTTTAACTGCTACAGCTAAACTTAAAAACGCCAGAGACAAAACTCAGGCTGAGCTGATCAACCAGCGTAAATCACATAAAGCTATTTCAAAATATCAAGCAACTAAACGCTAATTAGCGTTTAGTTGCTTGATAAATTATTATTTCTACAAAAGGTAACACCCAAATACAGGCAAGAAAACATACTAATTCAACTATTTATTTTGCTTAACAACCCCTGGCATATTATCAAGCTGCGCTTGCACATAGCTACTGGTTGAGTTCATCTGGGCGACAAGTAAATCCATGCTATTGTACTGTGCGTATAAACGAGACTCTAACGACTCCATTTTTCTTGCAAAATCAATGCGCTCATCATCTAAACCATCTAACTGAGTCTGTTTACTGTCGATTCTGTTTTGAACAATACCATCTGAATCCGTATAAAAACTCATTAGCTCATCAAAAGATTGCGCAAAGCCGCCTTCATCGCCCTCACCCAAAAAGAACTCTTGAACTAAGTCTACATCGGCTTCTACTTGTTCGTTTAGGCGTTCGGTATCTAGGCTTAATTTGCCGTAACGGTCTGCTTCAACCCCAAGCTTAGATAACGACAAACTACTGCCATCACTCAAGCTAACTTCACTGGTTAATTGCTGACGAAGTTTTGACATTACGCCGCGAAGCATAGAGTCACCGGCCATCACACCTGCACCGCTTTCACCTGATTTACCTAAATTATTACTCAGTTCAAGTAATTCGTTATAGCTTTCTATAAAGCTATTTAAACCGGCTTTAATATTATTATTATTTTCTGTAATTTTAAGGGTACTATCGTCGTCATCAGTGCCATGGGCTTTTTTAGCGGTGATCGTTACACCATCAATAACATTTGCAAACTCGTTATCACTGCTTGTAACTGTTAAATTACCATCTATGGTAATTGAAGCGTCTGTTGCAGCAATCACCTCGTTAATGTTTGTAACCCCTGAACCGGTGTCATAGGCTAGAGCCGATAAACCTGCCGCGTCAGTATTATTGCCATCAGCATCAGTTGCTGTAACTTTTATTGCGTTTTCAACACCACTGTTTTTTGCTGATAAAACTAAATGCTGGCCATTATCGTCGGTGATAATCGTTGCTGTTACACTGTCGTTGTCTTTACTGTCGTTAATCGCATCACGAATTTCAGACAAAGTTGCAGTATCTGACACATCAATATCAAAACTATTCTCACCGGACGCTATAGTTAACGTACCTTCACCTACTGCTGCATCTTCTGCAAATGCACTTGACATCAATTTATGTTCAGTCGCAAGGTTGTTTACTTTTACATTGTAACCACCAGGCTCCGCATCTTTGTCAGAGCTTAGAGTTACAAAATCATCACTACCAGAAATACTGCGCTTTTGGTAGTTATCAACTTCGCCTAGTGCCTCCATCGAGGTTTGCAGTTTTTCAAGCGCTGACTTTAACGCGCCTGCAGCTGAGATATCTGTTGTAAGGGTTGCTTCTTTATTATTTAAACGCGATGTAAAAGGGGTGCGCTCAGCATTAACTAACGCATCAACAATATCTGATACTGCTAAACCTGAACCTAAACCATTAAATGAAATAGCCATAACACTTCCTCACATTACACATTTAACTTAACAAAAAACTTTAAACAGTTTGATCAATTAAAAAACCCGCAGTTTCAGAAAGCTTAGCCACTAAGCTCAACACTTCTTCAGATGGGTATTGCTTAATTAACTCACCACTGTTTTTATCAACCACTTTAATAACATCACGGCCCGATTCTTCATCTACTTGAAACTGCAAACTACGATTCATTTCGCCCATGAAGTCCTGCAATTGTTGCGCCATTTTCTCAAGCTGTTCGCGGCCTAGCTCGTCTTTTTCAGCACTTTCGTCCAATTTACGCTGCATTTGTTGATAATTTTGCTCTGTTTGCTGTTGTTGTGTATTTTCCGTTTTATTTGATTCATCAACCGCTGTTGCTGTCAGTTGCGGGCTCGCAGCTAGCTTATCATCCGCTTTTTGTGGAGCCACTGCAAAATCAGGGCTTTGGGTTATTGCACTCATAACGCCTCCTTAAACATTTTACCCTATAGCTAATGCAACAAAAGGAGATTAGCGTAAGCCAATCTCCTTTTTATTTTAGTTAACTAATGCTGACTTAACCATTAGTTGTTGTAACTAATCACACTATTAACCAATTAAGCTAAGCGCTGCTTGTGGTAACTGGTTCGCTTGCGACAAGATTGATGTACCCGCTTGTTGCAAGATTTGGTTTTTAGTCATTTGCGCAGTTTCTGTTGCAAAGTCAGTATCTTGAATACGACTACGTGAAGCAGATACGTTTTCAGAAATGTTTGCAAGGTTACTGATTGTGTGACCAAAACGGTTTTGTATCGCACCAAGGTCTGCACGCTGGCTATCTATTTGTGCTATGGCAGCATCAATAATCGCTAACGCATCTTGTGAGCCTGTTTGCGTTCTGATATCAACTTCATCCACACCAACTGATGTACTATTAATTGTATTATCAACATTCGCAGCTGCAACTAATGCATCATCATTACCTGTAACTGTAAATGATTTAGATGAATTTAGCTGTATAGCACCTAAAACACGAGTAGAGTCTGTTCCTGAACCATCATTTGCAGTATCAGCCGTTAATGTTACTGGCGCCGCAGCTTTTGTTCCATCAAAACCCATAGCAGTGATATCCGCTGTTAAAGCTGTACTTGGTGTACCATTGTCATCAACCGCATAGTCTTCAATTGTAATATCGTCACCATCTACATCCTCTAAAATAAGCTCATTATCTTCATTAAAAGATGCTGTAACACCTGTAGTAGCGCTTACCGCGTTAATACTGTCAGCAATACCAGTAAGACTTGCAGCAGCACTTATCGATGTTCCATTTAAGTCAAAAGTAACAGTGTCCTCTGTATCTGTGTAACCCGCACCTAATTCAAACTGAAGTTGGGTTTTAGCAAGTGCCTCCACACCCGTTTTATTAGAAATACCATTAATATCTGTAGCTGCTGTTTTTGCAGATGAGTTAGCTTGCATTGTAACAACTTCATCTTCACCATTTGCGCCCTTAATAGTGTAAGTCATAGTATTTGCAATTGGGTTTGCACCAGCTGTATCACCTGATGCAGTTAGTGCCTGACCAAAACCGTCAGCTGACTGAAGATTAATTTGCTTTGTGCCTATATCATCAGCTGCAACACTTGATAATGAAACACTAATTGTTTCGTTAGCATTAGCACCTACTTGAAAGGCTTTTGTCCCAAATGAACCATCTAGCAACTGCTGACCACCAAAGGATGTTGTCTCTGCAATACGCGTTAACTCAGTTTGCAGTGCTGTTACTTCTTTTTGTAGAGCAGTTCTGTCTTCGTATGAATTAGAACCATTCGCCGATTGCAATGCAAGCTCACGCATACGCTGTAAGATATTGGTAGACTCTTGCATCGCCCCTTCGGCGGTTTGCGCCATTGAAATACCATCGTTGGCATTACGCTGCGCTACGGCTAAGCCATTAACCTGTGAAGTTAAACGGTTTGAAATTTGTAGGCCTGCTGCATCGTCTTTTGCGCTGTTGATACGCATACCTGACGCAAGGCGCTCCATCGAGGTTGCTAGACCTTGACCTGAACGAGAAAGGTTACGCTGAGCGTTTAATGAAGATACATTTGTATTTACTGTTAAAGCCATGATAAAACTCCTGATTACTTTCGTAATATATCTGTTTTGATTTAACCAAGAACTTTCACAAATTGTATGTTCAAGCTCCGTACTGATTAAGTTAACGGCAGCTGAGAATTTTTCTTTAGGCTTTTTTTTAAAAAAATGGATTTTATTTGAGCTTTCCAGATTAACAAACTGATTTTACTCATTTTTTTATTTTAAAAAATTCTACTTTTTCCTCTTACGTCGTATCACCCCCTCATTTATTTCTCATTTTTTCTCTCTGTGTAAAAAGGTTTTAGGTGAATTAGTTACAAAGAGGTTAAGAGGCGCTATGCAATAAGAAAATAGCGATAAAAGAGCGCTGACCAAATTACCGCCCAGCTATTTTAATGTTACGCAACAAAAAAGCGCAACCTGTGCGCTTTTCGTATATAAGACTATAAATTTAATTAACCACCTAGCAAGCTGATAGCCGCTTGTGGTATTTGGTTTGCTTGCGACAAGATTGATGTACCCGCTTGTTGCAAGATTTGGTTTTTAGTCATATGTGCTGTTTCTGTTGCAAAGTCAGTATCTTGAATACGACTACGTGAAGCAGATACGTTTTCAGATATACTTGAAAGATTACTGATTGTGTGTCCAAACCTGTTTTGTACTGCCCCTAAGTCAGCTCGCTGGCTATCTATTTGTGCTATGGCAGCATCAATAATCGCTAACGCATCTTGTGAGCCGGTCTGAGTTTTGATATCAATTTCACTTACAGCAACCGTATTACTAATTAATTGATTATCAACATTCGCGGCTGCAACTAGTGCATCATCATTACCTGTAACTGTAAATGATTTAGATGAATTTAGCTGTATAGCACCTAAAACACGAGTAGAGTCTGTTCCTGAACCATCATTTGCAGTATCAGCCGTTAATGTTACTGGCGCCGCAGCTTTTGTTCCATCAAAACCCATAGCAGTGATATCCGCTGTTAAAGCTGTACTTGGTGTACCATTGTCATCAACCGCATAGTCTTCAATTGTAATATCGTCACCATCTACATCCTCTAAAATAAGCTCATTATCTTCATTAAAAGATGCTGTAACACCTGTAGTAGCGCTTACCGCGTTAATACTGTCAGCAATACCAGTAAGACTTGCAGCAGCACTTATCGATGTTCCATTTAAGTCAAAAGTAACAGTGTCCTCTGTATCTGTGTAACCCGCACCTAATTCAAACTGAAGTTGGGTTTTAGCAAGTGCCTCCACACCCGTTTTATTAGAAATACCATTAATATCTGTAGCTGCTGTTTTTGCAGATGAGTTAGCTTGCATTGTAACAACTTCATCTTCACCATTTGCGCCCTTAATAGTGTAAGTCATAGTATTTGCAATTGGGTTTGCACCAGCTGTATCACCTGATGCAGTTAGTGCCTGACCAAAACCGTCAGCTGACTGAAGATTAATTTGCTTTGTGCCTATATCATCAGCTGCAACACTTGATAATGAAACATTAA
This sequence comes from Pseudoalteromonas sp. PAR1, assembly GCF_947311895.1. NCBI lineage: Bacteria > Pseudomonadati > Pseudomonadota > Gammaproteobacteria > Alteromonadales > Pseudoalteromonadaceae > Pseudoalteromonas > Pseudoalteromonas sp. PAR1. The sequence continues at coordinate 160,004 of NZ_CAMZMY010000006.1, read as the reverse complement.
TTATTTCATTAGCATTTGCACCCACTTGAAAAGCTTTTGTGCCATAAGAGCCGTCTAATAATTGCTGACCACCAAATGACGTTGTTTCTGCAATTCGTGTTAACTCAGTTTGCAGTGCTGTTACTTCTTTTTGTAGAGCAGTTCTGTCTTCGTATGAATTAGAACCATTCGCCGATTGCAATGCAAGCTCACGCATACGCTGTAAGATATTGGTAGACTCTTGCATCGCCCCTTCGGCGGTTTGCGCCATAGAAATACCATCATTCGCGTTACGCTGTGCCACCGCTAAACCATTTATTTGTGAGGTTAAACGGTTAGAAATTTGTAGGCCCGCTGCATCGTCTTTTGCGCTATTAATACGCATGCCTGATGCTAAACGCTCCATTGAGGTTGCAAGACCATCGCTCGATTTAGTTAAATTACGCTGTGCGTTAAGTGACGACACATTAGTATTGACTGTTAATGCCATTTTACCATCTCCTAGTTTTAATTAGGCTGTGGTCCAATGAACTAGTGAGGAACCACGCGCTTTGTGTAGAATTACTAGCAGGAAATATGCCAGCTCATCAAGGAATACCCAAAACACTGTTTTTAAAGGGTTTTTATATATCCCACTTTGTAAATGTAAAAAATAAAAAGGCCAGTGACAATTTTTTGCCACTGGCCTGATAGAAAGGCAAACCTTTACCGTATGAATTTAATTATAAATAATCAAAAAGCGTTAAATTTGCTAAACGACCAAAGGTTGCTTGCGAAGCCTGTAATGCGGTTTCATGTCTTGTTAAGTCACTAATTGCTTCAGCCATATCAACTTCAACCAAATTTGATTTACTCGATTTATTATTAATATCTATCGCGCTATTTGAATCTGTGACACTTTCAACCAAATTCATTCGAGCACCTAGGCTTGCTTGTGTAAATACCACTTGTTCGCTGGCGCTTTGTAATTGCTCTAAGCCGTCTGCCAGTGCATCATGAAGCTCATCACCTTCTAAACTGCTATTTAAACTGGTGATTAAGTTTTGCATAGTATTGAGTACATTTTCTTTGTGTGGAGCCTCTAATTCGAACTCGAATGTCCCTGGTGCTGTGCCTTCTAGCTTAAACTCCATGCCTGCATATTCAATAGGCTCCCCAGTAAATTCACCGGTGACAGCGGGTGTAATGGGATTACCATAACCATCATTAATAACATAGGTATCTGGATCACCCGGGTTAACGCCGGCGACAAGCTCAACTTGAAAAGAGTTATCTGCAGCAGTCGCTGTGGGATCTAAATCAAAATTTGCTTTGTGGAACTTATCAAAATCAGCTTGGTTTTTTACATACACAGTACTTTGTGCAGTAATACTTCCCGTCACAGTGCCTTCGTTGTCAACAACATTTAAACGCGCATTTACATTTTCAAAAGCACTAAAGCCATTATCGCTCGATTTAACATTCACCCCTTGTGCTATAGTGACTGAATGCTGGCCTTGGTCGCCTTGATAATCGTATTGACCTGTATTTGAGTTAAAGCTATAGGTTTGAGTTGTATCTTGATAGCCAGAAAATATATATTTACCGTCTTCTGACTGACTATTCATTAAGCTCACTAGGCTTTTTTGCAGCTCGCTTAATTCACCCGCAATAGATTTTAAATCATCATCACTCATGGCACCACTACCCGCTCTAATTGCCAGCTCTTGGGCTGCCTGAATGGTGGTGTTGATACTTTGTAAGATGCTTTCTTCTGTTTCTAGCCGTCCATTCAACTGATTAATATTTTTAGTATACTGCTCATTGGTTTGGATTTTATTGGTATATAAAGCCGCTTGTGAATAAGCCGACGGGCTTTCAGAGGTCGATAAATACTTTTTACCCGTTGTTACACGCTCTTGTGCATTAGCAACACCTTGCTGGCCTTCAAGAATTTTATTAACGCTATTTTGATACATTAAATTATTTGATAAACGCATAATTACCTCGCCGAATTAAGTAAGGTGTCGAATATTGAACGAGCAGTGGCAAGTACTTGCGCTGATGCTGCATACGACTGTTGAAAGCGCAGTAAGTTTGCCGCTTCTTCATCAAGGTTTACACCTGATAGTGACTCATACCAAGCCTCTGACTGCTCTGCTAATGCGGTGAATGCTTGTTGACTTGTTTGTGCCTGCGAAGTAACTACACCAATATCTGATACTAAACCTGTGTACGCTTGATTTAGAGTTTTATGATTATTCGTTGAATTACCTGAAACGTTTTGTCTTACAATATTATCATTTTGAATGTCAGCTAAAAACTGTCCGTTACGGTTATCATCAAAGCCTCCTTCGTTCGCTTCAATAGTGAACGTATCGCCAAGTGCTGGCGTTCCTTCAATGTTAAAGTCAAAACCATAATCTTGAAATCCACCGCCAGCAGCTTGAAGAACATTATTTAATGGTGGTGTGCCAGTAAAGCTTGAAGTATTAACCCCATCAGTAACTGTATATACATTAGGTTCGGCTGTTTTTTGAACGGTTATCTCACCATTTGGTAAATTGATAGGATCGGTTGAAAAGGCACCAACATCTAACACTGTTCCTGCTGAAATACTGGCAGTGCCAGTATTGTTAATATCGTTTGCAGTACGAATAGGTGAAGCGAGTGCGATATCTTCTGGACGATTTGTTGCAAGCTCTAAGCTTGTTGATGCTTGAGAGTTGAGTTTGACCATAAATTGATCATCAACACTTGGCGGGTTAGTCATATCGAGAGTTATTTCTAAGCCAAACAAATCTAAACCATCATTTGCAGGGCTATTATCGACTAAATTAACCTTACCTGTGGCTGGGTCAACGACAGCTGTAGTAAAAATATCATCGCCGTTGGCATCCTTAATCGTCTCACCTTTATTATCAACAGGGTAAATTTCAACTTCATTCGTATCACTGTATTTCACAATAAAATCACTGGCCGGCAAATTACTGCCTTGTCCAGGTTCAACCGTTGCCGTCATACTCGAATTACCAGTATTAGCTTGATAAGCAAATGCATCAACGGTTGGAATAGCAAAAATATCGCCACCAATTTCACCATTGGCGTCCATACCTAGGCGGTTTTGCTGATTGAATGCATCTGCCAGCGCTAAGCCCATTTGACCAAGTTGATTCTGGGCAGGGACTAAAATGTCATCACGAAAAGCAAGCAGCCCACCAATTTTGCCTTTTAATTTACTTACATCAACTTCAAGCGGCACGGCTTTGCCACCATTGACGTCGAGCTTTAACTCTTTAAAGTTTGGATCGGGGTCACCACTAAATGAAAACAGGTTAAATGTACCGCTTTGCATAACAAGTGCTTGACCTGAGCCTAAATACACTTGTTTTTCGCCGTTATTACCATCAAGTGTTTCAATATCTATCAACTCTGATAAATCACGAATTGCTTTATCACGCTCATTGTATAAACCACTAGAGACTGACTCACGATCAGTACCATGAACCGCCGCAATTTTAGTATTCAAATCACTAATATTTTGGATAAGGTTATTCGCCTCATCTGAGAAGATTTCTAATTGTTCATTCACAACCGCTTTTTGATCAACCACAATGCTCGATAACCTATCCATCTGATCAATCAAGTTCTGTGCGTCAGTCATTACTAGTGAACGAGCGACTCTTGACGAAGGCTGATTTAAGCTTTCTTGTACGTTGTTAAAAAACGAGTTGATACTGGTCGATAAACTGTTTGATTCTTCTGAAAACAGGCTATCTACTCGGCTTGCTTCAGTTACAAACTGATCAAAGAATGCCTTATTTGAGGTATCACGATTTAATTGCTTTTGGGCAAACTCATTTAACAAGCGATACGTTTCACCACGACCCACTTGGTTGTCGATCATGGTTGTGAACTCAGTGCGTTCACGCACATAGCCTTCAGTATTCACATTCGCTATGTTTTTACTGGTGGTTTGTAAAAGCTCAGAATTCGCTCTTACACCGGCATTAGCAATGTCATATAAGCTAAATGACATGGGGGTTTACTCCTTAACGTACCAATGAAGCAGCGACACTTTGAAGCTCAACACGCTTCAGCACCTGCTTTATTTTATCGGCATAATTTGGATCAGTTGCATAGCCTGCTTTTTGTAACGAATCTAAAAAGGCAGCAGGTTCTGCAGTGTTTTTTAGTGCTTCTTCGTAACGTGGGTTTTCATTTAAGAAGTCAACGAAGTCATTCACACTGTCTTTAATTGATTGATATGCGCGGAAACTTGCTTGTTTTTTAACAGGCACGCCTTGTTCAAACTCAAGGGTAAGCTTACTTGCTTTATCACCTTGCCAACGCTGATCTGATTTAATATTAAATAAGTTGTTACTGCTTGTACCATCCGCTTTGCTGATGATGTGTTTACCCCAACCCGTTTCAAGTGCGGCTTGAGCAACCATAACCGCCGGATTAAGGCCAATCTTTTGTGCAGCATTTTTGGCATGTTCCCAGATAGAACTAATAAACGATTCAGCATCGTCAAAACGATTATTAGCTTGCTCATTTAGCTCAGTATCTGTAACCGATTTAGTTTGAGCATTAGCATCATCTTGCCCTCTTGCTCGTTTATCACTATCAAACTCAGTCGTCGTTCTTAGTACTGAGCCTGGGGTAAACTGTTTACCGTCTGGTGATAACTGCTGAACGATTAAATCAGCTAAGCCTAGCGAGCCATTCGACGACAACTCGACTGAAAGCTGTTGGTCATGCATTTCTTCAAAGAACTTCACGCCACTTGAATTAAATGGGCTATCTTTATCTTCGAATGCCTCATTGGCTTTACGCATACTTTTAAGCAGCATTTGCGTAAAGATAGATTCGAATTGTGCCGCCGCTTTTTTCAGCGCCTCTTTTGACGCATCGCTAGAGGCATCACTTTTCAGGGCACTTTGACGTAGTGAGTCTAAATTACCTAAATCAAAAAAGTTTTGCTTGTCGAGATGATTAGTATCCATCAGCTTTTTGACACAATAGTTAATAATGCAAATTAAAATGCAAAAATTGCGCCAATAAAAATCTTTAGAAATGAATAGCTAATAAGTGATATTGGTTTTGACTAACTTTAAAACAATAGTTTTAGCTAATGCTTGAAGAGTGAAAGATATAAAAAGTGCTAAAAGATATGAAAACAAAAAACGCGCCCTAGAGCGCGTTTTAATTTAAATGATAACCAGTTGCCCGTTTATCGCCCCCGCTTCTTTTAAAGCTTCAAGTATTGCCATTAAGTCACCCGGTGCAGCCCCAACCTCATTGATTGCGCGTACGAGATCATCAAGATTAACACCTGGATTAAATACAAAAGCACGTGAGTCATCTTCATTCACATCAATAATGCTTTGATTGGTAACTGTGGTTTCACCCTCACTTAACACATTTGGCTGCGATACATTTTGCTGCTCAGCGATCGTCACCGTTAATCCACCATGCGTAATAGCCGCAGGCTGTAGCTTCACGTTTTTGCCAATCACAATGGTACCGGTACGAGAGTTAACAATAATTTTCGCTGCTGTGTCTGCAGGTTTAAACTCTAAGTTTTCAAGAGTAGACAAATAAGCAACACGTTGAGACGCATCTCGCGGTGCTAACACGCGTACTGAGGCTGCATCGATTGCCTGTGCACTATCAGGGCCCACTAAATCGTTAATGGTTTGCTCTAAGCGCTTTGCTGTTGTGAAATCTGGACGATTTAAATTAAAAGTAATGTAATCGCCTTGCATAAACGGGCTTTTAATAGCACGTTCTACAATTGCACCATTTGGAATACGACCTACTGTTGGTGTGTTAATAATAACTCGGCTACCATCAGCACCTTCAGCACCTAGACCGCCCACAACTAAGCTGCCTTGTGCAATCGCATAAGTATTGCCATCAACCCCTTTTAAGAAGGTTTGTAATAAAGTACCGCCACGTAAACTGCCCGCACTACCTATAGACGAAACCGTAACATCAATGGTTTGCCCAGGCTTTCTAAACGCTGGAAGCTCGGCGTGCACAGCCACCGCTGCGACATTCTTTATTTTGGGTTTTAAGCTATCAGGTAAAGTGATACCAAAGCCATTTAGCATGGCTTTAAAACTTTGTTGTGTGAACCGGCTTTGCTCACCTGTGCCTGGCAAACCAACAACAAGGCCATAGCCTACCAACTGGTTAGAGCGTACACCCTCAACCATAGACACATCTTTAACTCGCTCAGCTTGAGCAGAAAACTGCAGGCTGATTAAGCAAAGAGCAATAATGTATTTAAACCCATTCATGACTTTGTTCCTCTAAAATGGGAAAAGCGAACTGCTAAAGAATCGAGAAAGCCAGCCAGCACTTTGTGTTTCTTGCATTTGCCCTTTACCAGAATATTGTATACGTGCATTCGCTATACGGTTTGACGTGACTGTATTACTTGCTGAGACATCTTCTGGACGGACTAACCCTTCCAAACGAATAAACTCTTCACCGGTATTTAACGTGAGCCATTTTTCACCACGGATCACTAAGTTTCCATTAGGTAAAACGCGCATCACATTGACAGAGATATCACCAAATAGACTATTCGATTGATTCGACTTTGAGTCACCTTTAAATGATGACCCTGAACCAATGCCAAATTGAATGCTGTCACCACCAATGTTAACCGGATTTCCACCTAACCCAATTACAGGGTCTAAGTTAGCATCTGTTTCTTTATCGGTTTCGGTTTTTGCTGCTTTGGTTGCTTGCGTTGACTCTTGCAATTTAACAGTGATGATATCGCCAGCACGCAGTGCCTTTTTATCAGAGTACAAATCATTTGATGTATAGCTATCAAACAAAGACCCTGTTGGCACCATTTGTTCTGTTGTAGGCTCTGGGTACATAGGCGCATAGTAAGGGTCATCCTGAACCACATGATGATTTTGCGTTGTTATACAACCACCCAGCATAAAAGCTGCTGATGTGACTAAGATAAGATTACGCATGCTGCCTCCTACGACTTATAACTGTTGATTGATGTAACTAAGCATTTCATCCACTGCTGAAATCACTTTTGAATTCATTTCATAAATTCGTTGCGTTTCAATCAGATTAACCAGCTCTTCTGTTACATTTACATTTGACGTTTCAAGCGAACCTTGTACCACAGTACCTAAACCATCAATCCCCGGATTACCTTGCACTGGTGCGCCACTTACAGCTGTTTCTGTGTATAAGTTTTGCCCCATTGGCTCAAGACCCGATGGATTGATGAAGTCTGTTATAGTGAGCTGACCAATTACCACATTTTCTGCCTGACCTGCTACACGAACAGATACTTCGCCATCTTGTGACACCGTAATTGATTGCGCATCATTTGGCACATTCATTTCAGGTTGCAACGGGAAACCCGCACCTGAAGTTACGATACGACCGTCTTCATCTGTCGTAAATTGACCATTACGTGAGTAAGCAATATTGCCGTCAGGTAACTGTACTTCAAAAAAACCTGGGCCTGAAATCATCCAGTCCAGTGAGTTTTCGGTCGTTAACATATTACCTTGCGAAAAGTTCTTTTGGTTTGCTACAACCTTAGCACCGGCACCAAGCATTAGACCTGATGGCATTTCAGTATCTTGAGACGAACGACCACCTGGTTGATTAATGTTTTGATATAGTAAATCTTCAAATACGGCGCGGCTTTTTTTGTAACCGACCGTGCTGGCATTCGCGAGATTATTTGAGATCACCGAAATATCGGTTTGCTGGGCGTCAAGCCCGGTTTTACTGATCCACAATGCTGGATTCATAACTCTACCCTCTCAGTCATCTTAAACAATGCGTAACAGCTGATCTTGACGCTCATCAAGCTCTTCGGCTGTTTTCATCAATTTAACTTGTAATTCAAATTGGCGTTGGTTGCTGATCATGTCGACCATTTCATGGACTGGATTAACGTTCGACATTTCAAGCGTACCTGACAGTACTTTTACATTGGGTGAAATATCACAGAACCCACAAAGATCATTGACCAACATATCTTCTTTTGGTCTAAATAAACCGTCATTACCTTTTTCAAGCTGAGTGTTATCAGCTTCGATCACTTTTAAGCGGTCAACCACTTCTAAAAAGTTGGCAGGTGCACCTTGCGGGCGCACTTGGATCGCGCCATCTTCGCTAAACTCAACCTTCTCAATTGGCAAAGGTAAGATAATAGGCCCGCCCTCGCCAATAACTTGACGGCCATGGCTGGTGATCAATGCGCCGTCAGGTGTGATGTTTAGTGTGCCTGTTTTGGTATAAGCTTCGTTACCTGATGCATCTTGCACACTGAGCCAACCACGGTCGCTCATGGCAATATCAAGCTCTCGGCCTGTCTCAACGAATCCACCCGATTCCATATTTGAACCAGGACGCTCTTGCATCGCAAACACACGTGATGGCAAGCCTTCACCAAAAGCCTGCATGGAACGCGCTTGTGCAAAATCAGCTTTAAAGCCAGTGGTGTTAGCATTAGCAAGGTTGTTAGCCTTTAACTCAAGACCACGCAAGCTTTGCTTGGCACCAGACATGGCAATGTAGACCATTTTGTCCATAACATTGACTCACTAAAAATACGATAACTAAAGAAATGCAATAAAAGTGCCAAAGTAAAATTGACGCATAAATAGGATGGTAAAAATGAAAAAAGGCTGCCAATTGAGGGAGCAGCCTTCGTGTCGGATTAAGCTCAGAGCCGTTTAGATTAACGGATCTGTAGGATGTTTTGTTGTAGTGTTGAGTTAACTTCTAATGCACGTGAATTTGCTTGGAAATTACGTTGTGCACTGATCAAATCAACAAGTTCACTTGTTAAGTTAACGTTTGACTGCTCAAGGGCTGATGAGTTAATTGAACCTAATGTACCTGAACCTGGTTCACCGGCAATTGGCTCACCAGAGGTTAAGCTTTTCTTCCATGCCGTGTTACCCACTTGCTGTAAACCTTGTGAGTTAGAAAAGCGCACCATTGCCACTTGGCCTAAGAATGAAGTATCACCATTACTGTAAGAAGCAACGATTTTACCATCTGTACCAATATCAATACCTGATAGACGACCTACAGTCGCACCATCTTGCTCTAGCGCTTTCACTTCAAAGTTACTTGCATATTGAGTCGGTATTTTATTCGTTGTACCAGCTTCATCGCGCCAATTGATGTTTACATCATCAGGGAAACTCGCACCGTTAGATAATAAACCAGATATACCGCCTGAAGGTATTGTTAATGGATTAAACGTAGCATCTGTATTTGCAGTTCCATCAGTGCTTTGAGGTAAACCACTTGAGTCAAACTGAAAAGTTGAAATAGGCGTATATGGCGACGTAGTTTGCTCAGTACCATTAGCAGCAAACGGCTTTTCATCAAGTGTTGCAAACACTTGCCATTCATTGTCATTACCAGTCACTGCTGCGTCAGTTTTAACAAAGAAGAACTGTAAAATGTGTGGCTCACCTAAAGAATCATACACTGTTGTTGATGTTGAACTGTTATACGACGCACTTGTCTCAGGGTCAAATGGTGTAACTGCTGGCGTTAATGCACGCGAATCTAAGTTAAACGACGAATAAACATTGGTCGTAGCGCGTGGAGAACCTGATGCATCAGGAATTTGTAGCGCAGAAGATGTGCTTAAACTAACAGAAGTTGTATCACCCGTTGCTTCATCAACAGGGAAACCTTGTAAGTAGTTTCCGCTAGCATCCACAATAAAGTTGTCTTTATTAAGTTTGAACGCACCAGCACGAGTATATGTAAAATCTTGTGCACCTAGGTCATTTGCCATGGCAAAGTAGCCTTCACCAGTAATTGCTAAGTCCAGAGAGTTATTAGTGAAAGATAATGAACCTTGGTGAAATTGTTGTGCCACCATTGTAGTTCTTACGCCGTCACCATTTTTAGTTTTACCTGAGCTAAATACTGATGATGCGTACACATCAGCAAACTCAGCACGAGACTCTTTAAAGCCTGTGGTGTTAACGTTAGCAATATTGTTTGCTGTTACATCTAAGTCTTTTTGCGCGGCAGCAAGGCCGGTTAATGCAATATTGAAGCTCATAAGTCACCTCTAAAGTGTCAATCTGTAGCACTAGGCTAACTAGTTAATCTGTGTAATTAAGCGATTTCTGCAACATCAGTTAGCCTAACCGCGCCTTCTTTAGTATTAATAATAATGCCGCTAGATCCATTGATATTAACGCTTTCAATATTTTTGAAAGTCGCTAAAGGTAGACTGCTATAGTCACCATTTTGGAATCCTTCAGCTTTAACTTCGTATTCGCCTGGAGGCAAAAGCTCTCCATCGTCATTTTTACCATCCCACTCAAAACGAACTGCGCCAGCCGATTGAGCGCCCATGCTGATGGTACGTACAAGTTGACCTGACTCATCAGTAATGCGAAGCGTAAGATCTTCAACAGGCGTTTCTGCAATTGCCGATCCCTTAGCAACGTTACTACCATCAAAATCAATCGTATTTGATTCTAATAGTGCTTGTTTACCAACTAAGGTCGAAGCTTGTAATGCCGAGTTCGATGTCATTGACGCAGTAAGTGCATCAAATTTTGAGTTTAAATTCGAGATCCCTTCAGCCATGGTAAAGTTGGTCATCTGAGCAATCATTTGATCATTATCAGCCGGCTTGCTTGGGTCTTGAAACGACAACTGTTGTGTTAAAAGCGAGAAGAAGTCTTCTTGCGTTAAAGTGTCATCTTTCTCTTCTGGTTTGTTTTGATTGTCCTGCCAACGTAAATTATCTAAATACGTGGATGACGCACTGCTGATGTCGTTACTCATAACTTATCCTCGGTTACCGCTGCCCAAGCAACAGTGTTTTACTTAACATTTGCTTAGCTGCATCAGCAACTTGCACATTTGTTTGGTAAGAGCGAGAGGCAGAAATCATATTAGCCATTTCTTCTACGACATTAACGTTAGGTTTGTAGATATAACCGTTTTCATCCGCACTGGGGTGATTAGGGTTGTACTCTATTTGCAGAGGCTTATCGCTCTCAACAATACCCAACACTTTTACGCCAACAGAAGAGCCCTGAGGATTGCTTTGTGTTGCTGACGCTTTAGTCAACTCCGCAGCAAAAACAGGATGGCGCGCTCGGTATGTTTTGTCTTGACTAGAGCTAATCGTATTCGCATTCGAGATATTACTTGCTGTTGTATTAAGACGCACATTTTGCGCGCTCATACCAGTGCCTGAAATATCAAAAACATTATATAAACTCATGATTAAGCTCCTTGACTACCGAGGGCTTTTTTAAGGCCTTTAATTTTACTACTCATAAATTGCAGGCTTGCCTGATACTCTAATGAGTTCTGTACATACAAGTTTCGTTCCACTTGTATATCAACTGAGTTACCATCACCTGTATCTGCTTGATTTGGCGTACGAAACATTTCTGCGTTACCAACAAACCGACTGCCACCGGCAAGGTGTTTTGCGTCAGTTCGTACCATGTTATTGCCGCCTTGCTGGTTGCTTTTTGCCGCTTTTAGAGCCGCCGCAAAATCGATATCTTTTGCTTTGTAGCCCGGCGTATCAGCATTAGCGATGTTTGTCGCTAATAACTCAGCGCGTTGTGAACGGATCAACATTGCATGCGGGTGCACACCAAATGCTTTATCAAAACTGATAGCCATAACCATCTCCAAAAAATTGACTCTGCTAGTGCAGATGCAAAAGGCAAGCCAAAATTAACTAGATAGATAAAGCACGGTAAGCTTTTGAATAATAAATAATTTAGCAACCTAAGAGCTAGGTTGCTAAGAAGAGATTACTTTTTCTGGTAGATAATACCTGGGTTACAACGAACCATCTCGAAGCTATCACTTAAGCCAGCCATAGATTCAGATGCCCCTAAAAATAAATACCCTTTTGGATTAAGGGCCTGAGCAAATTGAGAAATAATCTTTGCTTTTACCTCTGGAGAGAAGTAGATCAGTACATTGCGGCAAAAAATGATATCAAACTTGCCCATTAAGGCGTAAGAATCTAATAAATTCAAATGCCTAAAGCTCACCATTTTTTTGATTGGATCAATCACCTGCGCCATACCATTGCCGCTGTCTTTAAAAAACTTTTGCCGTCTTTCAATTGATAAACCACGGGCCAGTGCCAACGAGTCATATTCAGCATTTTTACACATATCAAGCATGGTATTAGATATATCAGTGCCGATAATCTGCGCGCCCATTTTAAGTACGCCAGGGTTTTTCGCCTGAAACTCAGCAACCGACATAGCAATTGAATACGGCTCTTGGCCTGATGAACTTGCCGCTGACCAGATTTTTAGTGGCCTACGCACATCTTTCAACTCAGGAAACAGCTTTGTTTTAAGCAATTCAAATGGGTATTGATCACGAAACCATAAGGTTTCATTCGTCGTCATCGCATCCACAACAGCAGCACGAAGCTGTCTTTCATGTGGACTGAGCGTTTTACTAACTAATTGCGATAAAGACTCAACGTTAAAGCGCACCATTAATGGCGCAAGACGACTTTTCACTAGGTAAAGCTTATTGTCGCCTAACACAATGCCACACTGTTGCTCTAGAAAAGAGCGAAATTGATCGTATTCGCTTTGTTGTAAGTGCTTATTTTCCAAAGTAATACCACCTATAAATAATTAATCACAATGAACCCACTTTTTAACAGCCGTTGCTAATTCGTCAGGGTTAAATTTTGCAATAAAATCATCTGCACCTACTTTTTGGATCATTGCTTGGTTAAATACACCGCTTAAAGAAGTGTGTAAGATCACATGCAAAGGTGATAATTTTGGATCCGCTTTTATCTCTGCCGTAAGGGTATAACCATCCATTTCAGGCATTTCAACATCTGAAATTAATAACCCTACGCGTTCAGTAATATCGTTTTGGCAATCGAGTTTTGCAATCTCACGTAACCGTAATAAAGCCTCTTTACCATTTTTAGCGAGCTCAGTTTGTACACCTAATGGCTCAAGCGCTCGCTTAACTTGGTTTCGCGCAACAGCAGAGTCGTCTGCTATAAAGACAATACGTTCACCTAAGTCTCGCTGGATTTCACCATCACCCACTACTTCTGCACTTACTTCTGTATTTACAGGGCAAATTTCATTCAAGATTTTTTCTACGTCTAGAATTTCAACCAGCTCGTTTTCGATTTCGGTGACCGCAGTTAGGTAAGAATAACGACCCGCACCTGATGGTGGAGGCATTATTTTTTCCCAATTCATATTAACGATACGTTCAACACCGCCAACTAAAAACCCCTGCACAGAGCGGTTGTATTCAGCAATGATAATAAAGCTGTCTTTGATATTTTCGATAGCAGGACCGCCAACGGCCATTGATAAATCAATGACTGAAATAGTCTGACCGCGAATGTGAGCTACGCCTCGTATATAAGCATTAGATTTGGGCATGTTTGTGAGTGGTGGGCATTGCAAAACCTCTCTCACTTTAAACACATTGATACCAAAGCGTTGTCGCCCTCTGAGTTTGAATAATAGTAATTCAAGGCGGTTTTGCCCAACCAACTGCGTGCGCTGGTTCACTGAGTCTAAAATGCCTGCCATTTCAATCTCCTAAAGATAAACAATCAGAGCCGGAACAATAATTGCTTTCTTTGTGTTAAAGCTACATAAGGTTACAAAGCGTCTGTTTTTTGACGCAAAATATTTATACCTTGTTTTCAACCATAAGCATAGTCGAAACAATATGAGTTTGTTAAAAAAAAGCCGAAGATACAGTGTTTTTTATTTCCTTGCTAGCTTGTTGTCCATTACACAAGTGCATGCAGAAGTATATAAAAACGAGCAGCTTCAACAGATCGCTATCGATTTTGTTAGTGAGCAGCTTACTGATCTAGAAAGTACACCACAAGTGAGTGCATTGCCGCTTGATAGCCGCATACCCGACAGAGTGTGCGAATCACCTTTAAGTAAAGAAGTACCAACAACACCTCCTTTTAATCGGCAGGTAACTGTACAACTTAAGTGCGAAGATATAAATAGTTGGACCCAATACGTACACGTGCGCATCATTGAGCTTGAGCCTGTGGTTGTTGTGACAACTCATTTAAGTCGTGGTGAAGTGATCAGGGCTGAACATTTACGCCTTGAAATGAAACCAAAACAGTTTGTTAGAACGCAATATGTGCAAGATGAGTCTATACTTATTGGCAGTCGAATTAAGCGCAATTTGCGTGACGGTACACCAATTGTAATGAGTCAGGTTTGCATGGTTTGTAAAGGCGACAACGTGACTATTTACGCTTCACTACGAGGCCTTAGAATTAAAACGACAGGCATTGCCCTTGAAGATGGTACGTTAGACGAATTAGTGCGTGTAAAAAACAAAAAATCAGGTAAAGTATTAAATGCACGTGTGGATGGTGTCGAGTCTGTTCAGGTAAATATTTAATTTTTTATATTTATGCTAAAGTATCCGCTGTGCCTGCCGATATAAAGGCATATGTTGGGTAATGTATAGGTCAAATATTATGGTAAGCAATGTCAATAATGGTCAACAACAAACCTCTGTGTTGACAAATACCAAGCAAAAAAAGCTTGATTTACAAAAAGATAATGCTAACGCTGCTGAAGCTAAATCAGCTGCGCCAAAAGCAAGTGCAGATTCTGTAAGCTTAACACCTCAAGCTAAGCAGCTTAAATCTTTGCAAGAAAAAGCTGAGCAATCGTCTGGTTTTGACAGTAACAAAGTTGCCGAATTAAAAAAAGCAATTAGTGAAGGTAAATACCAAATTGATGCTGAAAAACTAGCGAAGAACATCGCCGCATTTGAGTTTGATGTCTATGGCTAATCATAATCATTTAATTGCCAGTAAACTAACACAACAAGTTTCTTGCTTGGAGTCTATTGCTGCGCTTTTAGATGATGAACTCAATGCAATCGCATCGAAACGTGGCGAAGGGTTAAAAAGTATTGCCCAACAGAAAATCTCTTTGCTGCAACAAATTCAAACTATCGACAAAGAAGTGCAGAAACTATCAGTCAATAATGATTCTAAAGATGACGACGTTACTGCTCTTATTAAGCAAGTGAACAGCCTACTTGCTGAATGTAAAAAGAAAAACGATGTTAACGCTCATGCTGCGCATCAAGCTCAACTAAGTGTTAAACAACTTAAAGATATCTTAATCGGTTCGCCTTCATCGATGACCTACGACCAAGGCGGCAGTGTGGTTCAAGGCGACAAAACAATTGTACATAACCTAAAAGCCTAGCAACTGATATTAAATTGAATACAAAAATAAAGCGCGATAATACCAAATTATCGCGCTTTATTTTTTAGAGCAGATTATACATTTCTGATGTTGTAACCTAGTAATAGGTTACTTTTTTAACTTCGCGTGGTTTTATTTCGCCAATATAAAGGTCATGTACGCGTTTCATATCAAGTTGTAATTCTGTTGCGTAGGTATCGCCTACTGCATAAGTTTTTATAACCTGCGCACC
This sequence comes from Pseudoalteromonas sp. PAR1, assembly GCF_947311895.1. Taxonomy (NCBI): domain Bacteria; kingdom Pseudomonadati; phylum Pseudomonadota; class Gammaproteobacteria; order Alteromonadales; family Pseudoalteromonadaceae; genus Pseudoalteromonas; species Pseudoalteromonas sp. PAR1. The sequence continues at coordinate 144,533 of NZ_CAMZMY010000006.1, read as the reverse complement.
TTTTATGACACCTAATACCTGGCTTTGTAATTGATCGTTTTGAGCAATACTATTTTGCACTGTTGTGCCTGCGGAAATTTTTTGCCCATACACTTGCTCAGCAAGTTCACGGTAAGCTTCAAGCTTTGACGCTTTAATTGCAAGTAAGGTGCGTTGCGACTCATTGCTACTTGGTTGAGCGCTAATTGGCGCGTAACCTATTGCTTTTAGTACTGGATAATTATCAGGCTCTACATAGCGATACTCGACATGCTTGTCGAAAATACTACTGCAGCCTGTTAATGCTGTGCAGGCAACTAGCCCGCTTAATAAAAGTGCTCGCATAATTTGCTTCCGCTTAGAACTCATTTCTCGTAAATATGCACGTTTAATGCCACATCTGGTACAGTCCTTGCTCATTTACCTGTAATCTATGAGTATCAATGCTAGGTGTCAGCATGAAAGTTAAAATTATGGCAAATATAAAATGGCTTGGTTTAGTCAGTGCAATTGTTTTTTCAAACAATAGTTTAGCTCAATGGTTTGAGTCTACAGGGCATGCTACGGTCAAAAATGGTGATACTAGTCAAGCAAAATCAGCCGCAATAAAAGATGCGATAACGCAAGCTTTAGTATTCTCTGGCGCTCGAGTTTCCTCTGTACAAACCTTAGTTGACGGGGTTTTGACACAAGATCAACTAAAGATCAGTAGTCATGGTGAAATACAAAAAATTGAATTGATCAGCGAAAACCGCCATAACGACACCTATGCCATTACCCTGCGTTTAGATATTTTCCCACAAGCTGAAGAGTGCCCAGCAAATCAATACACTAAATTTATTGCAGTTACACAAAGCCAGTTGGCTAATCGTGAACAAGCTCGTATGGGCCAAATTTTTGACGTAAACAAAGCGATTAGTGAGCACCTGTATACCAGCTTAGAGAACACTCAAATGGCAGCTAAACCCACGGCTTATTATAATTTGCCGCTTAGAGTCGATCATTTCTTTACACAGCAATATGACTACAGTAATGCATTACTTGAAGAGATCACCAGCCGCAGCAATTCGCAATATGTATTGTTAAGTCGTATTCGCGACTTATCGGTCAACCATAAAATCAATAACGACTATGCTTTTTGGCAAGACGATAGTTTTAAGCGCGCATACAAAGTTGACTATGTGTTATTTGATGGCACGACATACGAAAAACTTTGGCAAAAAAGCTACCAAACAGAAGGGATTTGGCCATACAAAAAAACCGAAATTATCGATGTTTACAGCGACCGATTTTGGGCAACCGATTATGGCAAAGCCATTACCGACATAAACCAAACATTGACCTATGACTTGCAAGCAGTTATGGCTTGCTTGCCTACTCAAGGTAAAATTCTACATATTGAAAACGATAGGCTAATCATTAATCTTGGTAAAGCGCATGGTCTTGAACAAGGGCAAATACTAAATATTGCACATCATAATTACTTAACCGATGCGCAAGGTAACAAGTTGCCCCATAAGATAACCACGTTAAACCAGTTAAAAGTTACACAGCTTTATCAGCAGTCTGCGGTTGCAATAAGCATTGACCAACAGCCACTGCCAAATATTCAGATTAACGATATTGTTGAACTAGCTGGAAAAGAGCAAATGAGCTTTTAAACCTTCATGATGGCTTAGCCATTGCGCTAACAACTCTACTCCAGCAATATGTGGGTAATGCTTACGCGTTGCAATAACCACATGACGTTGCTGGTTTGGTTTCATCGTAAGGTAATTTATTCCTGCACGTGCTGTACATGCTAGTTTTGGTACAAAGGTAATGCCGTCATTCATCGCCACCAGCGCAAGTAAAGTTTCGATGCTATTACCTTTGTACTGATTAGACACTTCAACTCCTGCCGAAAAACAGAACTGTTCAGCTTGCTCTTTAAAGCAATGCCCCTCGTTTAGCATTAAAATATCGCATTCGTTTAACTCACGCAGTGCCACCTCTGTTCGGCTTGCAAGTGGGTGTTGTTCAGACACTGCCACTAAAAAATCTTCTTTATACAAAGACGAAATATGATAGCTCGCTAAATCTGGCACATCAGCGACAATCGCAATATCAATATCGCCGGCATCGAGTGCTGTCAGTATTTGTGCGGTTTGCATTTCAATGAATGAAAATTGTGTTTCGTTGAAGGCCTGCTTCATTGAAGTTAACAAGGTCGGCAATAAATAAGGCGCGATGGTAGGAATAATACCAACATTAACCTTCCCCTTGAGTGGATCGTGAGAGCTTGCCGCTAACTCTTTAAGCACCTTGGTTTGTTCAAGGATAAGAGAGATTTGACTAAGTAAACGCGTTCCTTGCGCTGTTAAAGTGACTTGTTTAGTAGAGCGATCAAATATTGTCACTCCAAGCTCTTGTTCAAGCTTTTTAATTTGTCCACTGAGAGTTGGCTGACTGACATAACAAGCATCTGCGGCTTTACGAAAGTGTTTAAACTGCGCCACCGCTTTTACATATTCAAAATCTTTTAAATTCATCGCAAACTCATCAATAGTTTTTAACTATCATAACTATAAAAATAAACGATTGGAACTATTAAGCTATGGGCGACATAATAGCACTCAACAAATCAAGAGGAATTAAAACAATGCTAAACAATATTGAAGGTCAAAAAGTACCAAACGTTACATTCGCAACCCGTGTAGACGAGCAATGGAAGTCAGTAACTACTGATGAAATTTTTAAAGGTAAAACGGTTGTGCTATTTGCATTACCCGGCGCATTTACACCAACTTGCTCATCAACTCACTTGCCACGTTACAATGAACTTGCAGGTGTGTTTAAGCAAAATGGTGTTGATGACATTGTGTGTATATCAGTAAATGATACCTTTGTAATGAATGCTTGGGCACAAAATCAAGAAGCGCAAAACATCACCCTATTACCAGATGGCAACGGCGAATTTACTGATGGCATGGGTATGCTAGTCGACAAAAACGACTTAGGATTTGGCAAACGTAGCTGGCGCTACTCGATGCTAGTGAAAGATGGCGTTATTGAAAAAATGTTCATTGAGCCACAAAAGCCAGGCGACCCATTTGAGGTATCTGACGCTGATACAATGCTTGAATATATTAACCCAGCTCAAGTAAAGCCTGAGCCAGTGAGCATTATTACTAAACCTAACTGCCCATTTTGCACAAAAGCTAAGGCATTGTTAGACAGCAAAGGTTATGTTTACGAAGAAATTATTTTAGGTAAACATGCTTCATTAACGATTTTAAAAGCCATTTCAGGCCGTGAAACAGTACCACAAGTATTTATAGGTGGCGAGCATATAGGTGGTTCTGACGATTTAGAGAAACACTTTGCATAATTTTCAAGTTAGGGCTGCACTATGCAGCCCTTTTCAATTCAAATCCCCTCAACTTATTGATTAATTTATAGATTAAGCAACTGGTCTGCTCTCGCCATCATCCATATTTATATTCAAAATACTAACTTCTTAGTTACCAATTTGTTACATAACCAAAAGAATGAATCTAAAATGTCTGCAGCTACATGCACACAACCCGTAACGAAATTAAAATGAATTAATTGGAACATACAATGAAAAAACTACTACAAGGATTGATCCTGTCCTTGCTAAGTTTCGCTGGCCAAGCTCATGCTGCGTCAACCGGTACTATCGATCTACTCACCCACCCTGTTGGTATTATCTGCCTTGTCATTTTTATCTTCGCTTATGTACTGGTTATCCTTGAAGAAAAAATCCATCTACGTAAGTCAAAACCCGTTCTTGTTGCTGCTGGTATCATTTGGACATTAATTGCTTGGCAATACAGTGCTTACAATATGTCAGACTTGAGCACAGATGCATTTCGCCATGCATTGCTTGAGTTCTCTGAACTGATGCTATTTCTATTGGTCGCCATGACCTATATTAATGCCTTAGAAGAGCGCAGACTGTTTGATGGCCTACGTTGTTGGCTGGTTGCCAGAGGCTTTAGTTATAAACAATTATTTTGGATCAGTGGCGTACTGGCTTTTTGTATTTCTCCCATCGCCGATAACCTCACAACAGCGCTACTATTGTGTGCAGTTGTAATGAAAGTTGCCGCAAATGATAACCGCTTTATCGCCATGTCATGCATTAATATTGTGATAGCAGCCAATGCCGGCGGTGCATTCAGCCCGTTTGGAGACATTACCACGCTAATGGTTTGGCAAGCTGACGTTGTTGAATTTACAGAGTTTTTTGTATTGTTTTTACCTGCACTTGTAAGCTATATCATTCCAGCGGCGGTAATGTCTTTATTCATCAATAATAAACACCCTGATACTGTCGACGAAGATATTGAATTAAAACGCGGTGCACTACGAATCTTATGCCTGTTTTTATTAACAATTTTAACTGCCGTAGTACTAAAAACAGCCTTTGGCTTACCTCCTGTTGTAGGCATGATGATGGGTTTAGGTTACTTACAATTTTTTGGTTACTTTTTACGAGTCACCCTGCCCGGCTCGCTTGCCAGAAAACGCGCGATGGCAGAGCGTGAAGGAGATAAAGAGCGCTTGTCTCGCCTAGGTAACGTTGTTCCTTTTGATGTATTTAGCCGGGTATCACGCGCTGAGTGGGATACATTATTGTTCTTCTACGGTATTGTTATTTGCGTCGGTGGTTTAGGGTTTATAGGCTATTTAGCACTGCTTTCTGATTTACTTTATACGAATTGGTCAGCAACTGGCGCAAATATTATATTAGGCTTGATGTCAGCGGTAGTAGATAACATTCCTGTGATGTTTGCTGTTCTTCAAATGATGCCAGAGATGTCTCATGGTCAATGGCTATTGATCACCCTAACAGCTGGGATTGGCGGTAGTTTACTATCGATTGGTTCAGCTGCGGGTGTTGCACTAATGGGCCAAGCACGAGGGATTTACACATTTAATAGCCACTTAAAATGGTCGCCTGTCATTTTACTGGGTTACTTTGCTGGTGTATTTACTCATTTATACCTCAATACTGCCTATTTCGGCTAAGCCTTAAAAATGTCAAAGTTAAAACCCTGATGGTTAGTTTAGGGTTTTAACTTCAATTCTATCGACAATTAAAGGCTTACTCGTTTTAAATTCGCACCAAGAAACCAATAAATACTCATGATCTTTTTGTTTTAAAAAATCATAAATGAAGAATTTATAAACAGCATTGTCGCAATTTGTTGTATTTTTGGCGTAAAAAGTCAAGATATCACCAGTCACTTTACTTTAGTCTAGAGATCGAAACGAAGAAACTTCTTCGTGATTGATCGAGGACACACAAATGACCCAAATGAACTCTGTTGCCATGCAAAATGGTAAACTGCATGTAAAACAAATTGATATTCCAACACCAGGACCAGGACAAGTACTCGTAAAAAGCCTTGCTTGCGGTATTTGCGGTTCAGATATTCATATCACCCGCCACACGAGTGATGTATTTGATATCTATAAAAACTTGGGCATCATGGCAAACGATGCAGGTGATGACCAAGAAGTATTACTAGGTCACGAGTATGCGGCAGAAATCGTCAGCTACGGCCCAAATACCAAAGGCGAACTTGCTAAAGGCACCCGTGTAACCTCAGTGCCAATCTTACTCTCTGCCGGCGGTGCTGGCGTGGGTGTAACCCCAGGGCTGTATGGTGCCTATTCTGAATACTTTATCGTTGATGAAGCTTTGTTATTACCTATTCCTGATGCAGTACCATCAGAAGCTGCAGCCATTACAGAACCCCTTGCTGTTGGCTTGCATGCGGTAAACCGCGCACTAATGAGTAATGACGACATAGCAATCGTGGTTGGTTGTGGCCCAATTGGCCTTGCCGCAATTGCAGCACTTAGATTGCAAGGTGTTAAACATATTATTGCCTCAGACCCACAAGAGAGTAAAAAACACGTCGCTCTTGAGTTTGGTGCGACTGAATATGTTAACCCGACCCTAGATGATGAAGTAGCCAAAGCAGCAGCCCTTGCAGACAATAATAAAGTGGTTATTTTTGAATGTGCTGGTGTAAGCCGCTTATTAAACGACTACATTTTACGTGCGCCAGCAAAAGCAAAAATCGTTGTAACAGGTGTACATACCGCGCCACTAAACGTTAACTTTGCCTATGCCACAGTGAAAGAGTTAGACCTTATTTTCTCTTATTACTATCAGCCAGAAGAGTTTGCACAATCACTTGAGAACATCGCGTCAGGCAAGATCGCATGGCAAAAAATGCGTACTGGTAAAGTCGGCATAGACGGCGTACAAGGTGCGTTTGACACCCTATTTAAACCAAATGACCATATCAAAATCATCATTGAACCATGGCGCACAGGTGAGCTTGAAAAAGTAACGGGTTAATTTAGTTTAAAAACGAGCAATAACCCTGCAATTTAGAAATTAACAATCAAACGTTAATTTCTAAGCTATAAACTATAGTTCGATATCAGGGATTACAGTTGCCTGTTCAAGAAAGTGCTCACAACGTGCATTAACTATATCAAAGTAATGCTTTAAATATGACACTTGTGATTTTGAAGGGCTATCAACAAACGATATTGCCTGTTGTAAATTATTTTTAATACTTGTCGCTATTTTAGTTAGATGGCTTTGTAGTAACTTTTTTGAAATTCCATTTTCATCTGCAAAGTCAACTAACTGATAGGCATTAATTGCATCTGGGTCAAACTCATCTCCTATACTCATAGCTAGATCCTGTTCAAACTCTGGATACATTTTAACGTTTACTAAATCATAAAATGGCGCAGGGGTTAGACCTGATTTTTGCACAAAAAAGCTAAAGTTTTTGCCATGTGCATCTGAATTGTAGATGCAAAGATTAAATAACGCCCACTTTAAAATTTCAATTTTTGCCGCTATAGGGTTTTCGCAAAGTTTAGATAGCGCAAACAATTTTTCAAAGCTTGCACCATCACGAATGTGACGAACATCTCGCTGCTTACCTAAATTTCTTTCGTACTTTTTATCAACCCCTAAATTACAAGCTTGGCATGCATCAATCATATGCCTGCGCTTTACATTTTCAGGGCTAAACAATTTTCTATCGAATCTTTCTACAAGTAATGCAGGGTGGTGATCAAAATATTTAAGTTCAACATCTGCAACACTTAGCCCAGCCAGTTTTGCAAGTTTCATTGTTACAAATTCATTTATAACAAGATGTTGCTGATTATTCTTTTCAAACTTAATAATATGGGTAGAACAAAGGTCTCCTTCACCAAAACCTAACTTGCCATCAACTGACAATACATTTAATTTTGATTGAACACCTGCTACTGACAATCTTGGCTTGCCGTCCCAGACTTCCAAATGCCAAAATTGAGGATCAGATAACTTTTTGATCAGTTCAGCATCACTAATAGCGATAAAGTTACTTTTTACTTTATCGTTTAAAGCACCTTCAGGTAAAAACATCATAGCCCCAGAGGTATCTTTACCAATTCCACCGATCTGAGCAAATACATTCGTCCGTGATACCCCTAAGTAATCTATTAAATAATCTAGACCCTTATTTTCGGGTAGTAAGTTTTGTAAAAAACGTCTGATATTGACAGAAGGTATGTCATGTCCAAAAGGTAAATGAGGAGATATTGGAAAGCCCTCATCCACCCACTCTTGTTGATAACTCAATGATAAATTATCGCTTTCTCTAGAAAGATGTAATTTACCAACCAGCTTTTGGCTATAAATTATATCGAGCGTATATCTATCAGACCCAGACGTCATTCTCATCCTCCAGCGGTGAGTTAGCTGTGCTATCACTTTGCCATGGCTCAATTGATATCTTTACGCCTAATGCCGAGACAACTTTCATTAACGAGGCTACTTTTACATCAGCACTACCTTGTTCAATATTTATGTATGTCTGCTTTGATATACCCGAAAGTAATGCAGCGTCAGTTTGCGTGATATTGCTTTGTGTTCTCTTCGCTTTAATAACGTCACCAAGCAAAGAAGGTGTGAACGCCTTACTTAAATCTGGGGATTTACTCGCTTTAACTTTCTTTGCCATCACAATCTCAATTTGAACAATGCTTCTATTAAAGTCTAATCTATCAGACTTTAATTTCAACCTACACCATAAAATCAAATAAAGTCTACTTAAAAAGACTTTTACAGTTATAAGACTTAAAAGCCACAATAAAGTCCAACACATTAGACTTTACATGTAAATAATTACAATACCTCTATTAAAGTCTGCTTTGATAGACTTTAAAAATTTTCAGTATTACTTTGGTCATTAATAATTACATTTATGGTGAAATTATTGGGGGTGATATTCAAAAAGTGAGATTTGGTAGCCCCTACAGGAATCGAACCTGTAACTGCCCCTTAGGAGGGGGCCGTTATATCCATTTAACTAAGAGGCCACTCAAAAGCTGAGGTAAAGCTTGTAGCTTGTAGCTTGTAGCTTGTAGCTTGTAGCTTGTAGCTAAAATTATAACGGGCTAAGGCTTTTTGAATCAAGCATTTGTACCAATCGGTAAGGTACTTTACCGATTGGTATTAATAAGCTGCTAATTTAGTTTGGCTGTTGCGAATTGAATCGACTCATTTTTGAGTACAAAGTACGGGATCACTTTTTGCGCGCTAGCAACAACGAGTTTGGAATTTAAATTCACTACTCGGGCATTTACTTCTACACCATTGGTTCGATAGATTAGTGTGCCTGCTAAAACATGGCTAGCGATACGGCGCTCAGCAAGCTCTTCTACGTCACGCGACATAACAAAATCACCGCGGGGGGTTACGTTAATCACATCCATCGCTTTAAAATCAACAACCCCATAACCAAACTTTTGTAGTTGATACATCATAGACTCGGCGATTTGATTGCCAAGTTGCGAGCTGCTTTTTAAGCTTGTATCAAGATCGACAAACGTCGTTATTGCAATACCTAACTCACTTTCTTGCTGCATGGTATCAACTAATTCAAGTGCCATTTGCTCAACATAATTAACCAGCGTTTTGTGATGCTGATAAGGCACAAATAAGCGGTGATTTTCGTTAGTTTGTTGCGACTCTTTTTGCTCGAGCTCTTGCAACATAGCAACGTAATCAGCTTGTGATGATGTGGTGTTAGCCGTGCTTTGATTTGCCCCACCTTGCTCAGCAAGTAATTGGCAACCTGACAGCGCTAATAATATGAATGCTAAGAAAATACCTTTCATACCTTACTCACTTGCTTGTTTTAGCATTATTCCGTCGCTACGATTGGTGCTATCTAAGGCATCGACCACAGATTGCGGAATAAACCCTTGTGCAGATCCCACCACGGCTTTACTTGCCAAACCAACGATACGAGCATTCACCAGTACCCCGCTTTGATGGTTAACTAGGGTGCCAGCTAGCACATAATTAAAGTTTTGGTCTTGGTTAAGCTCTAAATAATCTCGGCTAAATACATAATCACCACTGGGCGTTACACGCATGTAATCGGTCGTTTTGAAATCGACAACAGGTACACCAAAGGTATGCAGTTCGTGAATAAAACTTTCAGCGAGCTGGTTACCTAGTAAAGTGGTTGAGTTGTAGTCTGCATCTAGATACACAAAGCTTGAAACAGCAATGGGAGTTTTATCGTTCACATATTGCAAGTTTTCAACTAAGTCTTGCATGATGCCACGTACATAATGATTGATATTTTTACGAGTTGGCGCTGCGGTAAAACTACTGTTGTTTAACACGGCTTGATTAGTTTGAAATACGCTGTCGTTACTATGCGGTGCAGCCACTTCTCGTTGAGCCATTAGCTGCGGTTCATCGTGCTGTTCAGGTGTATCACTAGCAAGCATCGAAGAGCAACCAAATCCCATAGGCAAACACATACTTAAAATTAAACGTTTCATTAATTGAATTCCTCTTAATATTCGCTTCGATACAACTGACCATTACGCTGCTGTACTTTTTCAGCTCCCCACATAACATTTATCGGGATCTCTGTACTTGCCGCAGATACAACACGCTGATCTTTTGTATTGACGAGTCGAGCATTCACTATATAGGCATGTTGTTGCCGGGTAAGTGTGCCGGTAATAACAAAGTCAATATTCTGACGTTGGCGTAAGGTTTTTATATCGCGACTAAGTACACTATCGGCCGTTGGCTGCAAATTTAAAGTATTTTCTAGTCGATATTCGATAGTATGAAAGCCTAGCTGGGTAAATTGCGTAAGTAAGCTCTCTTGAATTTGCTGACTCAAGCCACTGCCTTGGTCTTGCGCCAACTTAGTCCCCAGGCCATCTGCCATGTAAAAGCTCGTAACAGCAATGCGCGCATTACCTTTGTAAGGGCCTTGAATACGACTTAACTGACTACTTAAATCAGTAACATATTGATGCACTGTATAAGGAGCCATCGGTGATTTTGGCGTTTCTCTAGGGGGCGTTTTTTGTTGCTCTTCGGTTAAGCTACAACCCACTAACACTAAAAAAACGAAATAAACTAACAGACGCATATTTGCCATCCTCTTTCAACTTGACAAATACAAAGCAATAATTATGCCTAACTATTATTATTGGCGAGATTTACTTTGATAGTCTAGAAACGAGAAACTCTGATACCAATTTGGTTATTTAGCTGTTCCTGGCAGTTGCTCCTGCATTGCCCTACCCTCTGCATCCATACAATCGTAGATAAGTAACTTTTAACGCAGCTAGCTTCAGGCTTATCCCCATGGGTGGTTTCTGTATTTAGAGTTGGTATTTATCTAAGCGAATAAGCCTTTTAATGATAAGTCTGCTTGCTGTTTATAATCGCTACTCAGGCCGAGTATGCAAGGCTGTTAATTATGAAGAGCAAAGTAGCTGCGATTATTATTTAATACAAAAAGCAATAGTTAAAGCATCTCCCCAACAAATGTTGCAGTTACACATGACTGACCCATTTTTTTAGCAATCTCACAAAAAGCGCTGGCCTGGCTGTAGTTTTTAAATGGTCCTGCACGCAGTGCATACAAAGTGACTCCCTTTTGCTCACGCTGTTTAAAGCGAAAACTAAGCCCTTGTAAAGCATTAGGATAATCATGTTTTAGCTTCAATACTTGATGACTCACTTTATTCACTGACAAATATAGCCCCAGCTGCACACCTGCAGCTTGATTATTGTCAGTAGTGAGCTCAGGTTGCACTTGCTGCTTAGTGTAAACAGGCTCATCTTGCTCTTGCGTCATCATACACGCTGCCAAAGTTAATAAACTTAAGATAATGAACAAATGCCTAAGAAGAGTAAAAAAAATCATGTAATCGTCAACTCTAAAAAATAGGCATAAATTCTAGCAAACAAAATGCCAACCCAGTTAAAAAGAATTACATTAAAAGTAAACGCGATTATCCGTGTACTTGCTTACGAAGCAATCGATCCCTTGACGTTTTATGGCTTCGCAGTCTGCTTGTGCGTTTTTAAAATACTTGTAACCACCATATTTAAGACGATAAAACGTGTGTTGCTCAACAGTAGCGGTTTCAATATTTAAAATAGGCTCACCTTGAAAAATATTGGGAGCACGCTTGGTCATTTTTTTAACAGAATAAGCGAGTAATGGCTTTGATTGAACCGATGCAAGCTGCACAGCAAAGGCATATTCATGTTTAAACGGTTGCTCAATTAACGTGCTATTCAATGAACCAGCAGAAACTGTTTCAAGCGCTGCGTGTTGGTTAACTAAAGAGGGAGAGCTATCTACTTTTATAATATTTTGACTCAACAATTGCACAAGGTGCAATAAAGGCCATTGTTTAGGGGAAAGAAAAGAGGTTGTCGTATTATTGCAACCTGACACAGTCAAACACGCCACTAGGCATATACTGTAACGTAAAGGCTTCACACAACATTTCATAATCAGAGTTCTTAAACATACCATAAAAAATTTCTTCTCATTCAAGAAGACTCGCTGTTAGCACTTACCTGTACACCAAGGCGAATAAGATCATTTTAGGTATCAAATAAAAATACTAACACATTGTTTTTTATTTAGCGTTTCAAAAAGCGGCCATGAAAAAACATCCACTTCAAGTCTACGTCCTAAAATGGCAAATAATGCAATGAGCTAGGTTTCAACACTTGAGTAGAATAAATTATCAACCAATATGCAATGAAACATTTTAATTACATTCAATCATAACAATGTGTTAGGACAAAGGTATATCAGAAAAGTCATTATTTGCATAATGAACAAAAAATTAGGAAGGTAAATAAACATAAAAAAAGTGCCGTATAGGCACTTTTTGTATTATTTTTAATTAGATAGCTTAACTATTTAACAAGCGATTTAATAAAGTCGCTTAATTCATCTTTAAATTCTTCTCTGCGAAGCGCAAATTCAACAATTGCTTTTAAGTAGCCAATCTTGCTACCACAATCATGGCTTTTGCCTTTCATTGAATAAGCATCAACAATTTCTTTTTCCATCAACATAGCAATAGCGTCAGTTAATTGAATTTCATCGCCGGCACCTGCTGGAGTTTTTGCAAGTAGTGGCCAAATATTTTTGCTTAATACGTAACGGCCAACAACCGCAAGGTTTGAAGGAGCCTGATCAACTGGCGGTTTCTCAACCATGTTTAAAATAGCTGCACTTTCGCCTTGCTGAATTTTTGCATCGCCTAGGTCAACAACACCAAATTTGTCTACTTCGTTTTTTGGCACAGGCTCGACCATAATTTGGCTCTCACCTGTTTTTTCAAAGCGTTGGATCATCTCTGCTAAGTTGTCTTTTTTAAGATCGCTTGCTACATCATCAATGATCACATCAGGTAAAATAACCACAAATGGTTCATTACCAATAATCGGAGCTGCACAGTTGATAGCATGACCTAGCCCTTTCGCTTCACCCTGACGAACATGAATGATGGTTACATCTTTAGGGCAAATTGATTGTACCTCAGCAAGTAATTGGCGTTTAACACGCTTCTCAAGAGTCGCTTCTAACTCGAAGCTCGTGTCAAAATGGTTTTCAATTGAGTTTTTACTTGAATGGGTAACTAAAACAATTTCTTTAATACCAGCCGAAATCGCTTCATTCACTACGTATTGGATCAAAGGACGGTCGACAATAGGCAACATTTCTTTTGGAATCGCTTTCGTTGCAGGTAACATTCGCGTGCCAAGGCCAGCAACTGGGATCACAGCTTTCATTGATTTCTCCTTAAATTTTATTGTTCTTACACTGAAAACGGATACTTAATTGCATCGTGACACTGATAACCTACTACTTCAAAATCGTCTTTTGTAACCCAGGTTTCAATGTCTTCTAGTGATTTAATATTTGGGTTTATTTTTAATTCTGGCGACGCGAAAGGCTCACGCTTAAGCTGCACATCACGCATCAACTCCAGTTGATTTTCGTAAATATGCGCATTAGCAATTTTATGGTATGCCTTGCCCGGTTTGTGCCCTGTGATTTGTGCAACTAAAGCAAGTAACACAAAACATTGTATTTGATTAAAGTTTAAGCCTAGCGGCACATCACAGCTGCGTTGATATGATGTTAAGTATAGAGTATCACCCAACAAAGAAAAGGTATGAGTGTGCATGCAAGGGCGTAAACAGCCCAGCTCAAACTCACCAGGGTTATAAAAAGTGATGATCTCACCGCGATCATCAATACCTTTTGATAAGTTATCAATAACCTTTTTTAGCTGATCAAGGTGGCTGCCATCAGGGCGTTGCCAACTACGGCCTTGCACACCATATACACGACCCATGTCGTCTTCGCCACGACGATGCGGGTTTTCGAGCCAAGCCTTATTCTCGTTAGCGTTTGCATTCCAAGTCATGCAGCCAATTTCACGAAACTGTGCAGCGCTATCGTAACCACGCAAGTAACCAAGTAACTCTGCGATTGCAGCCTTATAAAAGCTCTTGCGTGTAGTGATCAGTGGAAACTTATTGTTTGCCACATCATACTCAAGATCGGCATTAATAACGGTTAAACATTTGGTGCCAGTGCGCTTATTTTCAACCCACACACCTTCATCAACGATGCGTTGACATAAATCTAAATACTGTTTCATTGATTAGCTCTTGTTATGCTTTGCTTGCCACGCTGTGTTGCGGCTTTTTATAGGCCCATATTAACAAACCAAGGCCACCGATGACCATTGGCAATGATAAGATTTGTCCCATTGAAATAACGCCTGCGAATAAACCTAAATGAGCATCTGGCTCACGGAAGTATTCAACAATAAATCTAAACACACCATAACCAAGTAAGAACACCCCAGCAACACTGCCCGCTGGACGTGGCTTTTTAATAAACCATTGTAAGATTAAAAACAGCACTAAACCTTCTAAAAAGGCTTCGTATAATTGTGATGGATGACGAGGCTCTGGACCACCTGTAGGGAAGATAAACGCCCATGGCACATCAGTTACTCGGCCCCATAATTCACCATTGATAAAGTTACCTATACGCCCTGCAAGTAGGCCAAGCGGCACTAAAGGTACAACAAAGTCGCCTACTTCAAACAATGACTTTTTACGTGTCCACGCAAATATAGCTATTGCTGTAATAACACCTAGCGTACCACCATGGAAAGACATGCCGCCTTGGTCAATTCTGAATAAATAAAGTGGGTTTTCAATAAAATAACTAAACTGATAAAACAATACATAGCCAATACGACCACCGAGTATTACCCCGAGCATGCCGTAAAATAGCAGGTCACTTACTTGTTCTTTTGTCCAACCTGAGTTTGGTTTTTCTGCTTGGCGATTAGCAAGCCACATTGCCAAAGCAAAACCAATTAAATACATTAAACCGTACCAACGTACGCTGAGCGGGCCTACCGAAAAAATAACCGGATCGATATCTGGAAATTGAAGAGCCATATAAATAAAAACCTTTAACTGAACACCATTTTAAGCGCAATTATGACAAGTAAGAGCGCAAATACTTTTTTTATTGTTGCCACTGGCAAGTAATGCGTTGCTTTAGCACCTATTGGTGCAATCAGCGACGAGGTAACCACAATCCCCACTAAAGCAGGTAAATATACAAACCCAGCAAATCCATCACTGAATGATGTTAATTGCCATCCAGCAGAGACATAGCCCACTGAACCAAACAGCGCAATGACAATACCACATGCAGCAGCACAACCAATGGCTTTTTTTATATCAACAGAAAAATAATGCAGTAACGGCACAATTAAAGCACCACCACCAATACCAATAAGTCCTGATAAAGCCCCCATTATGGCACATAAAAAGCCTAAAATGGGGCCTGAAGGTAATGGTTTTTCACTAGCCGCTTTAGCCCGGGTTGATAACACCATTCTGAGCGCAATAAACACCACGCTGCCAGCAAATACAAAACGTAATAATTGTTCAGGAATAAAGCTTGCTGCAAAGCCACTGATCAATGCGCCAAGCCCAACTCCAGTCATCACCCAAGGGGCAATTTGCCAAGGCACATTAGCATTGCGATGATGAGCAAGGGCTGAAGAAGTTGAAGTAAAAATAATGGAAGCTAACGATGTTGCAATGGCAATGACTAAAACATGACTTGGATCAGCAACGTTAAATGACACCAGCAGCGCACTAAGAACAGGAACAATAATTAGTCCACCGCCAATCCCAAGCAACCCGGCTAAAAACCCCACTACGCTTCCTAAAATTGCGCAGTACACCATTAAAAGTATTACGTCATGCATAGCACACTCAAATATTCAGTTTGTTATATACATATACTAAACTAATATATATACCCAAACCACCTCAAGATGCGAGTTTCAGTTGGAATTAAAAGCGATTTAGGCAAGGCATTGATTGCAAGTAATAGTGGTTCTATTGTTAAAATCAATAACGCAGTATAAATCGCTTTTAAACCAACCCTTTGGGCGTTTCACAGGCACTTACTCTCATCGTTGTTACTTCTTAAAAGGGACTGCCATTGTTGCAAAGTAACGCCTTGATATTAAGCACCTGTGAAACGCTGAATTCTACATCTTGAGGTGGCTTGGGTATAGGAGCTTCACAGCACAATTTGACCTCATGATTGCCCTTGGCTTGGGGTGTAAAATAATTCACCCAGTTGATGCTCTATCATGAAGTTGCGCGTTAATCTAAGTACGTGTTTTGCCGTTGGCTGCATTAAACACTCTGCAAGTAACTTTTCCATATCACTGACATTTAAACGTCTGAGCACAAACTTAATTTTACTAATTGATGAATAGTTCATACTCAAGCTACGATAACCCATAGCAATGAGCAATAATGCGCCTTCTGGGTCGCCGCCTAACTCACCACATAAACTAAATGGCAGTTCATGTTGATGGCACTCTTGGGCAATTTTTAACAACACCCGCAGCACACTAGGATGGTATGGATTAAACAACTCGGCAACGCGAGCATTAGAACGGTCAACTGCGAGCATATATTGGGTTAAATCATTACTACCCACTGAGCAAAAATCGACTTTTTGTGACCACTCTTCGAGCATAAATACACTTGAAGGAACCTCAAGCATCACCCCGACTTCTGGGCGTTCAATAGCTTGCTCTGGATATTGCTCACTTAATTCAAAGTATGCTTGTTCAAGCAACTTTAATGATTCATCAACTTCTTCTGAACCGCTGATCATCGGCAGCATTATTTTTAAATTACCTAAACCAATATTCGCTTTTAACATGGCTCTAAGTTGATCTAAAAAAAGTTCAGGGTGATCAAGAGTAACGCGTATACCGCGCCAACCTAAAAACGGGTTTTCTTCTGTTATGTTGAAGTAGTCTAATACTTTATCGCCACCAATATCTAAAGTACGCATCACCACAGGGTTCGGGTGATAGCTGGTTAGTACTTCGCGGTACCAAGTTTCTTGATCAGACTGGGAAGGAAACTGGCCTTTTTGCATAAACCAAGCTTCAGTACGATAAAGCCCGACACCGTCGCAGAAAGGTTTATTATCATGCTCAGTGTTTAACTCAAGGCCAGCATTTAGTAGTAAGCTAATGTGCTCACCATCACGCGTTACAGCTTCTAAACTTTGCTCTGCAAAAAAGCGATCATTTAATAGCGTTTCTTGGTATTTAAGTTGGCTATATTCTTCGTGTAACACTTGCGAAGGAGAAATATATAAACGCCCCGCATAGGCGTCTAAAATCATTGGTTTGCCTTCAAACTGCAATAACGGCACATCTTCAATACCCCAAATAGCTGGGATCCCCATCGCGCGGGTTAAAATTGAAGCATGGCTGTTCGCAGCCCCGTTCACACTCACCACCCCTGCTAAATGCCCTTTTGGCACTTCTGCAAGCATTGCTGGTGTCAGCGTACTAGCAATTAAAATAGTATCTTTAGGGTAAGGCTTTGCTGCATGTTCGGTATTCACTAAGTGATGTAAAACCCGCAAGCCGATATCCTTAACATCAACGGCACGTTCTTTGATGTATGGGTCTTGCATTGCATTAAACTGTGAAACAAGCTTTTCGATAACAATTTTAAGTGCACTTTTAGCACTCCACCCCTGTTGAAGCTGGGCTTCAACATTTTGTCCTAGACTTTTGGCATCAAGTAATTGTTGGTACACATCAAATACAGCAAGCGCTTCTTGAGGTATTGAATCGCTAAGTGTCATCGATAAAGTATTAAACTCGTTACGCGTCGCAGCAACAGCTTGAGTGAATAACTTACGCTGAGCGCTGATGTCATCATCTTTTTGTAATTCAATAGACGTAAAATCTAGCTTTGGGATCACCACGAAGGCTTCGCCTATCGCTATGCCTGGTGCACTCGATACTCCTTTAAGTACCGAAGTCTGATGGGCAAAATCATCTAGCCTTAGTAACTCTTTTATTTCTGCATGGGCTAGCTGAGAAGCAAGTTGTGCCGAAAGCGTAATTAAAAATGACTCTTCGTCAGGGCTAAAAACCCGCGCTAATTTTTGTTGCACAACAATAACGCCTAAAACCTTTTTTTGGTGCACGACTGGCACTGATAAAAACGCGTTATAGCCTTCTTCATTAACTTCTGGCGAGAGTTTAAAGCGAGGGTGTGACTTTGCAAAAGCAATATTGATGGGCTCTTCACGCTGCGCAACAAGCCCAACGAGACCTTCAGTAAAGCCTATACGAAACTTTCCAACCGCATCTGGGTTGAGGCCTTGGGTGGCCATCAATACAAAGTTGTCTTGACTGTAATCTGCAAAATAAATCGAGCAGCACTGTGTTTGCATGGCATCTTTTACCATTTGCACAAAACACGCTAGCGCACTGTTTAAGTCCGCCTGTTGCGACACTGCCTCAGCAATTGATCTGAGCGTGGCTAACATGATGCTGCTCCTATAATTTAGATAAGGCAGGCCTTATCGTTTTTGTCGCCAATGATCTTTTTGTTGCTCTCGTTTATTAAACGGCATTGCAAACGGAGCAAACTCTTTCATTACTCGACGATATACATCGCGCTTAAACGAAACAACTTGCCTAACCGGATACCAATAACTCACCCATCGCCAATCATCAAACTCGGGGTGATGAGTTTTAAGTAAATCTACATCTTCATCTTTACAACGAAGTTTCAGTAAAAACCATTTTTGTTTTTGCCCAATACACACAGGACTTGAGTCTCTGCGAATTAAACGTTTGGGTAGTTTATAGCGTAACCAATGTTTTGAACTTGCGACGATCTCGACGTCTTCAGGAAGCAAGCCCACTTCTTCGTGTAATTCTCTGTACATGGTTTGCTCTGCTGTTTCACCATCGTCCACACCACCTTGGGGAAATTGCCAAGAGTGTTGACCATAACGACGAGCCCAAAATACTTGTCCCTGATTATTGCAAATTACAATTCCGACATTGGCACGAAAACCTTCGGCATCAATCACCTTAGTGCCTCATTTGTAAGTCGATTTTTATTGATTGTTCCACATAACCCGCGATACAGCAAACACTTTACACCCAAGCATAAAGGAGATTTAAAATAACTCATTTAACACGCCCATTTAATCAAGGTGTTACAAAGCTATTTTGATAAAAATACGCTGTTTGAATAAAATAACTATTTACAACCTCTTTTTTACCATCTTACCCACAGCTTGTGCATAACTTTTATAAAACATGCCTAATTTGCAAACAAATCCACAATACACAGTTAAAATATCCACTTTCTCCACAGAAACTGTGGATAAACATGTTTATATATCTGTATTTATACAAACAACTAATCACTTAATATCGAAGCACAACGCAACAAAACAACTAAAACATATAAATTTCAACTGGTTATACAATCAAGCCCACATATTCCACTGGTTATTTTTAGCTCACACTTAACATGCGCAAAAAACACCCAAACACAAAGATATCCACTAAGGCGCGCATTTGCTATCATGAACCGGTTAATTAGACAATCAAATAAACGCCTTATGCGACCAATAAAACCAGCCTCAGTAAACGAATTAATGCAACGTGTTGATGCTATTGCCGGCCTTACCCTTGGGCAATTAGCTGAGCAATACCAATTTAAAACACCTGACGATTTACTGCGTGAAAAAGGCTGGACAGGGCAACTTATCGAATATGTGCTTGGCGCAACAGCAGGCTCAAAACCAACACCTGATTTTGAAGAGTTAGGAATTGAATTAAAAACACTGCCTATTTCGTTTAAAGGCAAACCACTCGAAACAACATTTGTGTCAGTCACGCCGCTTTTAAATGTAACAGGAATGACTTGGCAGCAAAGTACGGTTCGTAAAAAATTAAATCATGTTTTATGGTTACCGATTTTAGGCGAACGCGAAATACTGCCTTTTCACCGTACCATAGGCAGCGGCTTTTTATGGCAGCCAAGCGCAGAGCAAGATGCCCTTTTACAGCGTGATTGGGAAGAACAAATGGAGCTAATCGCCCTTGGTCGCGTAGATGAAATTTCGGGGCACTTAGGTGATGTAATGCAAATAAGGCCAAAAGCTGCCAATAGCAAAGCGCTAACTGATGCAATTGGCCCGAATGGCCAGATAGTACAAACCTTACCTCGCGGCTTTTATCTAAAAACAAGCTTCACCGGCGAGATCCTAAAACAACAATTTCAGCTATAAAAAAACCTCCCGAAGGAGGTTTTTTAGAGTCTTGATAGCTAAGCCAGATTACTGACCTTTAACCTCTTTAAGACCGTTGTAAGGTGCTTTTTCACCTAGTACTTCTTCAATGCGAAGTAATTGGTTGTACTTAGCAATACGGTCAGAACGGCTTAATGAACCCGTTTTGATTTGACCTGCCGCAGTACCTACTGCTAAATCAGCAATTGTTGCATCTTCTGTTTCACCTGAACGGTGTGAGATAACAGCTGTGAAGCCAGCATCTTTAGCCATTTTGATTGCAGCAAGCGTTTCAGTTAATGAACCGATTTGGTTGAACTTGATAAGGATTGAGTTAGCAATACCGTTATCAATACCACGCTTTAAGATCTTCGTGTTAGTTACGAAAAGGTCATCACCTACTAATTGTACTTTGTCGCCAATAAGTTTTGTTTGGTGAGCAAAACCATCCCAATCAGACTCGTCTAAGCCATCTTCAATTGAAACAATTGGGTATTGCTCTGTCAGATCTTTAAGGAAGTGGTTAAACTCTTCAGAAGTGAATTTTTTACCTTCGCCTTTAAGGTCATAGATATTAGCTTCTTTGTCGTAGAACTCAGATGCCGCACAGTCTAATGCTAGCGTGATGTCTTTACCAAGCTCGTAACCTGCATTTGCAACAGCGACTTTAATTGCTGCAAGTGCCGCTTCGTTTGACTCAAGGTTAGGAGCAAAACCACCTTCGTCACCAACTGATGTAGAGTGACCTTCAGCTTTAAGTACTTTTGCTAGGCTGTGGAATACTTCAGCGCCCATACGTAACGCTTCACGGAAGTTTTTAGCGCCAACTGGCTGGATCATGAATTCTTGAATATCAACAGAGTTATCAGCGTGCTCACCACCATTGATGATGTTCATCATAGGTAATGGCATTGAGTAAACACCTGGTGTGCCGTTAAGGTCTGCAATGTGCTCATAAAGCTCAACGCCTTTTGAGTTTGCAGCCGCTTTAGCTGTTGCTAAAGACACAGCTAAGATAGCGTTAGCACCTAGTTTTTCTTTGTTTTCAGTACCATCTAAGTCAAGCATTACTTGGTCAACCGCTTTTTGATCAACTGCGTTTTGACCTTTAAGCGCTTCAGCGATTTCGTTGTTGATATAGCCTACTGCTTTTAAAACACCTTTACCTAGGTAACGTGCTTTATCACCATCACGTAATTCAAGCGCTTCGCGAGTACCTGTTGATGCACCAGATGGTGCTGCAGCACGGCCCCATGAACCATCAGCTAAATGTACATCAGCTTCAACAGTTGGGTTACCACGCGAGTCCATGATTTCGCGACCAATCACTTTTACGATTTCTGACATCTTGATTCCTCTTTTCCCGAAAATGGTGAGTTAGTGCCAATTTTATTAATTATCCTTAATGCCATTGGCTTATTAAAACAAATAAGCCGTGCATAAAGCACGGCCTATTAAAATTACGATGACGCTTTTTGGTGAGTGTGTGCAGCTGCGACAAACCCTTCAAATAGCGGGTGACCATCACGTGGTGTTGACGTGAATTCCGGGTGGAATTGCGCGGCAATAAACCAAGGGTGATCTTTATTCTCGATAATTTCGACTAATTTCTTATCTTCAGATAAACCAGTGAAACTTAAGCCTGCTTTTTCAAGCTGCTCTACGTAGTGATTATTCACTTCGTAACGGTGACGGTGACGCTCTACAATCTCGTCGCTACCGTACACTTCGCTTACTTTAGAGCCTGGTGTTAAATGACACTTCTGTGCGCCTAAACGCATAGTACCACCTAAGTCAGATTGCTCATCACGGATTTCAACGTTACCGTCAGCATCTTGCCATTCAGTGATTAAACCAACAACTGGGTGTGCTGATTTAGCGTTAAACTCTGTTGAGTTTGCATCTTCAAGGCCTGCAACGTTACGCGCATATTCAATAAGCGCTACTTGCATACCTAAACAAATGCCTAAGTAAGGAACTTTGTTTTCACGTGCATATTTAGCCGCTAAGATCTTACCTTCAACACCACGGCCGCCGAAGCCACCTGGTACTAAGATAGCGTCAAGGTGAGAAAGTAACTCAGTACCTTTGCTTTCTAAGTCTTGTGAATCAACGTATTCGATGTTCACGGTTAAACGGTTTTTCAGACCTGCATGCTTTAATGCTTCGTTTACTGATTTATACGCATCTGGTAGTTCGATGTATTTACCAACCATACCAATTGTCACTTCACCTGTTGGGTTAGACTCTTGATATAACACTTGTTCCCACTCAGATAAATCTGCTTCTGGGCACTCAAGATAGAAACGACGACATACGAAGTTATCTAATTCTTGTGACTTAAGTAACGCAGGGATCTTATAGATGCTTTCTACGTCTGGTAATGAAATAACAGCTTTCTCTTCAACGTTAGTGAAAAGTGCGATTTTCGCGCGCTCGTTATTTGGTAGTTTACGATCAGAACGACAGATTAAGATATCTGGTTGGATACCAATCGAACGTAATTCTTTTACAGAATGTTGTGTTGGCTTAGTTTTAACTTCACCTGCAGGGCCTAAGAATGGCACAAGCGTTAGGTGGATAAACAATGCGCGCTCACGGCCAATTTCAGTGCCAAGTTGACGAATTGCTTCTAAGAATGGTTGTGACTCGATGTCACCAACTGTACCGCCAATTTCAACGATTGCTACATCGCGACCTTCAGCACCGTCGTATACACGTTGCTTAATGTCGTTTGTGATGTGTGGAATAACCTGAATTGTTGCACCAAGGTACTCACCACGACGCTCACGTCGTAATACATCTTCATAAACACGACCTTGTGTGAAGTTGTTGCGGCTAGTCATCTTGGTACGGATGAAACGCTCATAGTGACCTAAGTCAAGGTCAGTCTCTGCACCGTCTTCAGTTACAAATACTTCACCGTGCTGAATTGGGCTCATAGTGCCTGGGTCAACGTTAATGTAAGGATCCAGCTTTAAAATAGTCACGTTAAGACCACGTGCTTCTAAAATAGCGGCTAATGACGCTGCTGCAATACCCTTACCCAACGAAGAAACAACCCCGCCAGTTACGAAGATAAATTTTGTACTCATGCGAACCCTAGAATATCAGGAATTAAAAGGAATAATATAGAATCAAGACGGGGCGATATTGTAGCAAAGGCACTGCTATCAATCCAGATAAAATTAGCAAATAAGTGCACAAAAAACGAGCTTAACCATACTGTACCCAACCTGTTCTACAACACACTCATTTTAACTGCTTTTTAATGGCTTCCCATGCGTTGTCCATTTCTTCAAGACTAGCCGTTTCTAAACTTTGCCCACGCTCCTGTAAATAAGCGGCTACTTTTTCAAAGCGTGACGCGAACTTAGCATTGGCACTTCGTAATAATTGCTCTGGATCGCGCTTGATATGACGCGCTACATTGACCGTAGCAAACAGTAAATCACCAATTTCTTCGGCGCTGTGCTCAGAATGTGGATCATGAGCCAGCGCTTCTTTTACTTCGTCGACTTCTTCTGCAACTTTATCAAGTGCCCCATGATAGCTTGGCCAATCAAACCCTAGGCTTGCCACACGCTGTTGAATTTTCTTCGCTTTTGACAGTCCCGGCATCGCATCAGGTATATCTTGCCAAAGGCTCATTTGTGGTGAGGCTGATTTTTCTGCTCGCTCTTGTGCTTTTATAGCCTGCCACTGCGCAGAAAGTTCAGCATCCGATAGATCACTTTGCTCTGCAAATACATGGGGATGACGACGCACTAATTTATCATTAAGCGTATTAGCCACATCGGCAAAATCAAATAACCCTTGTTCTTTAGCAAGCTGAGCATAAAAAATAACTTGAAACAGTAAATCGCCAAGCTCACTTTTAAGCTCAGTAAGCTCACCTTTTTCAATGCAGTCTGCTACTTCGTAAGCTTCTTCAAGGGTGTGCGGCACAATCGATTTAAAATCTTGTTTTAAATCCCACGGGCACCCAGATTCTGGGTCCCGTAGTTTGGCCATAATCGCTAACGACTGCTCAATGGCATGTTTATCACTCATTACGAATGACCACGCTTTGCTTCATGGACACCTTCAATTTGGTGTAACTTCGACAATAAGCGGTTGGTGCTTGATAAGTCATGAACTTCAACCTGCATTGAAAACAGTGCAAGTTGCTTATCTTCAACCGTGTTAACATTCATGTTCAGCACATTTACTTTTTCGTTTGCAAGTACTGAGCTGATATCTCGAATTAGCCCAGAACGATCGGTGGCTTCAACTTTAATAGTTAATGAGTACGAGCCATTTACATCGTCTGACCAGCTTACTGATATCACTCGCTCTGGGTGTTTATCACGTAGTTTTTCGAACGAATCACAATCTTCACGGTGAACCGCAATTCCTCGGCCTTGAGTGATATAACCAATAATTTCATCGCCTGGTACAGGTCTGCAGCATTTTGCTACGTGGCTCATTAAACTACCTACACCATCAACAACGATACCGTTTTTATCGCCGGTGACACTTTTCGGCTTTTTAAACTTAATTTGTGGCTCGTCATCATCACGGTCACTAATAAAGTTTAATAACTGATTTAAACGAACATCCCCAGCACCAACAGCTACCATTAAATCTTCAAGGCCACGCAAATTAAAGCGCTCGATTGCTGGCGCCAGATCTTTAGTTGTTAGGTCTAACTTTTGTAGCTCAGTCTCTAAAATTTCTTTACCCGCGCTTAAATTTTTATCTCGGTCTAGTTGCTTAAACCAATGATGTATTTTAGAGCGTGCACGCGACGACTTGATATAACCTAGTGATGGGTTTAACCAATCACGACTTGGGTTGGCCTGCTTTTGAGTTAAAATTTCAACCTGATCCCCGGTACTTAACTGGTAAGTGAAAGGCACAATCTTGCCAAACACTTTTGCACCAATACAGCGGTGACCTACATTTGAGTGAATGTAATAGGCAAAATCAAGCGGTGTCGCACCCAGTGGTAAATCATAAATATCGCCTTTTGGTGTGAACACATAAACGCGGTCTTCTACTACTTGGTTTTTAAGCTCTTCGGCTAAGTCACTGCCATCAACAACTTCTTCTTGCCATTGCAGTAGTTTGCGCAACCAGCTAATTTTTTGTTCATAGCCCGAACCTCGCCCAGGTAGCGCTCCCTCTTTGTACATCCAGTGCGCAGCTACACCTAACTCTGCATCTTGATGCATTTCGCTAGTACGAATTTGAATTTCGACGGTTTTACCTTCAGGGCCAAAAACCACGGTATGGATTGACTGATAGCCGTTTTGCTTCGGTGTTGCGATGTAATCATCAAATTCTTTATTCAAATGACGCCAGTTGGTATGCACAATACCTAATGCGGCGTAACAATCTTGCAAGCGTTCCACCACAATGCGCATAGCACGAATATCAAAAAGCTGATCAAACTCGTAGTTTTTCTGCGCCATTTTTTTATAAATGCTGTAAATATGCTTTGGTCGCCCATACACTTCACCTTCAATGCCTGCTTCAGCAAGTTTTGACTTTACTAAAGCAACCATATTTTCCATGTAAGCTTCACGAGCAAGGCGCTTATCATCAAGCTGTTTTGCAATGTTTTTATAGGTATCTGGGTGCAAATAACGGAACGATAAGTCTTCAAGCTCCCACTTAAGTTGACCAATCCCTAAACGGTTAGCCAGCGGAGCAAAAATATCACGTGTTTCTTTGGCGGCAATAACGCGCTCTTCTTCACTTGCGTCTTTAACATCACGCAAATGACATACTTGTTCTGCGAGTTTAATCACCACGGCGCGCACATCTTCAACCATGGCTAACAGCATACGGCGGATATTATCGATTTGTACTGTACCTTTACCTTGATGGGCTAAGGTACTAATAGTGGCCATTTGGCTGACGCCAGTTAGTAATAACGCAACGTGATTACCTAACTTTTCGGTGACTGTCTCAATTGAGATTTTTTCGGCTAAAAAGTAAGGGGTCAAAAATGCGGTTGCCAGCGAATCAGCGTCTAAGTTCAGCTCGGCTAAAATTTCCACCATTTCGATTGCGGTATTTTCACGTTTTGCATCGTCACAATGCTGGCACAAATCATGAGCCTGCTTTAATAGGATTTGTTTATCTTCTGTTAGCGCTAACAGCTCGATACGGCTGGCAAAATCACTCGGCTTTGTAAGCTGATGTGACTGTCTAGTGGCTACCATAGTGCGCTTTACCTCCTGTGAAATAACGCCATCGTTTCAATATGCCCAGTATGAGGGAACATATTCATTAGCCCTATTTTCTTAATGCTAAAGCCTGCTTGTAAAATAATCGCACTGTCACGGGCTAAAGTAACAGGATCACAAGAGACGTATAAAATCGTTTTAAACTGGGTTAGTGGTAACTGCTCTAAAATGGCCATCGCCCCAGTGCGTGACGGGTCAAGGACTAACACATCAAAATCATCACTAAACCAAGCTGCTGATTTCATTAGCTGTGTTAAATCAAAACAGTAAAAATCGGTATTCGACAAAGAGTTAGTTTGCGCATTTTGTTTGGCTAATGCAACCGCAGAATCAACACCTTCAACACCAATAACATATTTAGCATACTTTGCCATTAATAGTGAAAAGTTACCAATGCCGCAAAATAAATCCAACACTTGTTCACTACCTTGAAGTTCTAACCACTCTTTTGCTTGATGCAGCATCGCTTGGTTCACTTGCGGGTTAACTTGAATAAAGTTTTCAAGACCAAACTCAAAGCGTAAATCATAAGCTGGTATCTGGTAGTACGGCATAGGGAAATCACTGTGATTAATTTCACCACTTTGTGATTGCCATACCACGCACCAGTTATATTCATTACACGCTGATTCTACGATTGTTTTTAACTCGTTATTAATCGCCTTAGTATGCCTAACAACCACAAAAGCCGCGTTATCAGCTTCGCATAATTGTAAGTGGCTAATACTATCTAGACCTGAATGACTGTTGATAAGAACATCAAACACAGCAAATACTTCTTTGAAAGTGCTTGTAAGCACATCGCAGTTTTCAATACTCACCAATTGCTTAGAGCCTTGAGCTCGATACCCTACTCGCATTTTTTTGGCGGATTTGTCGTGCATTACTGCAATACGCGCAGAGCGACGATAATGATGCTCATCACTCAATAAAGGCGCTTGCCAGTTTAAGTTATCAGCTTTGGCAAATTTACTAAACAACTGACTCACCGCTGCTTGCTTTTCTACGAGCTGTTGTTTTGCATCGAGGTGTTGTAACTGACAACCACCGCATACCTGATAATGTTGGCAAAAAGGAGTAACCCTATGCTCTGAGGCTGATAGCACTTTTTTACAATCAGCACTGGCAAAACGTGCCTTATCTTCTATCAACAGTGCTTTTACTTCTTCGCCCGGCAAAGCACCATTAACAAAACAAACTTTACTCCCTTGTTTAGCAACGCCTCGACCTTGATGATCCATAGCGGTGACAGACAGGGTTAGCATTTTTTGTGAAACGGATTTCTTTTTGGCTTTGAAAATCTGTGCCATTGGGCAACACCTTAATTATTGATAAAGCGGAAGTAAGTATATACTCTTAAACAACGATAATAATGATAACAACATTCTTTATGACTAAATTTGGCTTACGTGACTCAGTCTTAACTCTCACTTTAATACCGACTGTGATCATAGGCTTGTTGCTGGGCGGTTATTTTACAATAAATCGTTACATTGAGCTCGATGAAATTTTATATCAACAAGGTGTGACAATAATTGAGCCGCTGGCTATAGCGGTTGAACAACCCTTGCTCAAACGTGATAAACCGCTATTAACACGCCTAGTTAGTCATACCCATAACAAGCACTCCCCTGCTATTCAATCAATTGCTATTTTTGATGAGAACAATGAGCTTGTCATTTCTAGTAAATATCAAAGTGAGTTCAAAGAGTTTATAACCGATAACTCAGCGTCACTAGACGGTATTATTGTCAAAAATTCAGAGCACTACTTAACGTTTAAAACTGCCATTGTTAATCATAGTCGCCAAGATTCGATTTGGAACCACCATAGTTACCAAGCTTCATTGGGAACTGTGGTTATCATGCTCAACAAACAACAGGCTATCATTGGTCAGCAACGCGCACTGCTTATAAGTGGCATTGTCATTATTTTAGCCTTAGTACTGGCGACTATTTTGGCATTTAGACTTACCCGTATGTTTGTTCAACCACTGAATAAGTTAGTACTTGCTACCGACAGGTTAATAGAAGGTAAAGTAGATACCGGTCTTGATAAAAAAATGTTTGGAGAGTTTGAGTTACTCAGAGAAGGCCTTAATACGATTTCGCAAACCATGGTCATGCAACGTGACGAAATGCAAAAACACATTGACCAAGCAACCTCTGATTACCGCGAAACACTCGAACAGTACGAAACCCAAAATATCCAGTTAAGTATTGCCAAAAAAGACGCGCAAGATGCTAACCGAGTAAAGTCAGACTTCTTAGCCAAGATGAGTCATGAATTACGTACGCCTTTAAATGGTGTAATTGGTTTTACACGCCAGCTTTATAAAACCCCGCTAAATAAGCATCAAAAAGATTATCTTGATACCATTGAGCTGTCGGCCAACAGTTTATTGACCATTATTAGTGATATTTTGGACTTTTCTAAATTAGAAGCCGGTGCCATGGAGCTAGAATCAATGCAATTCCAGCTGCGTGACAATATCAATGAAGTTTTAACTTTATTGGCACCGAGCGCTCATGAAAAGCAACTTGAGCTATCAATTTTTATTCATCCACAAGTGCCTGATAACCTGACCGGTGACCCGACTCGCTTTAAACAAATCTTAATTAACCTGTTGAGTAACGCGATTAAATTCACTGAAAAAGGGTCGATTAAAGTAGATGTTGGCTACCGCTTGCTCGATGAAGAGCGCGCCTCAATTTTGGTCTCAGTGACTGATACAGGTGTAGGTATTCCTATGGATAAACAAGATGCGTTATTCACACCATTTGGCCAAGCAGACTCAAGTATTACTCGTAAATTTGGTGGTACTGGGCTTGGTTTAATCATCACTAAACATATTGTTGAAGCGATGAACGGTCGCATAACGCTTAACTCAGCTCCTGGCAATGGCACCTGCTTTACATTTAATGCGGTATTTAGGACACCAAGCAATATAATTACCAGCGACTTACCTACTCAATCCTTAATTAATAAACGCGTGCTTTATTTAGAGCCGCATGAACACTCTCATCAAGCAACATTGTCGTTATTGAATGAATGGCAAATGCGGGTGACTGCGTGCACAGATGAAGAAAGTTTCTTAAACGAGATCAATAAAGATTTCAGCTATGACATCTGTATTATTGGCCATACCGCCACAATAGATGATATGCAGCAGCTGAAAAGCTACGTGAAAGCAGTTCGCCCTGCGACTGATTATTTATATATTATGCTCAATACAGTGTCGCATAATATGCGTGAGGCATTTATCGGGAGTGGTGCTGATGCATGCCTTAGCAAGCCGCTTAATCACCGTAAACTGTGTGAAATATTGGCTGCACCTTATCGCCTTGACCACCCAGTACATAATATTGAACAGGGTGACGAAAAGCTTTTACCACTTAAAGTGTTGGTCGTTGACGACAATGACGCTAACTTAAAGCTTATTTGTACTCTTCTGGAAGAACAAATTGAGTTAATTGATACCGCCCATAATGGTTCTCAAGCCTACAGCTTAAGCAAAAGCCATAAATACGATTTAATATTTATGGATATTCAAATGCCAATCATGGATGGTATTACCGCTTGTAAACTTATTCGCGAATCATCACTCAATGAAGATACACCTATCATTGCAGTTACAGCGCACGCTTTGGCGGGTGAAAAAGAGCAACTGCTTAAAGATGGCTTTAAAGGTTACTTAACCAAGCCTATCGATGAAGATATGCTAAAACAAATCATCAGCGATCATAGCCCGCAATCACCTATTAATCGTGAGCGAAGTAAAGCAGCTGCCGTTCATTCGGAGCCACCATTTGAAAGCGCTCGTCTTGATTGGCAATTAGCACTACAACGCGCAGGCGGTAAAGAAGAACTAGCACTTGAAATGCTTAACATGCTATTACTGAGCGTGCCGGAGACCTTGCGCCTGCTCAATGAAGCTATAGAAAAAGAAGATTGCGAACATGTACTTAGCATTGTGCACAAGTTCCATGGCGCATGTTGTTATACCGGCGTACCAAAACTAAAATCACTTGCCGAAACTCTCGAAACAGCATTAAAAGGCGATTGCGATTTAAATTACATCGAGCCTGAACTGTTTGAGTTAATTGATGAGCTTAATAACTTGTTAAGCGATGCAGGTATGGTTGAGCAATAACGATAAAAAAACTCAATAAATTATATAAAGGAATATATTAATGAAAAACTATTTAATGCTAGCTAGCAGTTTGTTTGTATTTGGTTGCGCATCAACCGAAGAAAAACCAGTAAAATTAGAGTATGCGGATTTAGCTGTTAGCTATAATGAAATGGAGTCAGCAAAATGGCAACAGCTTGAACGCTTTCCTGCCAGATACCCAAAAAAAGCAGTTATCCAAGCAAAAGAAGGTTGCGCAACTATTGAGTATGTCATTACGCCACAAAATGAGATTAGAGATATTCAGGTAGTTGCCTCAACTAACTCTGTATTTGCCGACGCAGCAAAAGATGTAATCACTAATTGGCACTGGAATGAGCTGGCGAAAAATATTACTGATAAAGCGGTGAAAACCCAAACTCGCTTTGACTTTTGTTTTGACACACCTGAGCAATCTTGCAAAGAGCTAAAACCTAACTATTCATGCCCTAGTTCAGATATTATTTATTCCACGGGTACACGCATAGTGAAGTATTAAAGAGAGCTTGCTTTGTATTTTATCTTACTTATCGTCTTTAGTGCTGTTTCACTCACTTGGTTTTTCTTCCGCTATAAAAAACTAAGTATAGAAGCTAATAATTACGTAAAAACCAATTACACAGAGCAGTGGCAAACATACGAAAGCCAAGCCCGTTTGATGAAGGCAAAACCTAACTCGATGGTTTTTCATTCAGTTAAAAAAGGTGAATTGTCGGCCGTAGATGATGATGTTTTAAAAAGCTTTAAGAAAAAACATCAATATTTAGTGGCCCTACTCTGCCTATCGCCACTGTTATCATCCTACCTCTCAGAATTTATTGTTTACCTGAGTAAATAAAAAACGCGGCGGATATTATCTCCACCGCGTTCAGTATTCAAATTTGCTGGCTCTTATTAAAAGCGTCAGCTAAAGTCTTGCTTCAATCATTAAACGTTTCATATCGCTAACAGCTTTTTCTAAACCATCAATCGCTGCACGAGCAATAATTGCATGACCAATGTTTAACTCATAAATTTCTGGCATTGCCGCAATTGGTTTTACATTGTGATAATGAAGACCATGGCCGGCATTAACGATTAAACCTAGGCTATCAGCATATTGTACGCCGCTACGAATACGTTCAAGCTCAGTGTGAAGCTCTTCGTCATTCTCAGCATCAGCATAAGCACCTGTGTGAATTTCAACGTAAGGAGCATTACACGCTTTTGCAGCATCAAGTTGCGCGTTGTCGGCATCAATAAATAACGAAACCTTTATTCCTGCTGCTGTCAGCTTTTCTGTTGCAGCTTTTACTTTTTCAAAGTTACCTACAACATCAAGGCCACCTTCTGTGGTGAGTTCTTCACGTTTTTCAGGCACTAAACACACATAAGCAGGTTTCACTTCAAGGGCGATGTCGATCATTTCATCAGTGACTGCAATCTCAAGATTCATACGTGTTTGAATCGTTTTTGCCATCACATATACGTCACGATCTTGAATATGACGACGGTCTTCACGCAAATGAATGGTGATACCATCTGCACCAGCATGCTCTGCAACAGCAGCGGCATGCGCAGGATCTGGGTAACTCGTGCCACGCGCTTGGCGTAAAGTGGCAATGTGATCAACGTTTACACCAAGAAGAATATCTTTCATTTTTTTACCTGTTTAAAACAACGATTCAAGGCTGAGTATCAGCCTATTTAATAAATAACTCACGGCTTTTTAATGGCTTTTTACCAAGTAAAGGCTTGAGTAGGTATCGACTTAATTGCTTAGCCATATATAACACATCAGGGGCGCTAAAGTCATGAGCCGCTATGGCATTTAATTGCTTTCCTGAAAAGCCACTATGGGGGTCGTCATGCAACAAAAAACCGTATTCAGCAAAGTACTGATAATTTGCTGCATCGTTTATTTCATCCCCTTGCGCATCAACGCTAAAATCAACACCGTAACCTAGCATCTCTAGCAGTTGAAACTCATATGAGCGCAGCACCGCTTGCAGGCTTTTAGTGGTCGATAACTCGTGTAAATGCTGTTTATAAAGATGATAAACACTTTCCATCGGCTCGTTGATTGGTACGATACGATTGGTTAATTCGTTCAAATAAAAACCACAATATAACTGGGTGCCAGTTAACATACTTTGCCCGCCATGGGGCTCAAAACGAGTGATGTATTTTAAATCAGACTTACCGCTGTATTGTACAAGCAGAGATTGGAAAGGCTGCAGTTGAGCTTTATGTTTAGTGGCCTGGCGACCACTAATACGAGCCAACATTCTCAGTTGACCAACGCCTTCTACCAGCATATCAAGCATAACTTGCGAGTCACTAAAAGGACGTCGATGCAGCAAGTATGCTGTGTAGAATTCGCTATCCATGGCGTGTAAGCTTTACTTAGTCTTCACCATAGCCAAGGCTACGTAGCGCACGTTCATCGTCAGCCCAACCAGATTTGACTTTTACCCAAAGTTCTAAAAATACTTTGTTATCAAGCATTTCTTCAAGGTCTTTACGCGCTTCACGACCGATAACTTTTAGCTTTTCGCCCTTATTACCGATCACCATACGTTTTTGTGTTTCGCGCTCAACCAAGATAAGGCCATTGATTTGCCAAACACCATTATCGAGCCATTTAAACTGTTCTATTTCTACCGTGACAGAATAAGGTAACTCATCACCCATAAAACGCATCAGCTTTTCACGGATAACTTCTGCCGACATGAATCGCATAGAGCGATCTGTCACGTAGTCCTCAGGGAAATAAAACTCGCAAAGAGGAAGACGCTTAGTTACTTCAGCTTTGATTAGTTCAATATTTTTACCCTGCTTAGCAGAAACAGGAATAATACCAACAAAGTCAAACTTTTCGCCCAAGAACTGCATGTGTGGTAGCACTAGATCGCGATCTTTTACTTGGTCGATTTTATTCATTACCAATAACACCGGACGACCACTTTGGCGCACTTTGTTAAGTACCATCTCATCGTCTTCGTTCCAGTGTGTTCCTTCAACCACAAAAATGATCAGTTCTACATCACCAATTGAACTTGATGCTGCTCTGTTCATTAAACGGTTAATGGCACGCTTTTCTTCTACGTGTAAACCCGGAGTGTCGACGTACACAGCTTGGTATTTACCTTCGGTATGAATACCCATAATACGGTGACGTGTAGTTTGCGGTTTACGCGAAGTAATCGACACCTTTTGCTCAACAATGTAGTTAAGTAAGGTCGATTTGCCCACATTTGGACGGCCTACAATGGCAATCATCCCGCAGTGTGTATCTAACTCTGCAGGTGATTTAGAGATTAAATCATCAAGATTCATTTTTAAGTATCTTTAAGGCTTTTTCAGCGGCTTTTTGCTCTGCTTTACGACGCGAGCTACCCACTGAGATAATGCTATCCATCCCTTCAACAATACATTCAACCGTGAATGTTTGATTGTGCGCTTGGCCCTTTGTATCAATAACAGTGTAGCCTGGTAACGATAGTTTGCGCGCTTGTAAGTATTCTTGAAGTAATGTTTTCGGGTCTTTTTGGTTCAAACCTGGCGAAATTGCATCAAGGCGAGACTCATACCAGCTTAAAATAAGCTCTCCACATTGTTCAATGTTTGAGTCTAAGAACACCGCGCCAATAATCGCTTCAACAGCATCGGCAAGGGTTGATTCGCGGCGAAAACCGCCACTTTTCAATTCACCTGGGCCTAAGCGTAAGTAATCGCCCAAGCCAAATTCTAGGCCAAATTCAGCCAAGGTTTGTCCACGCACTAAGGTAGAGCGCATACGGCTTAAATCACCTTCACGTGCTTTTGGAAATTTATTATAAAGCGCATTAGCAATCACAAAACTCAAAATTGAATCGCCCAAAAACTCTAAGCGTTCATTATGTTGACCTTTATGACTGCGATGCGTCATTGCCTGCTCAAGCAACGCTTGATCAGTAAATGTATAACCTATTTTATTGTATAACTCTGTTACGTTTTTTTTCATCGTTACTGAATATTACCTAGGCGTTCAAAACGAACACCAGTTGGAACCCAGCTTGGTAAAAAGTCATCTGGGCCATTTTCAAATTCAAAACTCATCCATATAAAGACGGCTTTACCAACCAAGTTTTCTTTTGGTACAAAGCCCCAAAAGCGACTGTCTTGGCTATTATCACGGTTATCACCCATCATAAAATAATGATCGGCAGGAACCACCCACTCATCTGAGCGAGTACCCGGCTGCTGATAATAGCGGCCTTTCATTTCAGGCGCTTGCGGGTTAATCAAGATATTATGATTGACTGTGCTTAGACCTTCTTCTAAACGCACCAAATTCATTGAACCTTGTTTGAACTCATCGCTATTGAGGATTTCCATATCAATTTTATTGTATTCATTACACAGCAACTCACCCTGTTGCGTAGCACCTTCTTCACATTTTGGCTGAATATAAAGGTGCTTGTTGCGATATACAATTTTATCGCCAGGTAGACCTATTGCTCGTTTAATGTAATCAACACGCTCATCAAGTGGGTATTTAAATACAACAATATCACCACGCTCAGGCTCGTTTACATCAACTAGCTGACTGCGCCAAACTGGGTCTTTAATGCCATATGAGTACTTTTGAACAAGAATAAAGTCACCCACAAGTAAAGTTGGCATCATCGAACCAGATGGAATTTGAAACGGTTCAAAAATAAATGAGCGGAAGATGGTGATTGCCGCAATCATCGGAAAAATTGATTTAGCCGTTTCAGTAATACTTGGCTCAGGCGCAATTAATGCAGCGGTTTCTTCATCTAAATCACCACCTGCGGCATTTTGAGCAAGGGCAATTCGCTGTTGACGCTTCGGCGCAAACATAAAGTGGTCAATTAACCAAATTAAACCTGAGCCAAGTGTTAACAACACTAAGAAAATTGAAAAATAACCCGCCATGCATTAATTCCTATATCTACTTCTTATTATTTACCAACTTTAAGGATAGCTAAGAATGCATCTTGAGGAACTTCAACGTTACCTAATTGCTTCATTCGCTTTTTACCTTCTTTTTGCTTCTGTAGTAGCTTTTTCTTACGGCTCACGTCACCACCGTAACATTTTGCGATTACGTTTTTGCGTAATTGCTTAACTGTTGTACGTGCAATCACATGCTGACCAATCGCTGCTTGAATCGCAATATCAAACTGCTGACGTGGGATCAGATCTTTTAGCGCTTCCGCTAACTGGCGACCACGTGACTGCGCGATATCACGGTGCACAATAATAGCAAGTGCATCAACACGCTCACCATTAATTAGTACATCAACACGCACCATGTCTGAAGCTTGGAAATGCTTAAAGTTATAATCAAGTGATGCAAAACCACGACTTGTTGATTTTAACTTATCAAAGAAGTCCATTACTACTTCAGCCATCGGTAATTCGTACGTCACCGCAACTTGCTTACCATGGTAGCTCATTTTAGTTTGCATACCACGCTTTTCAACACAAAGTGTAATTACGTTACCCAAAAACTCTTGCGGAACTAAGATGTTAGCTTCAACAATTGGTTCACGGATTTCAATAATATTGTTTACCGGTGGTAGGTCAGACGGGTTATCTATTTGTTTAGTTCCGTCTTTTGTTTCTACTTCGTAGATTACTGTTGGCGCAGTAGTAATAAGATCAATGTCGTACTCTCGCTCAAGACGTTCTTGAATGATTTCCATGTGAAGCATACCCAAGAAACCACAACGGAAACCAAAACCAAGTGCTGTTGAGTTTTCTGGTTCGAAGAATAACGACGCATCGTTCAAGCTTAGTTTATCAAGCGCATCACGGAATGATTCATAATCATCTGATGAGATTGGGAACATACCAGCATAAACCTGCGGTTTAATGCGTTGGAAGCCAGGTAAACGCTCAGGAGCAGAATTACGTTGAAGCGTAATAGTATCACCAACTGGTGCACCGTGGATTTCTTTAATACCCGCAATAACAAAACCTACTTCACCGGTTTTTAAGATACCCGTGTTGGTTTGTTTTGGAGTGAAAATACCCACTTTATCTGCGATATGAACTTGCTCATTCGACATGATCTTAATTTTATCGCCAGAGCGTAATTCACCGTGTTTGATACGTACCAATGATACAACGCCTTGATATGGGTCAAACCATGAGTCAATGATTAGCGCTTGTAGTGGCTTATCTTTGTCGCCTACCGGTGGCGGAATATCTTTAACAATAACTTCTAATACTTCTTCAATACCAATACCTGTTTTAGCACTACATTGCACTGCATCTAGAGCATCGATACCGATAATATCTTCAATTTCTTCAGCTACACGAAGAGGGTCGGCTTGCGGTAAGTCGATTTTATTTAGAACTGGAATAACTTCTAAGTCCATTTCGATTGCTGTGTAGCAGTTTGCCAATGTTTGTGCTTCAACACCTTGGCCCGCATCTACAACCAATAATGCACCTTCACAGGCTGCAAGTGAACGCGATACTTCGTATGTAAAGTCAACGTGTCCTGGAGTATCGATGAAGTTTAACTGGTATGTTTCGCCGTCTTTAGCTTTATAATTTAGTGTTACACTTTGCGCTTTGATGGTAATACCACGCTCACGCTCAATGTCCATTGAGTCTAACACCTGCTGCTGCATTTCACGGTCTGTTAAACCACCACAAACTTGGATAAGACGGTCTGAGAGAGTCGATTTACCATGGTCAATATGGGCGATGATCGAAAAATTACGGATATGCTTCATAAACTGGATTCTAAACTTCTATATAAATGGACTAAGTGTATAAAGCGACAATTTTACATTTAATTGGCTTTAATCACCATCTATTTGAGTGAAAGGAATAGTAATTGGGTGAATTTTTATTACTTTTATATCGTGCTTGAGGCTCTTAACCCTTGATTTTGCTATTGCATAGCCCGTTAAGCCACCAATCACGGCTGCTAAAATTTGCCAGCCCTCAGGTAATGAAAAAGCGGCAAAAGCGATTAAAGCAAATCCCAAACTGAGTAAAAGTGGCAACATATACACAGCCATCGCATGTTTAACTAGATGACTATCATCAAGTGCCAAGGTCACTTTTTGACCGACTTTTAACTCAGAATCAAAGGTATAGGGGAAAGTTTTTTTGGCTGTTCCAAACAGTTTAGCGAATACTTGCGAGCCACATCGGCCATTACAGCCGGCACAGGCCTGTTTTTGCTCTGCTTCTAAGTTCGCTGTCGTGCCTTTAACCGACACGACAGTGAGTGTTTGTTCAATCATAATTTAAAGAGGTCGCGCTACCGACTCAGCTATAGCTTTGGCTGTCATAGCAGGAATATTACCAACAACCGATACATCAAAGCCACCGCCATTGTGAACATAAACCGTCGTTGCACCCGATGATAGTGCACCACTGGCTCGTTTGCCTGGTAAAGGTCTTTGAATAAACACAGATACTTCCACAAAACCATCAGAGTATAAGTAATAGTCTGTTAGTTCGTTATTTAAGTCTAATTTGTGGCGATCTGACTTTAACAATTTGAATCCATCTGGCAACCAGCCAATATTCCAATTATTGCCAGCACCTTCAGATGCATTTTCAATCTCAGTGGTTGGCATAGCAGCAGGAAAACTACGGTTTTGCATTTCAAGTAGCATTGGCGCTGGCTGCTCGGT
Source organism: Pseudoalteromonas sp. PAR1 (assembly GCF_947311895.1). Classification (NCBI taxonomy): domain Bacteria; kingdom Pseudomonadati; phylum Pseudomonadota; class Gammaproteobacteria; order Alteromonadales; family Pseudoalteromonadaceae; genus Pseudoalteromonas; species Pseudoalteromonas sp. PAR1. The sequence goes on along the minus strand of NZ_CAMZMY010000006.1, from coordinate 106,420 downwards.
CACACTTATGTGAGTTAACTGTAATTGCTCCAACATTTCGCCTTTATGATCAACATAAGCAGACTTAAGTAGAAGCGATGACTCGGTATCAATCCAAATCCAGTAGTTAAATTTATGCTCATCTTTTGATTCAATACGCACTAACTGCGCTGAGCGACCTGCAATACGTCCTTTACCACCTAGCACAAAATCATAATGTGCACTTACGCGTTCAATATCTTTAAAAAGTACTTCAGGAATAGGCCCGGCAATAGTGTCGGTTTTAATAGTATAAGGCTGTGAGTGAGGCTCAAAATAAGTAACTTGTCCGTTAACTCTTGCCATCTCAAGCCCTGCACCATTAAGCAAGCTCAAATGTTCAAGCTCGATATCACCTTGTTTAGCATGCAACCAACGATAAGGTTCCATGGTTTGGCCTTTAACGACGACAAAAGATGCATCAAAGTTGCGGGTATGAACGGCATCAGCCATATTAAGTAATAATGCTTTGGCGGGGTTTTCATCACTGGCAAAAGCCGGAGCCATTAATGCCAGTGACAAAATAAAAGTAAACACTTTCATTTAATTAGTTTTTTTCCTCTTCTGCGTTTTCTGCAGTTTGTGAACTTTCCAGAGAATAGGCAACACGTGCTTGACGCTGATGCTCAAGAACTAATGCCCCTATACGCTGCTGTTGTAATTCACGTAAACCTTGCTCTGCGTTTTCAAGTGCAGGCTGTTCTGATGAATAGCTAACAGGTGACGCAACCCCCGTTAAAGGTGTTGTTTGTAAAAGTGGAATGTCACTTTCTGGTGATTCGGTGTTCTGCGGCAATGTTTGTACGCCCACAATCGCAAACATAGCAACACTTGCAGCAATTGCCACTTGGGCAAATGGACGACGCCAATTAAATGCTACAACGTTATCTGTGCCTGTTGCCGCCACGATTTCTTCGCTTTTTGGTGCTGTTGTTTTATTCGCGAAATCAGCGAAAACAGGTTCTTGCTCAAGTGATTCTGCCACTGCGTCTGCAATGTCAAAATTAAAAGCGTTATTATTTGCCTCAGCACGCATTACGTCACCGATCATCGCGTAACGACCAAATGTTGCTACATCGTCGTTAGTGATCGCTTGATCAGTTAACTGCTGCTCGCCGTCAAGTAACGCGGACAACTGCTCATTATCCAACTTGTTAACGTCTGCTTTTGTCATACTAAGACTCACCTATTAATGGATTCAATTTATTATCAATCGCCTCACGGGCACGAAATATACGCGAGCGTACCGTTCCCACAGGGCAATCCATAACCACGGCTATTTCTTCATAGCTCATCCCTTCAATTTCACGAAGGGTTATCGCGGTCTTCAGATCTTCAGGCAAACTATCAATCGTATTAAAAATTACAGCACGTACTTCGTCACTTAATAACAGGTTTTCAGGTGATGCGTTAGAACGCATAGCATCTGCACTGTCATAAAATTCGGCTTCTTCAGCATCAACATCGTTTGCGGGGGGCTTTCGGCCCTGCGCAACCAAGTAATTTTTAGCACAATTTACGGCGATACGGTATAACCAAGTATAAAAGGCGCTATCACCTCTAAAGTTAGGTAGAGCTCGATACGCTTTAATAAACGCCTCTTGCGCGACATCAGCGACATCACCTTGGTTCGACACATAACGTGAAATCAAACCCGCAATTTTGTTCTGATATTTTCTAACTAATAGGTTGAAGGCGTTTTTATCTCCTTGCTGGACCCTTTTAACTAACGCTAAATCCAAATCCTGCTCGCTCATTCGAGCCGGTACTCCTCTGTTTGATTCTTGCTTGCTATTCATATACTCGCCATTGTTTACACAAACTCTGACTGCAGCATGAATATAAAAGTTCAGTTTAAAATGATTTTTTTATAAAATAGCATGCAAATAAATTGAGTCATACCGATCTTATTACACAATAAGTTCAAATACTGCTGTTAAATCAACGGGTACATAAGTTCACTGTGAATTAAATAAATTTAAACAAACAGCCTAAAGTAGACTGTTTATGTGACCTAAAACCTAATAAGATTGGTATAACATATTAAAATGACTAATAGTGTTACTGCAAATATGGTACATATACGTATACCACATAAAAAAATATTTGCTCAAACTTTTGGCACTACTAGCCGAGCATTGTAACCGCAAAGACCACAGACATGAACCAAAATAAACATCACATTACTGATGTCGCTATCATTGGCAGCGGCGCCGCTGGCCTTTCTCTTGCTTTATCTCTTGCTAACCATTGCAAGGTCACTGTACTAAGTAAAGGTGCACTGACTGAAGGGTCAACCTTATATGCACAAGGTGGCATTGCCGCGGTATTTGATAAAAAGAATGACAGCATTGAATCTCATGTTGAAGATACACTCGATGCGGGTGGTGGTTTATGTGACCGAGATGCGGTGCATTACACTGCAAGCAATGCTAAGACGTGTTTGAAATGGCTAATCGAACAAGGTGTGCCTTTTGATATGGAGTTTGACTCAAAAGGTAAAGAGCGCTTTCATTTAACTCGTGAGGGTGGCCACAGTCATCGCCGTATTTTACACGCTGCAGATGCCACTGGTCGCGCAGTGCAAACAACTTTAATTAGCCAAGTACAAGCCCATCAAAACATTACCTTGCTAGAAAACTATAATGCGATTGATTTAATCAGTGATAAGAGCCTAGGTAAAAAGGGCAAACATATTCATGGTTTATATGTATGGAACTGTGAAGAGAAAAAAGTCGAAACAATTTCAGCCAAATTCGTTGCACTTGCCACTGGTGGAGCCAGCAAAGTTTATCTATATACTTCTAATCCTGATGTATCAAGTGGCGATGGTATTGCCATGGCATGGCGTGCGGGGTGTCGGGTTGCCAATATGGAATTTAACCAATTCCACCCAACTAGCTTATATCACCCAGAGCTACAAAACTTTTTGATTACCGAAGCAATGCGTGGTGAAGGTGCATATTTAAAACGCCCCGATGGCACCCGTTTTATGAAAGATTTTGATGAGCGTGAAGAGCTTGCTCCTCGCGATATCGTGGCTCGTGCTATCGATTTTGAAATGAAGCGCCTTGGTGCGAACTGTGTCTATCTTGATATTAGCCACAAAGACAAAGACTTTATCATTGAGCACTTCCCTACCATCTATGCAAAATGTTTAAGTGTGGGCTTAGATATTACTAAAGAAGCCATTCCAGTAGTTCCGGCTGCACACTATACCTGTGGTGGTGTGATGACTGACTTTAATGGCCGCACAGATTTAGACAACCTTTATGCTGTTGGCGAAGTCGCTTACACAGGCTTACATGGTGCTAATCGCATGGCGAGTAACTCGTTACTTGAGTGTATTGTGTTTGCCCATGCCGCAGCGAAAGACATCTTAAGTAAAATCGATGCAAGCCCAGCCCTTGAAGCCCTCCCACTATGGGATGAAAGCCGCGTCACTAATTCAGATGAAGAAATCGTCATCACTCATAACTGGCATGAACTAAGATTATTTATGTGGGATTACGTGGGGATTGTACGCTCAACTAAACGCTTAGAGCGTGCCCTTCACCGTGTGGAGTTACTACAACAAGAAATTCACGACTACTACGCTAACTTCAGAGTGTCTAATAACTTATTAGAGCTTAGAAATCTCGTGCAAGTAGCTGAGCTGATAATTCGCAGTGCCCTTGAGCGTAAAGAAAGCCGTGGTTTACACTACACTATTGATTACCCAGAGCAAAACGACAATCCAACACCAACAATACTGACCCCTAAGTCGGTTGCTGCACTGCAATAACAGCACGTTTCAAACGCGAAAAATAAACGTCTTCTACACTGGCTGCTGAAATAATCAGCCAGTGTGACTGATAAAACCCCTCAAGCCTGAGCACTACGTAGTTTGCAAAGATATAACTTTTCGGACTTATCTCGCCTTGCAATTGAATGTTGTCACACACAAATCTTAACTGTGAGTATTCTAAAATAACTGTGCCGTTTTCAGGATGTGCTTGTTTTGCTTTTTTAAAACTAATAATTCCTGCAATCAGGCTAGATGAAATAGCAAATATTTGTGTAATCAAGGAGTGGGCGGTAAGAAAGAACGTGATAGCAAGAAAACAAAAAAAGACCACAAATGGTTTGTGGTCTAATTTATTATTTTTAACGACAAACCTATACACGAACTCGGTCTAAAATTAACGAGACCATAGTGTTTAGTTCTGGATCTTTACACTCTTCATGCCCCATGAACCATGCGAACAAATCAGGATCATCGCTCTCAAGTAAGCGTTGAAATACAGCTTGCTGCTCTTTGCTAAGTGAGTCAAACGCTTCTTCAACGAATGGCATGAATAAAACATCAAGTTCCAACATACCGCGACGGCATGCCCAACGAATACGTTCTTTACTGTGAATTTCAGTCATTTTAAACCTCGTACTTATTTGTCTGCAGTTTAACAAATTGCCATCGAATAAACAGCTATTTAAATTGCTACCCTAACTAAGTTATCATTACCTCTCATTCATATCGTAAAGAAGGTTTTTATGTCGACTGTTTACGCATGTCCTTTATCTTATTCGCTTATCAGCCTAACTGGCAAAGATAAGCTGTCTTACCTTCACGGACAAATTACACAAGATATCAATAAGCTCAACAAAGATAACTTTTTATGGGCTGGACACTGTAATGCCAAAGGCAAACTTTGGGGTGTGTTTAGACTTTTTGAGCATCAAGATAGCTACTACCTTGTGGGCACAAAACCTGAAGTTGAGCAGTCACTGGTAGAGTTAAAAAAATATGCGGTATTTTCCCAAGTAGACATTCAGCAAAGTGAAAAAGCGCTTATTGGCCTAATTGGTGATGACCTTAATAATACACTTAAATCACTCAACATTGAGTTTGATGAGGAACACAGTGCCGTTGACTTTGCTGGCGGTAAAGCATTAAAACTTGCTGATAACCGTGTTCTACTGATGGTCAATAACGACTTTTGTTTACCAGACGAAGTTACGGCCCTTGATGATGATGCACGTTGGCAACAAGCTGCAATTGCAGCTGGTGAGCCATCTTTAAATAGCGACGCCATTGGCGAGTACGTACCACAAATGGTGAACCTACAAGCACTAGGTGGTATCAGCTTTAGAAAAGGTTGTTATACAGGCCAAGAAACAGTCGCTCGCATGAAATATTTGGGCAAAAATAAACGCGCTATGTATATCGTTGCAGGCACAGCCGAAGGTCAACTTGATGAGCTTGAGCTCGAAACCAAGATGGGCGAGAATTGGCGTCGTGCAGGCAAGCTAATTAGCCAAAGTTATAATCAAGATACGCAAACATTAATGGGCCTTGTTGTGCTGCCAAACGACAATGAGGCAGGCCAAGTGTTGCGTGCTAAACACCTCCCTCAGGTTGAGCTATCAATTCAAGCTCTGCCTTACTCTCTCGAAGATGAATAAATAGGAAAGACTATGATCGTAGCAGCAAACAAAGTGGTAAAAATGCATTATTCAGTATTGGATAATAACAAAAACACTATCGACAACTCTTTCGATGGTGAACCACTGGTGTTTATCGTGGGCACTGGCTACCTAATTCCAGGCCTAGAGGATGCGCTACTAGGTAAAGAAGCTGGTGACACATTTAGCGTAACTGTAGAACCAGAGCAAGGCTATGGTGAACGTCATGATGACTTGATGCAAGCTGTGCCTAAGTCGATGTTCGAAGGAATGGAAATCGAAGTTGGTATGCAGTTTCGTGCGACAACTGATGCCGGTGATCAATCAGTAATGATCATCGAAATCCAAGATGAAGATGTGATTGTAGATGGTAACCACCCTCTTTCAGGCATCACTCTACATTTTGATGTTGAAGTACTTGAAGTACGCGATGCAACAGAAGAAGAGTTGGCACATGGTCATGTGCACGGTGAAGGCGGTTGTGGTCACAGCCACTAAACCATGACTATAAAAAAGCGCCATTGGCGCTTTTTTTATATCTCAGTGCTTATTCAGCTGTTTTCTGTGCATCCAGTGCAGGCTCTGGTTCAGCAATATGCTCTCTAAGCGCAGCAAGTAAACCTTCTTGGTCATTGGTCCCTAAGCGATACTTTGTACCGTCTTTCATAGCAAGCTCTACGGCACTGAATCCAGAGACGCTGTAAACCCACCCATCATGTGTAATGCGCAGGCCTATGCCATGTCGAAATGAGTTACTTACTGCCCGAACAGATTCAATCTCATCAAAAGTAACTGTTTTACCAAATACACCCGGACCGAATGCCCAGCTTACGTTTTTATCACTCACCTTGATGGTTAAACCATGAAACAAAAAGGCCACCAGCACTAAGATAGCACTAAACACCATGAGTGGAATATCTGCACCAATTAAATTCCATGCTAAGGCAATAAAGCCGCCAATCCAGCCTAAAATAACAAAAATAAAAATAGCGTACTGCTTATGTTGATACATACTGAGATATTCTCTTAAAAGCTATAAACAAAGGTCGCACTCAGCTCAGAATCGTACTTGAGCTTTTCTTCTTCCGGTTTTGAGTTATAGCGATACATATAAGTAAATTTGAGTGATACATCACCCATAATTTTGCTGATCAATGAGGTTTCTGATTTTAAACGAGAGTTTAATCCCGACAACGATTGTTCATAACTGACGTCTTGATTAAAGCGAGTGCGAGCAGAGACCGTACGCTCCCACTGCAATGCCATTCGAAGTAAGTAACCTGTTTTTGTTTCATCTTCTTCTGTGGCTGTCTCTTGATCTGCCACTGAGCGATACAAACCGGGTCCTACGTCAATATCCACCTTATTTTTACTACCTTGATAAATACGATTTCCGTATCCTGTCGCAACGGTGCTTTTAAACTCTAGACCACTAAATTTGTCTCGTTCGTAATCACTATAAATAAAGAATGATTCGTTTTTGACATTCAGCTTGTAGTTGCCTTGCCCAGATACAAAGATACGATCCGCAGACACTTCTTCAGTTCCGGTTTCATCGTTACGATCACGCTTATACAGGGTGTCGAGCTTAAATTGATTACGCCACTTTTCAAAGTCTTGATAAAGGTTACCTTTAAGTTTGAAGCTGGTTGAATCTGTATTACCACGACTTACCATAAAGCCAAACTCAATATCACCATAAAGCAACTCACCTTTATGAATTTTATGGATCTCTTCTTCTGATAATTGCCCGTATTCATGAAAGTCTTCAAACGGATCAACAGCAAAAGCCTGCCAACTACTAACGAGCATGGCGGCTAAGATAATTCGTTTTAGGGTATTAAAACAATTAAAAGTAGAGTCAAACATCAGCTGGCGCGTTATTCGCTATCTTTCCAAAGTATGTGGCAAAACGGAGCATCTTTATCTCGGCTAATTAAAATCTTGGCGAATAAAATATCTTGGTTTTCAAATTCAAGTCCAACTAAGACTTGTACAAACAGCTCAGGTTCAATTTCTAGTGCAACAAATTCTTGCCACTGCTCATCAGGCTCACCTTCTTCAATAAAACCTAACTCTTCTCTGTGTTCATTAAAGTCAGCAATATCCTGCTCATTCAAATTATCAGGTGCTAACTCTAAAAAGATATCATATGCCTGATGTGTTACTTCTTCTTCACTATATAAACGTGGACCTGCCATTGTTCAAACCCTCTGCGCATTCGGATTGCGTTAATCGGAATATGATAACAAACCTATTTTCTTTTTTGCCAAAAAAAAAGCCAGGTTACCCTGACTTTTTTGTTATTTTTTATCAATTATTAATCGTGAGCTGACTCACCCTTGATTTTTTCGCGCATAGATTGCACTAAAGTATAAAATAGCGGCACTAATAAAGTACCAAAAATTGTGGCGGCAAGCATACCAAACAACACTGTGATACCAAGTGAAATTCGGCTTCCTGCCCCTGCCCCACTGGCAAATACCAGCGGTAGTACACCAAGCACAAACGATAATGCCGTCATCAGTACTGCTCTAAAACGTAACTTGGCTGCATTTAATGCCGCTTCAAATATAGTTTTTCCTGCAGCCCGCTCTTCCATAGCAAATTCAACAATCAAGATGGCAGTTTTGGTTGAAAGACCAATTAGCAGCACTAACCCCACCTGTGCATAAATGTTGTTTTCCATACCAATTACGTACAGCGCAAGCATGGCACCAAATAGCGCCAACGGTACCGCAGCAATAACCGAGAAAGGAATTGTCCAACTTTCGTATTGCGCTACTAAGAATAAGTAAACAAATACCACTGCTAAGCCGAACAAAATCGGAGCCATGTTACCGGCTTCAATTTCTTGTTTCGATTGGCCTGCCCATTCGTATACATAGCCCGTTGGCAATTGTTCAGCCAACTCTTGCATTACTTTAATAGCATCACCACTTGCATAACCCGCCGCTGGTTGTCCGCTAATGCTTGCACTACGATATAAGTTAAAGTGCGTTAAACTTGTAGGGCCAAGAATTGGCTCAAGTTTAGCGAGTGTTGTGAGCGGCACCATGGCACCTTCATCATTTCGTACATAGTAATACTGCAAGTCTGTTGGGTTCTGTCTAAATTGGCTTTCTGCCTGCATGATCACTCGGTAAGTACGGCTAAATTGATTAAAGTCATTAATATATAATGAGCCTAATTGCGCTTGTAGCGTCAAGAAAATATCACTCAATGCGACCCCTTGTGCTTTCGCCTTATTACGGTCTACCTCTAATAAGTACTGTGGCACATTAGCCCTAAAGGTACTGTATACATTAGAAAGTTCTGGTCGCTGGTTTGCTTCATAAACAAGGCCATTTAACACTTGAGCAAGCTCTGCTGGCTCACGCCCTTCACTGTCTTGTAATCTAAACTCAAAGCCTGCACTAGTGCCAAGCCCGGGTATTGAAGGAGGGTTAAATGCCATGATTTGCGCATCTGGCATTGCCCAGAACTGTCCCATCAAGCGGGTTAAAACCGAACGTAAGCCAAGCTCCGGACTCGTTCTCTCTTCCCAATCTTTCAGTACCACGATACCCAAAGCGTTGTTTGAGCCTGCACCACCAAGTAATGAAAAACCAGACACCGCAATAAAATCGGTTGCAGCTGGTTCATTTTTCACAATATCGCCCAACTTGTGCATCACATCTTGGGTACGGGCACTTGCTGCAGCATCTGGAAGTTGCACATCTACAAACAAGAAGCCTTGATCTTCTGCTGGTACAAAGCCCGTAGGAACAGTTTTCACCAACCACCCAGCAGCTGCAAAAATAACCACGGCAAACAGTGCCATTCTTGCTGTACGTTTTAGGATAAAGTTAATAACTTTACTGTAACCATTGGTTGAGCGCGTAATGATGTTTTCAAATGGTGCTAACCATTTAATAGGCTTCATGGCTTTTTCATTAAGCAGTAATGCACATAATGCAGGACTCAGGGTTAATGCATTAACGGAGGAAATAAGCACTGCAAACGAAATCGTGACCGAAAATTGCTTATAAAGCTCACCCGTTATCCCTGGCATAAAACCAACAGGCACAAACACCGCAAGCAGCACTAAGGTCGTTGCTACTATTGGCCCTGATACTTGCTCCATCGCCTTTGTGACCGCTTCTTTTATTGGTAGCTTTTCTTCTTTTAGTATCCGCTCAACGTTTTCTATAACAATGATGGCATCATCAACAACAATACCTATTGCGAGTACCAAGCCAAATAAAGTGATCAGGTTAATGGAATAACCCATCATCATCATAAAAGCAAAAGTGCCCACTAAAGATACTGGAATAGCGACCGTTGGAATAAGCGTTGCGCGCCAGTTTTGTAAGAATAAAAAAACCACTAAAATAACCAAGCCAACAGCTTGAACCAGAGTAACCACCACTTCTTCGATTGAACGGTTAATAAATTCTGTGGTGTCATAAGGAATCGAATACTTCACACCATCGGGCAATTGTTTTGCAAGCTCTTCCATTCGTGCTTTAACATCGTTAGCTACTTGCGTCGCATTCGCTTCAGTCAATTGGTAAATTACAATAAACGCGGTGTCTTGCTGGTTTAATTTTGCGGTGGTGCTATAACTTGCCGCCCCCAGTTCAATGCGCGCAATATCGTTCAAGCGCACAAAGTTACCGTCTTTATTTGAGCGAATTATGGTTTGACCAAACTCTTCTGGGGTTTTTAAGCGCCCTCTTGCTTGAATCGAGTATTCAAATTGCTGACTAGGAGCCGATGGCGCAGCACCCAATTTACCTGCGGCTACAATAGTATTTTGTTCTTGCAATGCAGCCCGCACTTCAGCCACAGTTAAACCAAGCGAAGCCATACGATCTGGGCGTAACCACAAGCGCATTGAATAGGTTTGCTCCCCCATAACTTCAGCAGAAGCAACCCCGTTAATACGCCCTAACGGTTCAGTTAAGTAGTTAGTTGCGTAATTGCTCAAGAAGATTGCGTCAATATTTTCCTTATCAGAGTAAAGGTTAATACCGAGCAACATTGAACTAGACTTTTTCTTAACCGATACACCTTGGCGCTTCACTTCCTCAGGTAAACCTGACTCCGCCAGTGCAACTCGGTTTTGAACATTAACTTGAGCAATATCAGTATCTGTACCGACCTTGAAGTACACCGTAATATTCGCGGTGCCATTGTTCGATGAGGTGGATTCTATGTACATCATATCTTCAACCCCATTGACTTGCTCTTCAATGGGCCGCACAACAGACTCTTCAACGATCTGCGCACTTGCGCCTGGGTAGCTGGCAGATATCTGCACTTGTGGTGGTGTTATTTGCGGGTACATATTCACTGGCAATAATGACATTGAAATTAACCCCGCGATGGTAATAACAATCGATATTACCAAGGCAAACTTAGGACGAGATATAAATGTTTTACTGATCATATCCCACTCCTAAGAGTTAGCTTTGCTAGTGATGGTGCCCGTTGTCGGATCGACTTGCTTTTCTACCGGTTTAACCTCAGCGCCTTGACGCACTTTTTGTAAACCTTCAATAATGACTTTTTCACCAGCCTCTAAGCCTGACTCAACAACCCACATAGCATTAATGCGTCGACCTAATTGAACAATGCGCATAGCAACTTTGTTTTGATCATCAACAACAAGTACAAATTTCCCTTGTTGATTTTCCTGCACAGCGACTTGTGGGATCAGCGCTAATTCTTTTTTATTTGTGCTTTCAACAATTAAGGTTACAAATAAGCCTGGCATCACGATCCCCTCAGGGTTATCGAACGCAGCTCTTAGCTCTACAGTGCCGGTGTTTTGATTAATTTTTGTATCAGCAAAATCAAGCACACCTTTATTTGGGAATGTTGAATTGTTAGGAAGTTTAAGAGTTAAATCGATAGGTACATCTTGCGGGTTGCTCTCACTAGTTTGATGCTCTTGACGATAACTAATGTAGTCTCCCTCTTCCACCTGAAAACTAACATAGATAGGGTCAACATCTGTCAATTCAGCAAGCTCATTTGATGATGGGCCAACAATATTCCCTACATCGTAATTTACTTTACCAATGCGCCCTGTAAATGGAGCATGTATTTCGGTGTAGCTTAAATTTAATTCTGCTTTTTCAAGTTCAGCTTCAGTTGCCTTTACAGCTGCTGTTGCTTGTTCGAAATTAGTGGTTAATTTATCTAGATCAGACTGAGAGATAAACCCATCAGAGGCGACTTCTCGGCCGCGCTTTAAATCGCGTTCAGCTGAACTCGCTGCTGCAATTTTACTTTTTAGATCGGCTTTTACTTTAGCCACTGTCGAGCGGTATTCAGACGGGTCAATACGCAGCAGTAACTGGTCTTTCTCAACAGTAGATCCTTCATCGAAGTGTCGTTCTATTAACTCACCTTCTACACGAGCTCTAATTTTTACTTCTTGAAACGCTTCGGTTCGTGCTACAAATTCACGATAGTTGCCGATTTCTTTTGTAGAGACATTAAACACAGAAACAGCCGGAGGCGGCGTAGCTTGTTGTTTTGCTTTATCATCTGAACAGCCAAGCAATGTGGTTGTTAATGCTACAGAAATTGCAGCAAAAGCCAAAGAACGAGATGATTGTTTAGTTATGCGAGCTGTTTTGCGCATCAGCATATATATACTCCTTGTAGCGCGACTTAAAGCTAAGTCTAGTCGTGTCATGGGATTTTGCGAAAGTATCTAACTAATCACAAAATCAAACTAGCGATGAACTAGCATCTTTGTTTTAAAAATATACACCAATTTGTAACTAAATATATGACAAGGTTACCCATTTTTGGAAAATATAATGATTCCTTGCGACACATCAGCAATTCTTTACTTAGTTGTAATTAGCTCGTAAGCTCTAACAAACAGGTCAGAGGAGTTACCATGATAAAACTAGAAATAAAACAACAGGTCGCATGGGTAAGCCTTGCTCGTCCCGAGAAACAAAATGCACTCAGTTTTGCCATGTTTGTCGAACTTGCAAACGTAATCAAAAAAATTAAACGCGATCGCAGTTTACGCGCTGTGGTTATCTCTGGCGAAGGCGACCATTTTTGCTCTGGTCTTGATGTTGCTGCGGTGATGAAAAAGCCGAGTAATATCATCAAGCTGTTATTCAAGTGGTTACCAGGAAACCAAAACTTAGCGCAAAAAGTGGTGTTAGGGTGGCAAGACTTAAGTATTCCGGTGATTGCAAAAGTGACCGGACATTGCTTTGGTGGCGGTATGCAAATCGCACTCGGTGCTGATTACCGCATCGTCGATAAAAACGCTAAATTAGCGATTATGGAAGCGCGTTGGGGCCTGTGTCCTGATATGGGGGCAAACGTAGTACTTGCAGGCTTAATGAAGCGCGACCAAGCACTTTGGTTAGCAAGTCATGCAGAGCCTATATCAGCTGAAGACGCTAAAGAATATGGCTTGGTTACGCAACTGACTGATGATGTCGATAAACAAACCGATGCTGTCCTTGAAACCTTAATGGCCCGCTCGCCAGATACGCTTGCTGCAATTAAGCGAATTACTCAGCAAAGCTACCGCTCACAGCAGCGTAAAATCCTCGCTAAAGAAACCTGGAGTCAAATTCGCTTACTGATGAATCCTAATACCAAAAAGGCGATTGCGAAGGCAAAAGGTGCAGAGGATATCCAGTATAATAATGCCAAATCATGGTAAGCTAAAGTCGCATAGTACAACTGACAAGGGTATGATGTAGTTGTACTTTATTCGCAATTATTCACAATCATGAAATACCTTATCAGTAGTGCCATCATCCTTGCTTGTTTAGCCATTGCTAAATATTTAACGGCTTTGTTTGCAAGCACATTCCCTGCACCATTACTTGGCATGGTTTTATTACTCATTCTTCTTTTAACAGGCTTAGTTAAAGAGCAAGATTTAAAACCCTCAGCTACCCCATTACTGAACTTTATGCCGCTGTTTTTTATTCCTGCAGGCGTCGGTATTATTGAGCATTTAGGAGTTATTAACGAACACTGGTTACTCCTTCTTGCCGTGTTTATTATTGTTCCCCTGACGAGCATTATTCTCATTGGCTCACTATTCGCCTACTTTAAGGGGCGCGAAAATGACAGTTAGTTTATGGTGGTTCAGCATTCCTTTAACTGTTTGCCTTTTCTTGGTTTTACGTTTTTTGAACGCTAAAACGCAACATGCGATCAGCAAAGCTTTAACTAACCCAGTGTGCTGGGCAATCGTGTTAGTTTCTGCACTGTTAGTGGCACTAAAACTCCCATATGAGCCTTTTGCCAAGCACAGTAAAGTTTTAAGTTGGTTTTTAGAGCCTGCTATCGTAGCTTTAGCATTACCGCTTTATCAGCAATTTATACATGTCAAAAAAAACCTGTTATTGATTCTTATTAGTTGTAGCTTAGGTGTGATCAATGCAACAGTGGTTGCTTCATTTATTTGTTATTTATTCGATGCGCCTGCGCAGCTAAGCGCCTCACTCGCTAGTCTATCGGTCACTACGCCAATAACGTTACTTGTTACAGATGCTCTTGGTGGTATTCCCTCTTTGGCAGCAGCTATGGTGATATTCATTGGTGTGCTGGGAGCCATATTTGGTAATTTGATTTTCTCGCTGATAAATATCCGCAATGCGCAAGCAAAAGGTGTCGCAATCGGCACAGCTTGTCATGCAATAGGCACTGCATCATTAATTGTAGAGCAACCTAAAGCGGGGGCATTTGCCTCAGTGGCAATGGCATTAAGTGCACTACTGAGCGCTATAATAGTGCCGCTACTCTATCCTGTTATGCAATATGTTCTGGTATAGTCAGCATTAGCAGTAACCTTGTTAGGAAAACATATGATTGAGTCTGAAATACAACAAGTCGAGAAATACTACAATCTGATCATGGAATATTTGGTCACCTACAGCATGCAAATTTTAGGTGCCATATTAATTCTCTTCATTGGCTTATGGATAGCGCAAAAAGTGTCGAATATGGTTGCAGGTCTAATGCAACGTCACAATATCGATATTACACTGACTAACTTTGTCAGTAATGTCATCAAAGTATTACTGATCATCATGTTCTTGGTTATTGCCCTTGGCAAAATTGGCATTAGCGTAACCCCTTTTGTCGCAGCGATTGGTGCCGCATCATTAGGTGCTGGTTTGGCGCTACAAGGCATGCTGTCAAACTATGGTGCAGGACTTGCGATTATTGCAACAAGGCCTTTTGTTGTGGGTGATACTATCGAAGTAAAAGGTGTCAGTGGGCAAGTTAAAACCATTGAGCTTGGTCACACAATTCTAATAAACGAAGAAAAAGTCGAAATCACCATCCCTAACAAACATATTGTTGGTGAGATTTTACATAACTCGTTTAGCTATTCATTAGTTAAAGGTGAAATAGACATCGCTTATGATGCCAATGCTGATCTCGCTATTGAGCTTATCGAAAAAGTGTTAGACGAGCATGAGCTAGTTAGTGATGCTCCTCATGCACAAGTCGGTATTGAGCGCTTTGCCGACAGCGGTGTTACCTTGAGTTATCGTTATTGGGTGCCAACCACCAAAATTATTGAGACTAAATTAGCGGTCAACCGCAATGTATTTAAAGCAATTCAAGGGGCGGATATCGAAATACCATTCCCGCAACGAATTGTTACCCTCAATCAAAATAATGAAGAAGGCGCTTAATAGCGCCTTTTTTTCAGCTCGTCGACAGACATTGTGTTTACTTAAAAGACTGTAGTACAATTTGAATGATAACAATTACTATCATCAATTAACGTCGAGCTATTTTTACCATGAGTAAACGTCTTTGGTTCCAACTGCATGGTTGGTTTTCGCTTCCTTTATGGGTGCTATTTTGCTTTATTTGTGTCACAGGCACTGTGTCTGTGATAAGCCATGAGCTCACTTGGCTCACCAATAGTGAGGCACGTGCAAACAATCCTAACGACTTACCAGCATTGGGGGTTGATGAAGTTATTAATAGCGTTGAAAAAGCCTACCCAACCGCCGATGTGATGAGTGTGCTCACTTACGAGCCTTACCTGGTTAATGCGGTTATTTTCACTGATACCGATAAGCCATACGCGGTAGCCTACGTCAATCAATACACAGGTGAAGTACAAGCAGTTAATACAACAATATCGTTTATCGAGTTTATGCGTACCCTGCACGGCTGGCTGTTCTTCCCTTGGCAAGAAGGTTACAGCGTTGGGTACTACCTCGTCAGCGCCATGGCTTTTGTAATTTTAGGCGCACTAGTAACTGGTTTAGTGATTTATAAAAACTTTTGGCGTGCCTTTAGCCAGCCAAAACTGCGTTTTAACCAAGGCAAAAAAACCTTTCTAAAAGATTTACATACCCTAAGTGGCGTTTGGTCAATTTGGTTTATGGCAGTAATGGCACTCACTGGCTTGTGGTATTTAGTTCAAGCCATCATGTGGCATAACGAAATGGACATAGAAGAGCATGCACCGCTAGTGGCTGTGTCAACTTTACCTGCGGATAAACAAACACCGCCTACCGATTTAAAAGCGGCATTGGCTATTACCAAAGAAAAATACCCAGATTTCAAACCTAGCTATGTGATGCTGCCAGAGCATAACCGTGGCATGTTTAATATCATGGGCAGTGGCGATACTATTTTCTACGATAACTACGCCTACTCAACGTCAATCAATCCTTGGACTGGCGAAATTGCAGCAAGTAAAAGCCCAGAAACCATGTCGGGAATTCTTACCCTCTCGCATATCGCTGATCCACTGCATTACGGTAATATTGGCGGTCTGTGGACAAAAGTTATTTGGTTTATCTTTGGTTTGATTTTAACTGGTATGTCAATCACGGGCTTTATGATGTATGCCGCAAAATTAGTAAATAACAAACCTGTAAAAGCGCGCCAAGCTGCGCCAGTAAATAACGTTCAGGAGGCAAATTAATGGCTCGTTTACAAGCAACTTGGTGGCAACGTAAAAAGTATATTTTGCATGCTGTAGTACTGGCTTTACCTGTTTGGTTTATTTATCAATCATTGAACCCTCAGTTTCCTGCACTTTGGCAAGAGCAGCAAGCAGGCGAATTTAAAATCGCTCCAATGCCGCTAAATGAAGATGCTCCTTACTCACACCACAACGAATACGTTAAAGACTTCTTTATTGCTTTTAATCAAGGTGACATAAGCAATATTCGTCAGGCGTATTTAAATATTGGTCAGTCACCTTTGCCACTGGCAGAGTTTGCAAAAGATGAAGAAGGCATAATGCATGGCACCAATCACGGTCAGCATGCCCACGCGATAGCCCCTAAAACTATCTCAGCAGATGATAAACTGTGGATCACCATACAAACTTGGCAAGGCCAACTGCATACCCTCAAATGGGATATTCCCAGTCAGTTTATTACTCAATAACATCCGAAAAGCCACTGACTAAGTGGCTTTTTTGTATCTCAGCTAAACACTCAAATCCCTTCCTAAATAGTTAAAGGTAAAATTTTTGTTAATTTTATTACCGAAAAACTTTACAAAGGTAATAATATAATAAAGTATTATAAATAGTTTGCATTTACACCAATGCTCTTAATTGGGTTGTTAGCTGTAGATCAAAACTAATCAAAGGAGCAAAACACACAAGGAAAGCTCAATAACAATGATTTGGAGACACAATGATACTTTCAAAAAAAGCGCTCGCTGCGTTTAGCTTTGCAACAATACTGATACTTCCCAGTGCTTATGCGCTTGATAATGGCGTATATACAATTAAATCAAAGTACAGTGCTAAGTTTGTTGAAGTAGAAAGCGCGCAAACCAATGATGGTGCAAATGTTAGTCAGTGGGCTGACACTAACCACGACACCCAGCGCTGGTTAATTACCAATGTTGGTGGTAATAATTATTCAGTTATTAACCTGAACAGCGGTAAGGCCCTAGAAGTATATGAGTGGTCAACAGCCGACGGTGGCAATGTTGTACAGTACGAATATGCAAATCTCGCCAGCCAACACTGGCAAATAAATGATGAAGGAAGCGGCTATTACAGCTTTATCAATGATCACAGTGGTAAAGCGCTCGACTTATATGAATTTAATGGCAACGATGGCGCAAATATTAGCCAGTGGAGCTACAACGGCAGCGATGCGCAGCAATGGCAGCTAACCAAACTTGCCAATGTTGAATCAACCCCTTTTGATCCATCAACAACCAATGGCGCAGCAGATCACTGGCCACTGACTGGTAGTTTAGTCACCCATGATCCGACTATTGGCTATGAAAATGGCACCTGGTGGATTTTTCAAACTGGCCCAGGAATTTATGGTAAATACTCAAGTGATGGTGTGGCCTGGAATGATGCTTTACCTGTTTTTCCTAATGGACTTGCTTGGTGGGAGAACTATGTGCCTGATCATGATGGAATTGATGTCTGGGCGCCTGAATTAAAACGCTACAATAATCGTAGCTGGCTCTATTATGCCATTTCGACCTTTGGTTCCCGAGTCAGTGCTATCGGTTTAGCATCAGCCAGCAGTGTTGCTGCAGGCGATTGGCGTGATGATGGTTTAGTGATCAACACCACCAATAGCAATAATTACAACGCTATTGACCCCGATCTTGTGGTGGCAAAAGATGGTGCACCTTGGCTAACATTTGGCTCATGGAACTCGGGTATTAAACTAACACGTATCAACCCAATAACGATGAAACCATTTGGTCAAATTTACTCATTGGCAAGTCGTCCAGGTGGTATTGAAGCGCCCACGATTATCTATCGCCAAGGTTACTACTACTTATTTGTATCAATGGGTAAATGTTGTGAAGGCACTAACAGCACCTACCGCATTGCATACGGTCGTTCTACCGATATTCGCGGCCCTTACCTAGATAAAAATGGCAATAATCTGTTATCTGGTGGCGGTAGCATTCTTGATGCAGGTAATAATCAATGGGTAGGCCCGGGTGGGCAAGATATTCTAAATACCGATGTGATTGTTCGTCATGCCTATGATGCCGGTGATAATGGCAGACCAAAGCTTCTTATTAGTACTCTTAACTGGGATGCTAATGGTTGGCCTAAATACTAGTTCTCCCCACTAAGCGCGTGCAAACGCGCTTTTTAAAACCTTTCAAAAATACTACGAATAAAGTCAGAATTAAGAATCTGAGTCACAGCCCCACTACACCATAAATAAGCGCGTTGTAGCGGATATCCTTTAAAGATCCAACGCTTACGAACATGATTAAAGTCGTGTAAATAATCCGCCTTTGTTTGCGGTAACGAATCATTGGCTAGCTTCTGCCATGCTTTATAAACCCCACTCATATCGGCACCACGCATAAAACGCTGTAACCAGCGCGGAAACCGTGCAAAGCGAATCGCTGACTGAAAATCAATAATGTAAGGCTTGCCATCTGTCGAACAAATCACATTTCCCAAATTACGTAAATCGAGGTGCACCACGCCTCGGCGGTGCATTTTTGCTACTAAGCGCTCAAACTCTTTAAAGAACTCACCCGATAAATGCTGCTGTTGCATGACAAGCTGGCGAAGTGGCGTGCCTTCAATAAAATCATAAGCAATAGCAATTGATGACAAACGACAAAAGTTATCGACCACTCCATCTACGTCTTGCAGGCGTGCCAGCCCCTTGTACTCTTGATTGATAAAAAGCGGCGCGATGGTTTTTCTTACCCACCATGGGCTGTGCTGAAAGTCTTTAATAATTAAGTCAAATTGCGCGTCTTTATAACGATAAACAATGGCATTGGCAAAACGGCCTGTGTGAACAACCGACAAACCTTCTGGGTTAAATTGATGAGCTGGAAATTGAGCGTGAAGCTGTGCAAGCAAAGATGATTCGAACATAACAACCCGGACTTGTTAAAATTAAATGCCTAGGCAACTATATTATCAAAATGCGCTAACAGCGACAACGTACCGCTTATAGAAATTTATGCTTTTAAATTATGAATTGCTCTAAACAACAAGCTAGCAAGTTGCTTTTGCTCGTCATCAGAGAAGCCTGTGAGTGCTTTACGATAGATATCATTCACGGTTGGTAAAATTTCTGGATAGAGCTGTTGGCCTTTTTCAGTCAGGTATAAAAGAGTTGAACGGCGATCTTCAACTGACTGCTTTTTAGCAACTAAGCCCTTATCTTCTAAACGAGAAAGTAATCGACTCATGGCACCACGGTCATACACCATGTGCTCACACAGCTCAGCCAAGGTATTTACTTTGCCACGCGCAAGTAGCACAACCACTATGTATTGGGCCGACGTTAGCTCTTTATCCTCTAAAGCATCATCAAGATGAGTCACCAGGTTTGAACGCAAATAAGAGACTAAACGACCTAAGTCTTGCACTGGGTCTAAATCTTCAATACAGCACTGGCCAATTGATGCAGGTTCTTTCATATTTCCTCTAAAGCGATTAATAGCAATTCATAGACAGTTAATCGGCAAAATAATTCAATCCTATTAGATTGCTTCAATGGCTATGAATAGTGTAGCGTGAAGAAGCTTACTAACTGTCGGGGGCGTTATGCTAACTAAACAACATATTATCAAGTATTTATCTCTTACAATACTGCTACTTCTTTGTTGGCTAGAGCATTATAACCATTTCATCATGCGCTTTATCGACAACGCCCTTATGCAATCAACCCTAGTGTACGCATCATCTCGTACAGTTAATGCTGCTATATCGCTGTTGCAATCAGCCGAAGTGGGCATTGGTATTGCCAGTATTCAACCTGCACAATTACTCGACCCAGTAAATGACTTAGCAGAATACATGTCAGATGCCATGCGCCTCGCTATCGGCTCATTATTTTTACAACGCATTTTATACACTATTTCTTCGGGGGTTATTTTTAGCAGTGTATTTACTGTTTCGGTCGTCGCTTACTTTATTTGTGAATGGCGTAACTATTTACCTAACTTGCGCCATAAAATTATGGCGAGCCTTATTTTAATTCGTTTTTTAGTGCCAGCAGTGGTGCTGACAACAGGCCTTGTTAGCCAGATATTCTTAGATGAGCAAATAAACCAGCAAAGTGAAATCGTGAGCGAAAAAGTCGAGACAGTAAATAGCAGTGCAAATAATGCCTCTGCCCTATCAGCCAAGCTAAAGGCCGAGGTCGATAGTGAAAAACAAACCATCTTCGACAAGCTCTCTCTATTAAATGAGCAGCAGATTAAGAACCACCAGCAAGCGACAGAACTCAAAGTTAAGCTAACAGAGGTCGATACCCAAATAGAAGCGATTCAAGCTACCCGCAGTTTGTCTGAGCGACTGACCTTTACTGAGCTTGAACAAGCCAAGCCATTACTCGATAAAAAGCAGCAACTAACTGAGCAATTTAATGCGGTGCTAAACCAGCAAAGACAGCTAAACCAAAACAAAGACGCCTTAAACGAACAACTAGAAAACTTAAATGCATCACTCAATCAAGACCAATCGTCGCAGGTGAGTAAAATTATAGACACCGTTACCTCTGGCATTAGCAATATGGTAGCTGCCGTCGAAGACTTATTTATCGACTTTTTGAATATCTTGTCACTGCTGATTTTAAAGCTGCTAATAATGC
Organism: Pseudoalteromonas sp. PAR1; assembly: GCF_947311895.1. Lineage (NCBI taxonomy): Bacteria > Pseudomonadati > Pseudomonadota > Gammaproteobacteria > Alteromonadales > Pseudoalteromonadaceae > Pseudoalteromonas > Pseudoalteromonas sp. PAR1. Next base: position 85,373 of record NZ_CAMZMY010000006.1, on the reverse strand, counting down.
CGTTGATTTTTTTATACTTATTCAACAAAGCCTTTAAGGCCATTTGGCAGCGCCGCTTTATGGATGTGGTAATACAAACAAAGCAACTGGCTGTTAATCGCTGATATTTCAGCTAAAGTTATAAACCTAACTCGTTTTTAAAGGATATAAGTATGACTGAGCAACGCCATAACCACATTCCCCAAGAAGCTTTCGATTGGTACGATGAATACGCCCATGGCTTAATGGACCGTCGCACCTTTATGAAAAAACTGGGGGGTTTAGCTGCCCTTGGCTACTCAATGGCAATGCTAAGTAGCGCTTTATTGCCAAACTATGCATTAGCTGAGCAAGTATCCTTTAATGACCCTGATATTAAAGCCAGCTATAAAACCTTTGATTCGTTTAAAGGTCACGGCGAAGGTAAAGGTTATTTAGTCAAACCCGCTAATTTAACGGGTAAGCACCCAATAGTGTTAGTGATCCACGAAAACAGAGGCTTAAACCCTTATATTAAAGATGTTGCTCGCCGCCTTGCCAAAGCTGGTTTTATTGCCTTTGCACCAGATGCATTACACCCTCTTGGTGGCTACCCCGGTAATGATGATGAAGGCCGCGCCATGCAGCGCTCTATGGATAAACAAAAAATCCAACAAGACTTTATAGCCGCAGCAGAATACATAAAAAAACACCCAAATAGTAACGGCAAACTTGGTGCGGTAGGCTTTTGCTTTGGTGGTTATATGGTTAACTACTTAGCAGCTGTTGATAGCAAATTAATTGATGCGGGCGTGCCTTATTACGGCACTCCGGCCGTTAAAGAGCTGAGACAAAATATCAAAGCTCCACTACTTGTACACTTAGCCGAGCTTGATAACCGCGTTAATGCAACTTGGCCTGAATACGAGAGCGATTTAAAAGCGCATCAAGTGCCTTACACTATGCACATGTATGAAAAAGCAAACCATGGCTTTCATAACGACTCTACCTCTCGTTATGATGAAAAACAGGCAGAGCTTTCATGGCAGCGCACATTGGCGTTTTTCAATGAGCAATTGATTTAAACAGAGCAATTTCATACACTCTCGAAAAAATTTTAGGCTAGAAAAGAGATGGAATCGCAAGTCAGTTATCGCTTTGACTCACAGCAAACCGCCAATCGGTTTTTAAACAAGCTTAAGCATTGGTCAGTGGCTAAAGTTACTGCGAGTCTTTGCCAAGGGGGTTATGGCGTAAAAATACGCTACGAAGTCGATACCAGTGGCTTTGATTACACTCTTGCAGAGCTTGATGATTTAGCGATGCAACACGAAGGCGAAGAGATTTAACTTTCAGATTCTAGGCATAAAAAAACGGCTAACCAAGGTTAGCCGTTTTTATATTAAAGCTGTGCTTACAAATCAAAGCTACGCGAAATAGACGCGACAATCCGCTCGTCTGCATACTCAGAATCAATACTGGTATTCTCACCTGCAATTTCAATATCAAACCCTGCATAGCTCGTTTGATACGCTAAACGATAATGCTTATATGACTTATCGCTGCCATCCCAGCTAAACTTATCGCCATCTAATGAATTAGATACATCAAAGCTGGCACGAATTGCATGGTTTGGCGCTACTTCAAATGTGTGCGCTAGCATGTAAATTAAATGGCCTGCACCAGTACCAAAATAGTCCCAAGTATACCAAAAATTAAGCTCTACTTGCCCAATGCTGCTGGCATAACCAAATTTCGAATACACCTCTGGGTAGTTGCCATCGCTTGAGTAATCTTCACCGTGGTAAGAGTAGTAAGCAATACCATAATCAACACTAAGGGCATCCGTTAACTCAGCATAGTTACCAAAATACGCATCCCATTCAATGTCAGTGCCATCGCCAAAATCTACATTTGAAGCCCACGTACCTACATACATACCTGAATCTGCAAAGGCATAATCTAAGCTGCCTTGAATCGCTGGGTCATTCATGGTTTGGCTGACACCATTGAAGGTGTAATCTGATGCCAATGTAACCGTAGTAGATAAGTCAGCCATGGCTGATGTCGATAGTAATGCCAATGGCAACGCTGCTGCTAATACTGTTTGTCTTGTTGTCATGTTGGTTTCCCTTAGCTAACTGTTTCTATTTTTGTGTAATCTAATTTATTGTCTTTTGGTGAACCTTCGATATTTTTCACTGTTTTTAACTTGCTGTAGCCAATAAAGGCAGCACAGCCGAAAAATAACGCAATAACTAGCGCGCCAACCCATTGGATCTGTAAAAAGTCGAACTTAAACAGCAGGGTTAATAACGAAAGCGCCACCACATTTAAGACAATATAATTAACCTTACCAAAACGTTTCACCGTTAAGTTTAGGTTATCTGTGTATAAACGGATCAAAGAATCAAGTGAGTTGATCACAAACACCACACCAACAAACACCATAGCGATGTTTTTCAAGCCTGCTGTTGCAATACCCGCTTCATGGTATTGATACAAAACACTAAACCAGATAGCGATTGGAATAGACGGGAAAATCAACATAGCCGCCAGCACTTGGTAAGTTTTTAAGCCACCCACAAAGCGCGAGGTAAATTGACCAATCATAATACTCCAAGCAAACCACCAAAACAGGTAGAAGGCATGGTAATCATTCAGTGGTAATACAAACTCATTGATGTTGCCAAAGTAACCACCGATCAACGTAAGGTTATCAACAAATGCTGATGTTTGTGCATCAGACCCAACAAAGGCACCGAACCACATAAATGTGATTAAAGCGATAAACAACCAAGTAGTCGAAATACTTAAAAAGCGTACATACTTAATGTCTGTGCTTGAATACACAGCAAAACAAATCGCTGCAAACACCATTAAGTAGAATGTCGGAATAATTGACTCGCCATCACCGAGCGACGGTAAATACCAAGGCAAATTCGACAGCAGTAAAAATGCAGTAAATGCGCATGTCCCAATAATAACAACGTTATTAATTAGTTTTACCAAAGCAATTTCAAAGAACTTTACTTTGGGTTCTATTACACAGAAATAAAAGCACGTAAGGAAATAAAATCCCCAGATCAAGAAGCCCCAAAAACCAAACTCGATGGCTAATGGATTGGCAAACGCATACTCTGGGCTTGCTTTTATGTCTGCATAACCTGCAAACTCTGTCAGTGGAAACATAATCAAGCCAACATCTAGGCCCGATGTAAATAAAATTGCAATGAACGTAAACGTTCTAACTGGTGTGACGCCAACACACCTAACCGTACCCCATTTAAATAAAATAACCGCAATTGCTAACAGGGTAAAAATGATGCCAGCACTAAGCCAAAAGGTCATAGTTACCCCCCCAAAATAAGTAATAATACTTCATTGTTTCTCCAGTTTTATTCCTCGCATTAACGCACCACAAACAACTCGTGATGCGCGCCACTGCAAGCCCCACAGCCGAAACTGCGGGTGGCCTTATTAGATCTCCGAACTACGCTGCGTTGATTGCCATTGTTTTTCCATGGCAACATCTGCAGTTGATGCCGATAACACAGGCTTACCTAAAATGTGGTCCGCCGCTTTTTCTGCCACCATAATGGTTGGCGCATTTAAATTACCGTTTGGAACGGTTGGGAAGATAGATGAATCCACAACCCGTAAACCTTCGATACCGTGCACTTGAGTTTGCGAGTTAACCACGGCCATCTCATCTTCACCCATCTTGCACGAACATGACGGATGGTAAGCACTCTCAACCGCTTGACGAACAAAAGCATCGATTTCTTCATCGCTTTGAACATCTTTACCTGGTTGAATTTCATCATCGCGGTACTCATCAAACGCACGCTGTTCAATAATCTCACGAGTTAGACGTACGCAAGCTCTAAAGCCTTCAATGTCATCTTTATGCTGTAAGTAGTTAAATTGGATCTTAGGCGCAACCTGTGGATCCGCCGACTTAATTGTCACCGCACCACGGCTTTTTGGTTTGTTATGCCCAACATGAACTTGGAAACCATGACCATCAAAGGCACTCTTACCGTCATAACGAATGGCTGCTGGTAAAAAGTGATACTGAATATCTGGCCATTCAACACCCGGTTTTGAGCGAATAAATGCACATGATTCAAAATGGTTAGTCGCCCCTAAACCTGAGCGATTTAATAACCAACGAGCACCAATTAGCCCTTTTGAAACAAGGCCTAATTTGCCGTTTAAAGTAATTGGTTGCTTACACTTATATTGGAAGTAAAACTCCAAGTGGTCTTGTAAGTTTTGGCCAACACCTGGTAAGTGATGTTTAACCTCAACACCCGCTTCGCTCAGGATGTCTTTATCACCAATACCTGATAATTGCAGAATATGCGGTGAACCAATTGGGCCCGCACTTAAAATAACGTCTTTTGCTGCAAATGCTTGCTGCTTAGAGCCTGATACTGAATACTCAACGCCCACGGCTTTTTTGCCTTCTAGCAAAACTTTTTCAGCTAAAGCACCGGTGACTAGCGTTAAGTTTTTACGTGACTTAACTGGGTCTAAAAACTCACGGCTAGCAGAGCTTCTTACGCCATCTTTAACTGTCATATGCATTGGCCCAAAACCTTCTTGCTGGGCTGCATTGTAGTCATCAGTTTGCGCATAACCTGCTTGTTGGCCCGCTTTGATAAAGGCTTTATAAAGCGGGTTAGCCATTTCATTACCGTTATTAACCCCTAATGGGCCGTTATCGCCACGGTAACTGTTACCACCTAAGTAGAATGATTCCGCACGTTTAAAGTACGGTAAACATGCTTGATAATCCCAACCATTAGCGCCGTGTTGCTGCCACTCATCAAAATCTTTGGCATGACCACGTACATAGACCATGCCATTAATCGATGATGAGCCACCTAACACCTTACCTCGTGGGCAGTGCATTTGACGGTTATCTAAATATGGCTCTGGCTCGGTATGAAATTGCCATGCATATTTGTCAGTATTCATTGGGATTGATAGCGCGGTAGGCATCTTTATAAAAATGCTTTTATCGCTACCACCCGTTTCAAGTAATAACACCTTATTCGAAGGGTCTGCTGATAGTCGGTTTGCCAACACGCAGCCTGCTGAGCCAGCACCGACTATGATGTAATCATAGTTCTGTGTACTCATTAAAATGGACTCTCTATATTGCTCATACCCACATAAATCGATTTAGTTTGGGTATAGTGATCTAAAGTTTCGATACCGTTTTCACGGCCAATACCTGATTGCTTGTAACCACCTACAGGCATTTCAGCAGGTGAATTACCATAGCTGTTTATCCAACAAATACCGGCTTGTAATTGATGGATCACGCGGTGTGCGCGCTGAATATCTTTAGTGAACACGCCTGCGGCTAAGCCTAGGTGGGTATCGTTTGCACGCTGAATAACGTCATCTTCATCATCAAACACCAACACACTCATTACTGGGCCAAAGATCTCTTCTTTAACTATGGTCATGTCGTCTTTACAGTCGACAAAAACGGTCGGCTCCACAAAGTAACCGTTTGGTGCAGATGCAGGTGACAATGCCTTACCGCCGGTTAGCAAGGTTGCGCCTTCTTGAATACCTTTATCGATATAGCCAAGTACAAGCTCTTGATGCTTTTTAGAGATAAGCGCCCCTAAATTCACCTCAGGATCCATTGGGTCGCCAGCAATAATATTTTGCTCAGTGCGTGTTTTCAGCTCATCAATAAACTGCTGATAAACATTTTTGTGCACATAAATGCGCGTACAGTTAGTGCAGATTTCACCTTGCGTATAAAAATTACCTAACATTGCCGCACTAACAGCTTGAGATACATCGGCATCATCAAATACTAATAACGGTGACTTACCGCCAAGCTCCATGGTCACATCTTTAAGTGAACCAGCAGCGCTTGCCATCACTTTTTTGCCTGTGCCCACTTCACCAGTGAACGACACTTTTTCAATATTTGGGTTTGCTGTTAACCATTGCCCTACTTCAGCAGCGCCTTGCACAACGTTAAATACGCCAGCAGGTACACCCGCTTCGATGAAAATCTCTGCAAGTTTAATTGCGCCAAGTGGTGTTTCTTCTGAAGGTTTGAAAATAACCGCATTACCCGCAGCCAGTGCCGGGCCTGATTTCCAACAAGCAATTTGCAGAGGGTAGTTCCATGCACCAATACCGGCACAAATACCAAGAGGCTCTTTACGTGTGTAGTAAAAGTCATTGCCAACCATTTGTTGCTGACCCACTTGTGCAGGCGCAAGACCAGCAAAATACTCAATTACATCGGCGCCAGTTTCAACATCAACACACTCAGCTTCTTGCCATGGCTTACCCGTATCAAGTACTTCAACTTTTGCCAGTTCATCATTACGTTCGCGTAAGATTGCCACGGCTTTTAATAAAATGCGGCTACGCTCAATTGGCGTCATTGCAGACCACGCTGCAAAGCCTTGTTTTGCGCTTTCGATTGCCGCGTTTTGAATAAACTCATCGGCGATTTCAACGTGATAAATTACTTCATCTGTTGCAGGGTTCTTTACTGCAAAAGTATCGCCAGTTTGATTTTTCAAAAAGTGGCCATTTATAAAATTTTCGTAAACAGGTGTGGTCATTTTAGGCTCCATACTGTTTTATCAGTGAACGAATGTAGTCTTTTACTAATTGCTCACAATGTTCGAATTGATCATGGTCTGACTTACTTAATACGGCTCTTAGCCATAAACCATCGATCATGGCTGCACTTAACTCAGCAGCTAAGTTGGCATCGCTATCGCTCATTAACTGTTTGAATGAGCTTAATAAATTACTAAATAAACGTTTACTATTTACGTTTTGTAAGCGATGCAACTGGGCGTCGTGCATTGAATGCGCCCAAAAGCTCAACCAAGTTTTGGTGTTATTGCTTTGCTGCTGAATGCGCGAAAAGTTTGCTTCAACGATAAACATTAATCGTTGCTCTGGGCTAGTGTGCGGCGTTACTTGATTCATCAGAGCTTGCTTTAAACTCGTCAATAAATAACGCACAGTGGCTTCAATTAAGCCCTGCTTGCCACCAAAATAATGACTGATAATGCCAGACGATAAGCCTGCCTTTTTACTAATGCTATTTATGGTGGTGCCTTGCAAACCAAGCTCTGCAACCGACTCTATTGTGGCGTCAATTAACTGCTGACGACGAACAGGTTCCATTCCAACTTTCGGCATAATTTTTTATTGATTGAACGTTCAATTAAAATAAAGGTTAAGGTAATCAGCATGGCAATTCAAGGTTGACAAATTGTAAACAGCCGCAAAGCTACACTCGTAAATTAAGCTAACCCACTGTTCTTACGTTTATTATTTGATATATAAAAAAGTTTTAAATTTATTCAAAATGAAGCCTAAAAAGTATTAATTTAGGCTGAAATGCGGAAAAAATAGAAAATTTATTGCGGGGGTATTTTTAATAAAAAAGCGCTTATAAAAGCGCTCGTGTTAAAGCAAAGTTCATTCGTGGTATTTACGAATAACCGCTATTTTGCCATCTTCTATTTCGAGCACATCCATAATGGTTTGCGTGTATTCAATTTCTTGCTGGTTTTGCGGGTGTATACCTTTAGCATGATGGGTATAACGTAAGGCAATGGCAGAATTATTAAAAATAAAGGTATCGAGTAAATTTGCTTGGTATTCAGTGTGCGCACCAAGGTAAAAAGTCATACCTTTACGCATCATCGCTTTGCCATCTGGCTCTCTAGAATCATCTGTTTGATAAGGTAAGTGTTGATTTGCTACATCGTCAGTTAATAAAGCTAAAAAGGCTTCTAACTCTTTGTTGGTGGCATTCGGTGCTTGTGTTGCAACCATGGTATTAAAGTACTGCTGTGCTAATGCTGTAAGCTCTGGGTTAACTTGCTTTGCTTGGCTGCTAAATGTGCTAAACAAACAAATAGCCAGAAAATAAAGGTGCTTCATCGTTATTCCTTGTGGTTTTAGTTATTGACTAATTATCAAACTACGCACCTAAAATAACGACAAAGCCCCGAACTATCAATATTTTAGTTTAAGCTGTTTGTGGCTTTAGGGTCTCGCGTTTATCTAAATAACCGCTGTAACGTGTTGCAATTAACGCAGCTAAACTGATGATAGCGCCAATCCAAGCTGTGTCTTGCAATGAGTAGTTTTCAACGACAACGCCACCTAACACTGAGCCTAGCGCAATCCCGATATTAAACGCTGCAATGTTTAACCCTGATGCCACATCGACGGCATTGGGGGTGAACTTTTCGGCAAGTTTAACCACATAGACTTGCAGCCCAGGCACATTACCAAACGCAAATGCCCCCCATACAAGTATGGTCAGTACCGCAGCCACTTTAGATTGCATGGTAAAGGTCAGCACTAACAGCACAATACTCAAAGCACTAAAGATAATGGTCAGCGCACTAATGGGGCCTTTTTTATCGGCTAACTTACCGCCATAAATATTACCAACAGCAACCGATACCCCATATACCAGCATGATTAAGCTAATAGTGGCTGATGCAAAACCAGTTTGCTGCTCTAAAATAGGCGCTAAATAGGTAAAGGCAGTAAATGTGCCGCCATAACCAAGTATGGTCATCAAGTACACGAGTAAAAGCCTAGGCTGCACCATTACTTTTAGCTGCTCACTCAAAGTTGCCGGTTTACTCTGCTTTAAGTTGCTCGGAATTAAAAACGCGCTACCAACAAGTGCAATTAAGCCCAGTAAAGACACTACTAAAAAGGTCGCTCGCCAACCAAAGTGCTGACCAATCCAAGTCCCTAATGGCACACCGGTTACTAATGTAACCGTTAAACCGGTAAACATAATCGCAATGGCACTAGCTTCTTTATCTTTACTAACAAGCCCAGTAGCGATCGTTGAACCAATTGAGAAAAACACCCCATGGGCAAGACCAGTTAGAATCCTTGCTGTGATCAAACTGCCATAACTAGGTGCTTGCCAAGCCAGTAAATTACCGATTACAAATAGGCTCATTAAGCTAAGTAATACATGTTTTCGATTCCAGCGTCCGGTAAGCGCGGTTAATACTGGCGCCCCCACCGCAACACCCAAAGCATACAAGCTTACAAGTAGCCCGGCACTCGGTAACGAAACCGCTAAATCATCAGCAATAGTTGGCACTAAGCCGACAATCACAAACTCAGTGGTGCCTATGGCAAACGCACTGAGAGTCAACGCTAGTAATGCTATTGGCATCACAAATCCTCTATTTAATTTTGAAAGTGCGGCTATTGTGGCTAAAATTAAATTTGCAAAAAATAGCAGTAGTGACAAAATACTTTTGTCAAAAATGAAAAGGTAAAGCCATGAGCGTGATCTCCAACACCCAAGATTTAGAAGCATTTATTAGCGTGGTTGATACCGGTGGTTTCTCAAGCGCAGCCAATGCTCTCGATGAGCAAGTTGCAAAAATATCACGGGCGGTAACTCGGCTCGAAAAATCATTAAACGTTACCTTATTCAACCGCACCACAAGGCGCATTGAGCTAACCGAAGAAGGTCAGTTATTTTTAGGCTATGCTAGAGAAGCACTGAGTCAGCTCGCACAAGGCGAAGAGGCCTTAAAGCTTCTGCACTGCGCCCCATCAGGAAAATTAAGAGTCGATGCTGCAAGTCCTTTTGTGTTTCATCAATTAGCGCCACATTTAAAAGCCTTTAACCAAACTTATCCTGATATAAAACTTGAGATCACCAGCCACGACAACATTATCGATTTGCTTGAGCATAAAACCGATATTGCTATTCGTATTGGCGAGCTTGCTGACTCAAACTTGCATGCGCGCACTTTGGGAGTTAGCAAACTACAGCTCGTTGCCAGCCCTGATTATTTAAAAGCGGCACCGCCATTAAATGAGCTAACCGACTTAGCCTCGCACCAGCTTATTGGTTTTACCGATGCGCCGCATTTAAACCACTGGCCGCTAACCACGCCGTTAGACCTGAAATTTTCAATCAGTGCATCAAGTGGTGAAACTGTGCGTCAGCTTTGTATTCAAGGTCATGGCATTACCTTGTTGTCGGAATTTATGATCCACGAAGATTTAAAAGCAGGCCGTTTAGTAAAAGTGCTCGAAGGCGAAGTACTAAGCCCTAATCGCCGCGAAAAAGTACATGCGGTGTATTATCAAAACAGCGGTGTGTCATCACGAGTATTAGCGTTTTTAGACTTTATAGCACCCAGGTTAACGCTGTAGTTTTTTGCATTTTTAACAAAAGTGTTTTGTGATTACTGGCATTAATTTCATAAATAATTTTCGTTATGCTGAAAGCATATTCGCTTTCAAGGAGCCGTAATGAACAAATTATTCGAAACCGTACAACTTGCCGGTCATACATTAAAAAACCGCATTGTTATGCCACCAATGACTCGCTCTCGCTCATCACAACCGGGAGATATCGCCAATGAGTTAATGGCCGACTACTATGCACAACGAGCCAGCGCCGGCTTAATCATTAGCGAAGGCACACAAATATCAGCCCTAGGTAAGGGCTATGCTTGGACACCAGGTATTTACACTGCCGAGCAAATTGCTGGCTGGAAAAAAGTAACCGACAAAGTTCATCAAGCTGGTGGCATTATGTTTGCTCAGCTTTGGCATGTTGGCCGCGTATCTCACCCAAGTAACACAGGTGGCGAGCAACCAATTGCGCCATCAGCTATTGCAGCTAAAGACGTTAAAGTTTTTATTGATGAAGATAACAAACCCGACTTTGTTGCCACAGCTCAGCCACGCGCAATGAGCCATGACGATATCAAACAGGTTATAAACGAATACCGACAAGCTGCCCGTAATGCAGTTGATGCAGGGTTTGATGGTATTGAACTTCACGCTGCTAATGGTTACTTAATTAATCAATTTATTGATTCAGAGTCGAACCAACGCACCGATGAATACGGCGGCAGTTTAGAAAACCGCTTACGCTTTTTACAACAAGTGACACAAGCGGTATGTGATGAAATTGGCGCTGAGCGTGTTGGCGTACGCCTTGCTCCACTCACAACCCTTAATGGTACGGTCGATGATAACCCGTTCGAAACCTATATTGGCGCAGCAAAAGTACTCAATGAACTCAACGTTGCTTATTTGCACATTGCTGAAGCTGATTGGGATGATGCGCCTTTAATGGAGCAAAGTTTTAAGCAAGCGCTACGTGAAAACTATGCTGGATTAATGATTTATGCGGGCAAATACACTGGCGATAAAGCAGAGCAAGCATTAGCCGCAGGCTGGGCTGATTTAATTGGTTTTGGTCGCCCGTTTGTTGCCAACCCAGATCTGCCAGCGCGCATTGAACAAGGCATTGAACTGGCTCAGCATGATCCAGATACCCTATTTGGAGGCGGTGCTAAAGGCTACACTGACTACCCCTTAGCAACGCAATAACGCACTAAAAAAGGTGGCTCGTCAACCAATAGCTCAATACAATAAAGCTGATGTTGGCGAGCGCTCTTAACCACCATGGAGCAGAGCTAAACTGTATTTGGCTGTACTTGCTTACTAATACCAACACGCCCATCACAGTAAACCAAGGAGTAAAAAAGAATATTGGCTTTAACTTCACTAAACTGACTGCTAAATCGTGCAGCGCACCGCTTACAGCAAAGGTCACAACAACAGCACACCAAACCGGCATAATGTCATTGCAAGGCTTCATCACATAACGAGATAGATAATAGCTCCACACCGGATTCCAATATCGCCAAAATAGATAAAACGAGCTAGCACCTAGAGAACGTGTCAGCATATTGCGCAGCGAATCTTTATGACCAAGGGGCACGCCTGTGCGTTTTTTAACGTATTGAGCAAGGGTAATAGCTGCAGACACCGACTTTCTCTTTTTTTACTAATGACTAATTCAGACTACTAAACAACCAACAAAAGAGAAACCAAAACAAGGCTTGAAATTGTAACGGTTTATTTTATTCGTATTGGTTTTGCGCAGATAGATAGCTGGTAATCACCCATTACTTCTGCTATCAACATTAGAGGGACACCAATGAAAACCTCATTATCATTGATTGGCTACTGAGTGAAACATTGAAAGTGTACCCTAACGGAGTATACTATGATTTATAAAACAAAGGATTTTGTTTCGCGCACGAAAAAAGAAAGCCTGTCTGATGCTGATTTAATAAACGCTTGCAGAGAGATGTCAGCAGGCCTTTACGATGCAGACCTAGGTGGTAATGTCTATAAAAAGCGCGTAGCCATGGGCAGTAAAGGAAAAAGAGCTGGTTATAGAACTATTGTCGGGGCTGTAATTGGTGATAAATATTTCTTTCTTTACGCGTTTGCTAAAAACGTTAGGGCTAATATAAATGCTAGAGAAAAGTTAGCATTAAAAGAGTTAGCAAAAGAGTTTATTCGTTTTTCCCAAAGTGAACTTGAGCAACTAGTCGATGATGGCGAACTTTTAATTGTAGGTGATGATCATGAGTAACATATTAAAGTCAGTTCACAAAACAGCGAGTGGATTAAAAAAGTCTGGAGTTATAGACAAAACGACTATGCGTAAATTTGACGCATTGTGCCTTACAAATGTTCATGAATTTACCCCCGAACAAGTTCGTAATTTAAGACTGAAGTACAACCTCTCTCAACCGGTCTTTGCTCAATACTTAAATGTCAGTGACAAGTTAGTTAAAAAATGGGAGCAAGGTGATAGCTCACCAAGAGGAGCAGCATTGAAAATGCTCACTCTGGCAGAGCAAAAAGGGCTGGAAGCAATCGCTTAAGACCAACCCAAAGTACTGCAAACTTAATCACTTACTTCATTAAAATCACATCTTACTTTTTACTTTATTAGTCGCTTGACTAGTTGCGGGGTCGTCTGGCCAAAAATGTTTTGGATAACGCCCTTTCATTTCTTTTTGCACATCGCGGTAACTCGTTTGCCAAAAGTTAGCTAAGTCTTGGGTTAGCTGCAGCGGTCGCCGCGCTGGTGATAATAGCTCCATTAATAATGGCAGTTTACCTTGAGCCAGCAAAGGCGTGCTGGTCATGCCATACACTTCTTGCATGCGCACACTGAGCTTTGCTGGGCCATCGAGCTGATAGGTCACTTTTACATTTGAACCACTTGGCACAGTTAATCGTAAGGGCAGGTGTTCATTCAATAGGCTTTGCTGCTGCCAATCAAAACAGCTTTTGATCGCTTCGTTGTAATTGAACTTTTTTAATTGCTCAAGGTTTTTAATATCATCCAAATAAGGTGCAAGCCATTGGTTATCGGCAATTAATTCATCATGATTTAAAAGTGGGAATGATTCTGGTAACAGCTTACTTGCCAAGATCATTCGAATAAGTAACTGCTCACTGTCAGGCTGATCATTAAATAGCGAAAAGCCCTGCTTACTAAATAAATTTAACCACGCTTTAGTGCGCTCGCTCTTATCTAGGGGGTGTTTACTTGGCTGACTCGCTATGGTGATAGCACCGAGCTTAAGCTCATCTTGATGGACAAATCGCCCTGCTTTTTCATCGTATTCGCAGCGAGTTTGCTCAGTAAATAAATGCGAAAGCTCATCTTCAAGCTCACTTGGCATAAAGGCAACAGCAGCAAAAACACGGTTTCCCTTGTGGCCGCCCATATGCGCAATGGCAATATAATCATCGTTATGCCAAAACTCCTCGCTTAAGTCGGCGCCCGCACCGTTGGCAAGTAAATAACCATTCCCGCGCTTTTTGGCTAGGCGGTCAGGAAAAGCAAGCGCCACCAGCAGCGACAAGTACTCTGTTTTAAGCTCATTAACCGGCTTGAGTTGCAAGCGTGATAGCCAATAATTTAATTGCTGCTTAAATACTGGGTGAGGTTTGCTGTGCTGGCTATGCAATGCCAAATTAAGATCAGCTGGCATACTAATTCGGCTTTCAAGCAGTGCCGTTAAATACCCCGCTAATACATAAATACCAGGCATGCGCTGCTCTAGTTGCTTTGCCTTAATGAGCATATGCGAGAGGCGAATATCGGCTCCATAGCTCAGCATTTGGCTGCCAAGCGAAGTAAGCTTTTCATTTTCATCAATGGCTTCGAGCATTTTCAAAAGTGCCGTTGCCTGTTTAACCTGCTGGCTACTTGGTGGATCGAGCAAGCTAAGCTCAGCAAGTGATGCCCCCCACTGCTTTGCCTCTAATAACAACTGACTAATATCACTGGTCAGAATTTCTGGCGCATCATGGCTGTTGCGGCGCTCAAAGGTTTGCTTAGAGCCTAACCGATACACAACCCCCGGCTCAATGCGCCCAGCACGACCAGCGCGCTGTATGGCTGAAGAACGAGAGATACTTTGCGTAACAAGCTCTGTCACACCCGTTTTTAAATTAAAACTGGCAGCACGACGTTTACCGCTATCAACCACAATGCGTATTCCTTCAATGGTCAAACTGGTTTCAGCCACATTGGTGGTTAATACCACTTTACGTTTGCCATTTTTAGCAGGCGCAATAGCAGCTTGTTGCTCATTTTTATTTTGCTCACCATACAAGCTAAATATCTCAACATTATCACCTAAATCGTTTAGAGACTGCTGAACCCGAATGATTTCACGCTGCCCTGGTAAGAATACTAAAGCACTGCCCGTTTGCTCACTAAGCGCCTGTTTTATAACTGCAGGTATGTCATCGAGCCAGCGGCTTTCGTCTTTAAGTGGAATGTAAACTTCATCAATGGGGTAGCTTCGCCCTTGTGATGAGATGATAGGACAGCTAAAAAACTCACTGTAACGATCGCCGTCTAAGGTTGCCGACATCAGTAAGATTTTTAAATCATCGCGAAGTGCCGCCTGTGTTTCGAGGGCAAATGCCAAAGCCGTATCTGCGGCAATTGAGCGCTCGTGAAACTCATCAAAAATAAGTAAGTCTACATCACTAAGCTCTGGGTCATTTTGCAACATACGCGTCAGCATGCCTTCAGTGACAATTTCGAGTTTAGTTGTAGAACTAACTTTTGATTCGCCACGAATACGTAAGCCGACACTGTCGCCAACTTTTTCATTTTGCTGACTTGCCAAGTACTGAGCAATATTGCGTGCGGCGAGTCGTCTTGGCTCTAACATAACAATGCGTTTAAAGTGCCCTTCGCGCATTAAGGTAAGAGGTAGCCATGTTGATTTACCCGCTCCCGGTGGCGCTTGCAATAAGGCCATAGGGTTACTCTGTAATGTTGTTAACAGGGATTGATAAATATCTTCAACTGGCAGCACGTTAGGTATCTCTTACTTTCTTTTCGCGCATTGTATCAAAAAATTACAGGCAGGGATGAGTAGCCTTAAATTGCATGAAATAATTACACGCTTCAACCTTTAAACAGGTACAAATTGCAATTAGATAACTCCACCACATAACACAAAAAATTAAAAATTAACAATATCAATTAGTTACTTATAAGGTTGGAGTGGCATAACGATTGCTTTTACTAACACGAATGTTTAACAAAGTAAGGAGATTATGATGAACAGCGATCGTTTAGAAGGTAATTGGAAAGAACTTAAAGGTAAAGCGCAACGTAAATGGGGCGAACTTACTGATGGTGATTTAGATGTGATTGAGGGTAGCCGTAAAGAGCTTGTTGGTAAAATCCAGCAAAAATACGGTAAATCGAAAGAAGAAGCTGAGCGTGAAGTCAGCGACTTTGAAAAAAGCCATTAATTTGAGCAATAAATAAAGCCGCTAATTGCGGCTTTATTTATCAAGCAGGCTCGTGCTTTGCTAAATCAGCTTCAGCAACCGTTTGATTTTTACCTTGCGATTTAGCACGGTAAAGTCGCTTATCAGCAATGTTTAAGCAATGATCAACACTCTCATCTGGCACGCGTTGGTATAAGCCAATACTTAAGGTGACATGAAAACGATGCTGACCGCTAGTGAATGGCTTTTCAGCGAGCTTTTTATGAATGTTGTCTGCAACTTGGTAGGCCCGTTGTTCATTCCCCGCAGGAATAACAATTAAAAACTCTTCGCCGCCCCAACGGGAAATGACATCTTCTTCTGTGCACACTTTATTAAATACATCAGCGAAAAATATTAGCACCTCATCGCCTACTTGATGACCATAGGTGTCGTTGATTTGTTTAAAGTTATCAACATCCATCAGCAAGAACACTGCCCCTTCGCCAAAGCGTTTATCTTGTAAGCACTCAGTTGCAAAGCGACGATTTACAAGTTCAGTCATTGCATCATAGCGAGCAAGCTTTTGATTAATTTTAAGTTGCTTCATTAACTCTAAACTGTATTTGTTGCGGTAATATTCGTAGAAGCCACCCAAAATACATAAAATAGAGAAGCACAGCATGACCCGCGTTGGAAAGTAATGACTTGAATAACTGTAATAACCAAATTGATCGGTAAAATAGAAAAGCACTGAGATAATAATGGCAAGCAGGATAAGATCGAACGCTCCGCGCTTTAAGCCACGAATAAAAAATGTTACTGGGGATACAATAAATAGCCATAACGGCCCTGTGCCATTACTGCCACCCGAGACAGTTAAGAAGCACATCATTGCATAAAGTGCGTACAGCATGAGTACTGAAATAAATTGATCACGCCCCTTTATTAAAAAAGGCAAAGCAAAAATAACAACGCCAACAATTAATAAATAACTTAATGCGATGTAGCCATCTTGATAACTTGTGACCGACATCAACAAAGAGGTCACTGCACCAATAAATGCAAATACGCGTAAGAATCGCGCTTTATCTCTCTCGCTTGCATTCACAGTATCAATCACAATTTCACCTTAGATTCCTTGCTCAACCTCAATAACTTTAACACAAATATTTAAATTAGAAGGAATTTGCCAGTACTAAAGCAATTAAAAAGAAAAAAGTATGAAAAAAATGGACATAAAAAAACGAGCCATTTGAGGCTCGTTTTTAATTTAAACTAAAGGTTATTATTCTGGCTCATAGCCCAAATTAGGCGACAACCAACGCTCAGCTTCAGCAAGTGTCATGTTGGTACGCTTAGCGTAATCTTCAACCTGATCTTTTTGAATTTGCGCCACTGCGTAGTATTTCGCTTCAGGGTGAGAGAAATACCAACCAGAAACTGCAGCACCCGGCCACATTGCGTATGAGCTGGTTAGTTTCATGCCAATACGCTGTTCGGTATCAAGTAACTGCCAGATTTTCTTCTTCTCGGTATGCTCAGGACAAGCAGGATAACCTGGCGCTGGGCGAATACCTTGGTAGTTTTCACGAATAAGTTCATCATTCGATAGATTTTCATCTACCGCATAGCCCCAATATTCTTTACGCACTTGTTCATGCAAATATTCAGCAAACGCTTCTGCTAAACGGTCAGCAACGGCTTTAACCATGATCTTATTGTAATCATCTTGCTTAGCATCGAAGGCATCGGCAAGGTCATCCTCTTCAAGACCACCAGTTACCGCAAAAGCACCAAAGTAATCTGGGGTGCCTTTTGGCGCGATATAATCGGCTAAGCAGTAGTTAGCAAAGTCGTTTTTTTCAGTTTGCTGACGTAAATGACACGATGTAGTTAAAAGCGTTGTACGCGACTCATCAGTGTAAATCTCAATGTCATCCCCTACTCGGTTTGCTGGGAATAAACCAATTACACCAAGAGGTTGTAGCGCACCTGATTGCTCAAGTTCATCAAGCATTGCATTGGCATCAGCAAATAAGCTTTTTGCTTGTTCGCCGACTATTTCATCTTCAAGAATACGTGGGTACTTACCTGCAATTGACCACGTCATGAAATAAGGTGTCCAGTCGATGTACTGTCTTAACGTCGCAATCGAAACATCTTTAAACTCTGTGACACCTAGCTTTTTCGGCACAGGTGGTGTGTAGTTGTCCCAATCAAGTTTTACAGCGTTGTCGCGAGCACGCTGTAAAGTAACGGGTTTTGAGCGCGGCTTTTTACGTGCTTGTTGTTCACGTACTTTTTCATACTCAGTCTTGGTTTTCTCTAAAAATGCTGGCTTTAACTCTTTAGACAGTAAATTAGAAACCACACCCACAGCACGGCTGGCGTTATTTACGTAAACCACACCTTTATCATACTGAGGTTCAATTTTAACCGCGGTATGCGCTTTAGAGGTTGTTGCACCACCAATCAGTAGCGGTAATTCAAAACCACGACGGGTCATTTCTTTGGCAACATGCACCATTTCATCAAGGGATGGGGTAATAAGCCCTGATAAACCAATAATGTCGGCTTTTTCGTCAATGGCGGTTTGCAAAATTTTCTCTGCAGGCACCATCACACCAAGGTCGATAACCTCGTAGTTATTACATTGCAGTACCACGCCTACGATATTTTTACCAATGTCGTGTACGTCGCCCTTAACGGTTGCCATAACCACTTTACCATTGGTTGCGCCCTCTTCTTTTTCTGCTTCAATGAAAGGATCAAGATAGGCAACGGCGCGTTTCATTACACGAGCAGATTTAACAACCTGAGGTAAGAACATTTTACCTGCACCGAATAAGTCGCCTACTACGTTCATGCCGTCCATCAGCGGGCCTTCAATCACTTCGATAGGCTTAGCTTTGCTCTTACGGCACTCTTCAGTATCTTCGTCAATATACTCGGTAATGCCTTTTACTAGCGCATGTTCAAGGCGCTTTTCAACAGGCCAAGTACGCCACTCTAAATCTTCTACTTTCTCTGCTTGCGCCATACCTGAGTATTTTGGTGCAAGTTCAACAAGTCGCTCACCAGCACCTGGGTCGGTATTGAGGATCACATCTTCTACAGCTTTTCGCAGCTCTTCGGGGATATCGTCGTAAACCGCTAATTGACCAGCATTTACAATGCCCATATCCATACCCGCTTTAATCGCGTGGTATAAAAACACTGAGTGAATAGCTTCACGCACTGGGTTGTTGCCGCGGAACGAGAACGACACATTCGATACACCACCCGACACTTTACAATGCGGTAAGCCTTGCTTGATTCGACGTGTACCTTCGATAAACTCAACAGCGTAGTTATCGTGCTCTTCAATGCCCGTTGCGACAGCAAAAATGTTCGGGTCAAAAATAATGTCTTCTGGTGGAAAGCCAATATCATCAACGAGTATTTTGTAGCTACGCTGACAAATCTCGAACTTACGATCAGCAGTTTCGGCTTGTCCTTTTTCATCAAACGCCATAACAACCGCAGCAGCGCCAAAGCGCTTAATTAGCTTAGCTTGGCGGATGAATGGCTCTTCACCTTCTTTAAGTGAAATTGAGTTAACAATGGCTTTGCCTTGAATACACTTTAAGCCAGCTTCAATCACATCCCATTTCGATGAGTCGACCATGATAGGTACTTTTGAGATATCAGGCTCTGAGGCAATTAAGTTTAAAAATTTTACCATCGCCGCTTTTGAGTCCAACATGGCTTCATCCATGTTGATATCAATCACTTGCGCGCCATTTTCTACTTGTTCACGGGCAACATCGAGAGCGGTCTCGTAATCTTCTTCCATGATCAAGCGCTTAAACTTAGCCGAGCCAGTTACATTGGTACGCTCACCGACGTTAGTAAATACAGCAATTTGGTCAGTCATGTCGGTTTCCTAGTTTAAGTTGCACGCTTCAAGGCCCGATAAGCGCATACGCACTTCAAGCTCTGGCAGTTGGCGAGGCTTAACACCACTCAGGCCTTTCGCAAACGCCTTAATATGAGCCGGTGTGGTGCCACAACAACCACCTACAATATTAATAAAGCCAGATTTGCCCCAATCGATAATTTCTTTAGCCATTTCAGGGGCTTCTAAATCATATTCACCAAACTCATTCGGTAAACCTGCATTTGGATGCACCGAGGTAAAGGTTTCACAAACGCGCGATAGCTCTTCAACATACTGGCGCAGTAAGTCTGGGCCAAGGGCGCAGTTGAGGCCAATTGAGAGCGGTTTAATATGGCGAATAGAGTTATAAAATGCTTCGGTGGTTTGTCCTGATAAAGTACGACCAGAGGCATCGGTAATGGTGCCTGAGATCATCACAGGCAAACTACGACCAGCTTGCTCGAAAGCTTCTTCTACGGCAAACGAAGCGGCTTTTGCATTAAGCGTATCAAAGATGGTTTCAATCAAAATAAGGTCTGCGCCACCTTCCATCAGTGCCAGTGTCGACTCAACATACGCAGCCACCAGCTTATCAAAATTGATATTGCGATAACCTGGGTCATTTACATCTGGTGAAATAGAGCAGGTTTTTGACGTTGGCCCAAGCACCCCCGCTACATAACGCGGTTTACTTGGATCTTTTGCTTCAAACTCATCACATACGCCGCGCGCAAGTTTCGCTGATTCGAGGTTGATTTCGCGACTAAGACTCGCCATATCATAATCTTCCATCGAAATAGTCGTGGCATTAAAGGTATTGGTTTCGATGATATCGGCACCGGCTTCTAAGTAAGCACGGTGAATATCAGCAATGATCTTTGGCTGAGTCAGGCTTAATAAGTCATTATTGCCTTTAATAAGTACATGCCAGTCTTTAAAGCGCTCACCGCGATAGTCTTGCTCTTCTAATTTATGTTCTTGGATCATGGTGCCCATCGCGCCATCGAGGATTAAAATTCGCTGTTTCAGCGCCTCGGTCAATTGTTCGCGTTTATTCACTGCATTACTCGGCATAGTTGTTAGTCCTTACGTCTTGGCTAACTAAGTTAATATCATACGGTGTAGTTTGGTACACATAATAGTTTAACCAATTAGAAAACAATAAAAAGGCATGACTTTGCCATGTTTTCGATGGTTCGTTATCAGGGTTATCATCTGGGAAATAATTTTCTGGTTTAGGTGCGTCTGCAGACTTCTCGCTATCACGCAGGTACTCTTCTTTTAAGGTATGCGCATCGTACTCTGGATGACCTGTAATATACACTTGGCTGCCAGACTTATTCTTAATTAAATAGGCACCAACTCGCTCAGAACCAGCTAACACCACCAAATCATCACAGGCAGTTATCTTATCAATATCAATATGACCATAGCGAGAGTGTGGCACTAAAAAGGTATCATCAAAGCCACGGGTGAGTGCTGCGTGGTCAAAATAGCTTTTGTGGGTAAATACACCACTTAACTTATTTGGTTTAAGTTCACGCTTAAGACCATAGTGGTGATAAAGCCCCGCATGGGCCGCCCAACACGAAAACAGCGTAGAGGTAACATGCAGCTCAGCCCAGTCTAAAATCACTTTAAGTTCATCCCAATAGACAACATCGTCATACTCTAAATGTGCAAGCGGCGCACCTGTGATGATCATAGCATCGTAGTTATTGTCTTTTACCTCAGAAAAATAACGATAAAACGTATCTAAGTGCTGCTCAGAGTTACTACTGCTGCGGTGGGTATCTAAGCGCAACAGCTCAACATTAACTTGCAGCGGTGAGTTAGCTAGTAAGCGAATAAACTGCACCTCGGTTTCTACTTTGTTTGGCATTAAGTTTAAGATGGCCAAACGCATTGGGCGAATCTCTTGCGTTTTCGCACGGCTTTTTGGCATTACAAACACGTTTTCCTGACGTAACTTTGCAATAGCTGGCAATTCATCTTTTACTGTAATGGGCATAGCGGGCTCCGAGCATACATATTAGAGTGCTAATTATGAACGGATAGTTAGAAATTTCAACCTCTAGATGTTTAGATGTCCAAATGAAGTGATATTTCTGAGTGGTCATTAATTAAAATGTACGACTCTTTGAGTAAATAACACCTTGATATTAAGCCTATCATAAACGCTGAATTCTGTATTTTGAGGTAGTTTGGGTATACAATACTTGCTGTTAATTTTTATTATAAATTGAAGGCTTCTTTCATGGTGTTACCAGACAAGTTTATATTCTCGATGAGTCGAGTATCTAAGGTTGTGCCACCTAAGCGCACTATCTTAAAAGATATTTCTTTACACTTTTTCCCAGGCGCAAAAATTGGTGTGCTAGGTCTAAACGGTGCAGGTAAATCGACGTTACTGCGCATTATGGCCGGTGTTGACCAAGACTTTGAAGGTGAAGCTCGCCCTCAACCAGGCACTAAAATCGGTTACTTACCGCAAGAACCGCAGCTAGACGAGAACAAAACAGTTCGCGAAACAGTAGAAGAAGCGGTAAGCGAAGTTAAAAATGCATTAAATCGTCTAGATGAAGTATACAACGAGTATGCAATGGACGGTGCTGACTTCGATGCGCTTGCTAAAGAGCAAGGCGAATTAGAAGCTATCATCCAAGCACACGATGGTCACAATATTGATAACGTGTTAGAGCGTGCAGCTGATGCATTACGCCTACCACCTTGGGATGCAAAAATTGAACACCTTTCGGGTGGTGAGCGTCGCCGAGTTGCGATCTGTCGTTTACTACTTGAAAAACCAGATATGCTTATTCTTGACGAACCAACCAACCACTTAGACGCTGAGTCAGTTGCTTGGTTAGAACGCTTCTTACACGACTACGAAGGTACTGTGGTTGCTGTAACCCACGACCGTTACTTCTTAGATAACGTAGCAGGTTGGATTTTAGAGCTTGACCGTGGTGAAGGTATTCCTTGGGAAGGTAACTACTCATCGTGGCTTGAGCAAAAAGATTTACGTTTACAACAAGAACAGAAATCTGAAAAAGCACGTCAAAAATCAATCGCACAAGAACTTGAATGGGTTCGTTCAAACCCGAAAGGCCGTCAAGCTAAGTCTAAAGCACGTATGGCACAGTTCTCAGAGCTTCAACAAAATGATTACCAAAAGCGTAACGAAACGAATGAGCTATTCATTCCACCGGGTCCACGCTTAGGTGACCAAGTTATCGAAGTGAAAGGCCTGAAGAAGAGCTTTGGCGACCGCGTATTAATTGATGACTTAAACTTTGCAATGCCTAAAGGCGCTATCGTAGGTATTATCGGTGCCAATGGTGCAGGTAAATCAACGCTTTTCAAAATGCTAAGCGGTGAAGAAAAGCCTGATAGCGGTGAGATCATTGTTGGTGAAACAGTAGAGCTTGCAACTGTTGATCAGTTCCGTGGCAACATGGACGAGAGCAACACTGTTTTCCAAGAAATCTCAAACGGCCAAGACGTATTGAAAATTGGTAACTTTGAATTCCCAAGCCGTGCCTATGTTGGCCGCTTTAACTTCAAAGGTAACGACCAACAAAAATTCGTTAAAGACCTATCAGGTGGTGAGCGCAACCGTTTACACCTAGCTAAGCTGTTAAAAGCTGGTGGTAACGTATTACTTCTGGATGAGCCAACCAATGACCTAGACGTTGAAACACTACGTGCACTTGAGAACGCTATTTTAGAGTTCCCTGGCTGTGTAATGTGTATCTCGCATGACCGTTGGTTCCTTGACCGTATTGCTACACATATTCTTGATTACCGTGACGAAGGCCAAATTAACTTCTTCGATGGTAACTACACAGAATACGAAGAGTGGTTGAAGAAAACCTTAGGCGCCGAAGCGGCACAACCTAAGCGTATCAAATACAAAAAAATTGGCTAATTAGCTGATATTATAAAAGCCCCAGTTTAGGGGCTTTTCTATAACTATTAACTTTCATCAGTAATTATCAGCTGTTTTCTCTCATTCATTTCATATTGAACTATACTGTTTAGGCTAAAAAGTATGGAGAATAGAGACATGAATGAACGCAGAGAGTTTTCTAGGGTGCTATTTTCTTGCCCGGCTGTCCTTCATATAGAAGGTAACGACTATCACTGTCAGTTACTCGATTTATCATTACAAGGTGCACTTATCACTAAAAGTGATTCATTTTTAATACCTATCCATTCTAAAGCCGATTTAATTTTCACCCTACCCGAATCAAGTATTGAGATAAAAATGCAAGTTGAACTGTGTCATGTTGAACATCAGCATGCTGGGCTTCGCTGCGAACATATTGATATAGATAGTATTAGCCACCTTAAGCGACTAATTGAGCTAAACCTAGGTGATGAAGCTCTATTGCATCGAGAACTAGCGCATTTAATTCACGCTCCAGAGTAAACATCTGCTCAGAAATTCGCTATGCTGTAGCAAATTCAGCTATCCAATGAGCTATGCAGTTAAATCCCCATTTACCTTTGGTTTATCATCCTAATTATTCGTTTAGCTTCGATCCAAACCACCGCTTTGTAATGAGTAAGTTTGCTTATTTATATGAGCATGTGCAAAACCTTGGATTAATAAATGACAACCTAACTCAGCCGATGCTTGGCACGCCTGAGCCCCTTGAGTTAGTACATTGTGAAAACTACATCCACGACCTTTGGCATAATCGTTTAGATGAAAAAGCGATGCGCCGCATAGGCTTACCTTGGTCAAAAGAGTTAATGGCACGTACCTTTACCGCCCCACTTGGCACCTTACAAACAGCACGCTTAGCGCTGAAACATGGCATCGCTTGTCACTTAGCCGGTGGCACTCATCATGCGCATACTGATTTTGGCTCAGGTTATTG
Source organism: Pseudoalteromonas sp. PAR1 (assembly GCF_947311895.1). Taxonomy (NCBI): domain Bacteria; kingdom Pseudomonadati; phylum Pseudomonadota; class Gammaproteobacteria; order Alteromonadales; family Pseudoalteromonadaceae; genus Pseudoalteromonas; species Pseudoalteromonas sp. PAR1. The sequence goes on along the minus strand of NZ_CAMZMY010000006.1, from coordinate 60,968 downwards.
CATGGTAAACGACCTAGCGTTCACCAGTGAAACCCTGATAAAAAGTGGTGAAGTGACCAATATACTTATTTTTGACTTAGACGTTCATCAAGGTGATGGCACCGCAGCAATGCTCGCACATCAACCTTATGCTTATACCTGTTCGATTCACTGTGAAAAGAATTTTCCGTTTCGAAAATCGGCCAGCGATTTAGATATTGGTTTAGCACCCAATGTCGCTGATAGTGAATACCTAGGCGTTGTTGACGATACTCTGAGTTATTTATTAAACACCCTTAACCCAGATTTAGTGCTTTATGATGCAGGTGTTGATGTGTGGCAGCAAGATGGCTTAGGAAAACTTGATATAAGCTGGCAAGGGATAGCGCAACGGGACCATTTAGTCCTCAAGCGTTGCCTTGAGCACAATGTACCTGTCGCAACCGTAATTGGTGGTGGCTATGATAAAGACCATCGTCGTTTAGCGGCTCGTCATGGCATAGTAGTTGAGCAAGCTGCTCGTTTTTAATATCAGCAATGAAAAAAGGCCCGGGGAGAAAAAACCGGGCCTTTGCTACTGTAACATTGGGATATGTTAGCAACTTTCTTCTAAGTTAAAACAAGTAGCTGTGGAGCTACCGAATGGTAATCTAAAGCCATAGCAATGCTCAAAACCGTGATATTTACAATTGAAAAAGCAAACACTTGGCGCGCCCAGCCGCTAACATCAATATTGCGACGATAGCCACGAAGCGCCATTAGCAACCACCAAAAACTCGTTGTACAAGCTACAGCCATAAAGGCTAAACCTGTATAACCACTAATGGTTAATAACATCACAACCAACGCATACACGGCGATATATAAAACAATGTGATGCTTTGCCTTCTCGATCCCCTGCGCTACTGGTAACACAGGAATTCTGGCCGCTTGGTAGTCGTTATAACGAAAGATTGCAATTGCATATGAATGAGGCATTTGCCATAAACTAAACATGACCAATAAAATCACAGCACCAGCATCAAACTGCCCAGTTACGGCACAATACCCTACTACAGGTGGTACTGCGCCAGATAAACTTCCGACAAAGGTGCCGTACACAGAACGACGTTTCATATATAAGCTGTACACACCGACGTAAATGACGTAACCAAAAGTAGCAAATAAGAGTGCCACTACGTTGGTATACACAGCTAATAAACCGAAACCAATAACACCAAGCACGATGCCATGTGCCATAGCCGCCTTTGCTGACATTTCGCCAGTTACTGTGACGCGTTTGCGAGTGCGCGCCATGGCAACATCAATATCACGATCAATCACGTTATTGATCGCGCATCCTGATGCCACTACTAAAGATAACCCTAGCAAGGTTGCGATCATTAACCATGGGTCAATATCACCGCGAGAGGCTAGCAAGAATCCCCCCGCGACAGAGATCAAATTGCCCATGATAATGCCAGGTTTAGTGACATTTAAATAACGTCGAAACACTTCCTCGACTCCTCTAATTTTCAGCACAAACGCAATATTACGAAAGAAACTAGCTAGTAACAGACTGTAAGAACTGGAGACACAACCTCAAACTAACCAGCTCCTTTCGTAAATCTTTTTACCAATTACAAAGTAACTGTTATTAGTACATCATCATGGCGTTCGATTCGTAGATGATCCACACCGACAAACCAACCACCATCACGATAATTAAAGCACTAAAGATAAACGACAATGAACTTGCCTTGCCGTCTTCTGTTTTGAAGTTTAGGTGTAAGAAATATTTCAAATGCACCCAAATTTGCACAATCGCCATGCTCACGATGCACCATGCAGTGGTCGTTTTAGAAAACGAACCACCCATCACAGCCCAAAATGGAATAGCCGTTAAAACCACTGACAATACAAAACCAATTAAATAGTCTTTAACGCTGCCATGTGATTGCTCATTATGTGCATGAACTTCTAAGTTATTAATTACATGTGATTCACTGTGACTCATTACATTGCTCCCATTAAATAAACAACGGTAAATACACAGATCCACACCACATCTAAGAAGTGCCAGAATAGGCTTAAACAACTTAGGCGTGTCACTGTTTGTGGGTTTAAACCACGGCGCACAACTTCAATCATCAGGACAGTCATCCAAATAAGACCAGCTGTAACGTGAAGACCATGTAAGCCCACTAAAGAGAAGAACGATGTTAAAAAGGCACTTTGCTGAGGGCCATTACCGTGCGCAATTAGGTGATGGAATTCGTACACTTCCATACCAATAAACACTGCACCAAAGGCAAAAGTAACCAGCAACCAAGTTAACGTAGCCGCCTTTTTCTGCCCGTGAGCAGAGATCATCGCGAAACCAAAAGTGATACTACTGAGTAGTAGTGCTGCCGTTTCAACCGCAACAAAATCAAGTTCAAAAATGTCTTTACCCGACACACCGCCAGCAGTATTCATGAACAATACTGCATAGGTTGCAAAGAATGATGCAAACAACAGGCAGTCAGTCATAAGGTAAAGCCAGAAACCAAATACGGTGTTACCACCTGTATCGTGGTGCTCATGGTCATGTGCATCAACATGACCTTGTGCGCCGTTTAAGGTGTCGAGTCCTGCAGAAATGCTACTCATGCATTCACCTCCTTCGTAGCGGCTGTATTGTGAGCCGTTTCTAGTTCAACAATTTCATCTGGTTGGACGTAGTAATCAACATCGCTGGTGTAACAACGTTTAATGAACACCACGATAGCACCCAGTAAACCAAAGGCCGCAAGCCACCAAATGTGCCAGATCATGGCAAAACAGAAGGTTGTTAAAGCTGCGCTCATTAATACACCTGCCGATGTATTTTTTGGCATATGAATCGGGCTATAAGAAGCTTCTTGCTTGTAAGCTAAGCCTTTTTCTTTCATGTCTGTCCACGCATCGATGTCATCAACATGTGGGATTTTCGCAAAGTTGTAGTATTGCGGAGGTGAAGCAGATGCCCACTCAAGAGTATGACCATTCCACGGATCACCTGTTGTATCATCAAGTTGCTCGCGGTTCTTGAAGCTCACTACAAGTTGCACAACTTGGAACAAAATACCGAACATAATGATTACCGCACCGCCAGCTGCAATGTATAACCAAATGTTCCAATCAGGGTTGTTAGTGTGGTTTAAGCGACGTGTCATACCTAAGAAACCAAGTACGTATAACGGCATAAATGCCACGAAGAAACCAATTAACCAACACCAGAAAGATCTTCTGCCCCAGCTCTCGTCAAGTTTGAAGCCCATTGCTTTAGGGAACCAAAACGCAAAACCAGCTAAATAACCAAATACCGCACCACCAATGATGGTGTTATGGAAGTGAGCGATTAAGAATAAGCTGTTATGTAATACGTAGTCAGCACCTGGAATCGCAAGCAACACACCCGTCATACCACCGATAGTGAACGTCACCATGAAACCTAAAGTCCAAAGGACAGGCACAGTAATACGTAAACGACCACGATACATAGTGAATAACCAGTTAAACAACTTAACCCCGGTCGGTACCGCGATAACCATGGTCATAACACCAAAGAAGGCATTAACGTTAGCGCTTGAGCCCATCGTAAAGAAGTGGTGAAGCCAAACGATGAAACCTAAAATTGAAATTGCACCACTTGCGTAAACCATCGACTTATAACCAAACAGGCGTTTACCAGCAAACGTTGAGATAACTTCTGAGAAAATACCAAACGCAGGTAAGATCAGAATGTAAACTTCAGGGTGACCCCATGCCCAGAATAAGTTGATATACATCATCGCATTACCACCTAATTCATTCGTGAAGAAGTGGAAATCGAGATAACGATCAAGCGTCAGCATTGCCAGTACAGCAGTTAAAATTGGGAACGATGCTGCAATTAAGATATTTGCCCACGTACATGCCCAAGTAAAAATAGGCATTTTCATTAATGTCATGCCTGGTGCACGCATTTTAAATACAGTCGCTAAGAAGTTTACTGATGTTAATAAGGTACCCAAGCCGGATATCTGCAAGGCCCATATATAATAGTCGACCCCAACACCCGGACTGAATGACAACTCTGACAACGGTGGATACGCAACCCAACCTGTTTTAGCAAACTCACCGAAGAATAATGAGATATTGATTAGGATTGCACCGCCAGCAGTTAACCAAAAGCTAAGGTTATTTAAGAATGGGAATGCAACATCACGGGCACCAATTTGCAGCGGTAAAATGATGTTCATTAAACCAATCATAAACGGCATCGCCATAAAGATGATCATGATCACCCCGTGCGCCGTAAAGATTTGGTCATAGTGTTCTGGTGGTAAGTAACCACTTGCACCGCCGGTAGCCATTGCTAATTGCAGTCGCATCATAATGGCATCCGCGAAACCACGGAAAAGCATGATAAGCGCAAGAATGATGTACATCACACCTAAACGCTTATGGTCAATTGAGGTGATCCAGTCGTGCCAAATCACGCCCCACTTTTTATATTTTGTTACTAAGCCTGCCACTAACAGACCTAAGACAGCAACAACCGTCATGGTAACCATGATAATTGGTTCATGAAACGGGATTGCGTCTAATGTTAATTTACCTAACAACGACATGATTATTCCTCGTCCTCGCTGTGCTTTTTATGAGCAGAGTGCTCTGGCATAGCGTGTTGCATTGCACCGTGAGAGCCATGCGCTTGCATATATTTCATTACGATTGAATGGAACATATCTTTATCTACGCTGGCATAGTATTTAACTGGGTCGTATTCACTTGGTTTTGCAAGTTCAACATAGCTTTGCTTAGTCAGTGCAGAGCCGGTATTTTTTACTTTGTTTACCCAAGCATCAAAATCAGCTTCAGTTGCTGTTGCAATGGCATCGAACTTCATTCCTGTGAAACCTGCACCACTGTAGTTAGCAGAGAAACCTTTGAAGGTACCTGGCTCATCAGCGATTAAGTGAAGCTTTGTTTCCATGCCTGCCATTGAATAAATTTGGCTACCAAGCTGTGGAATAAAAAACGAGTTCATGGTGCTTTCTGAGGTGATCTTGTACTGCACTGGCACATTGGCAGGAAAAACAAGCTCATTCACTGTGGCGATGCCTTGCTCTGGATAAATGAATAACCATTTCCAGTTCAAAGATACAACCTCAACAGTAAGGTGCTTACCTTTACCCTCAAGTGGTTTATATGGGTCAAGTTGTTGCGTTGACTGCCATGTGATCACACCTAAAATTGCAACGATAATGATAGGTATGGTCCAAACTACAGCTTCAATCTTATTAGAATGCGCCCACTTTGGAGCGTAAATTTCTTGATCTCGTCCATCACGGTATTTCCATGCAAAATAAATTGTCATGGCAATAACTGGAATTACAACGATCAGCATTAACACCGTAGCTACGATAATTAAATACTTCTCGTCGACACCAATTTGACCTTTTGGATCGAGTACCCCGCCTTTACAGCCAGACAAGGCCAGCACTAAAGACGCTAGAGCAATATTACAAAGGTTTCGAATTGACAAAGGAATATCCTACAACCTAAAAGTTAACACTTGTCGAAATAAGAACACGACGCTTTTCTGCAACAGATGCTACAGATATCCCTCGGCTGACTAACGAGCACGACAAATCGGCACGCTAAAAAGTGAGGGAGTTTAGGTTGGCTGACTGAAATTTGGGCGTAAAAAACCCACTAGGTGCTTAGTAAAGACAACTTAGAAAACGACTAAAATGGCTGAACTTAAGCAACAAAGCTTATTTACAGACAACCACTTACACGAGGAGGAGCACGACAGCCATGAGCGCTGTGTACTACTAAAGACTTTATCGTTTCACGCGCAGCGAAGGCCGCTTTACGTAAAATGACACCTGCACGACGCGCAGGGAAGAAATGGAAGACCAACCAGCATAAACCAATAAGTAATTGGCAAGATACCACAGGGTAAGCTAAAAAACTCAACACATTAAGCAACGGTGTTTCGTATAAAGCACCTTCGCTTAATAAGCTTCTTAGCCCTTGAGCATCTTCGACTGTGCCGTTGATTAGCATGGCTGAATTAATCAGCAACAAGGCTAAAACTGACATTAGCTCTTTACCAGCAAAAAACGCACGCGCAGCCAATTGCAATCTAGCTAAGCTAGACTGTTTGACACCTTGTGACTGACTAATTGCTCGCAAAACTCACGCCTTTTTATCGCTTTTACTGCATTTTGGGTAAGCGGCTTACCCTATTTTTAAATGCGGTAACATGATCTTCATCAATAAAGTTTCAGTAATTACTGAAATTTCGATGTGGAGTATAACAAAGTCAACAGACGGTACAAGTAGAAATTAACAGCACAAGGTTAAGTGTTGTTTAGCTAATTGCTAATGAGCTGTAAAAAAAGCACTTTATCAAAGCTAAGTAGTTAAAATTAAAAGTGTATTTTATATAGCAAAAAGCAATGAATAAAAAGAAAATGGCATATAAACAAGGATTAAAAACACACTTACTCAGTAGCAATCAAAGCTTTAATACTGAACAAGGATTAGCCAAACCAGTTTAAATATAATATTCTACAAATCATCAAAACAAAGAATAAAAGAGATAATTATGCGTCAACATGCACTCGCCGCAACCCTTTTAACATTAAGTACCAGTACACTCGCAAATACGATTGAAGACACCGTAGCGAGCGGCTTGAACAAACCTGCTATTTACTACGCCGATATAGAACCTTACTTAAAAAGCGCAGCAAAGCACCCAAGCGTTACACTAAAACAAATCGGCACCTCATTCCAAGGACAGGCACTTAATTCTCTTAAAATCGGCAACGGCCCAATCAAAGTGATGATGTGGAGCCAAATGCACGGCGACGAAAACACAGCAACTGCCGCGCTAATGGACTTTTTAAGCTTTATAACTGCCGATGAAAATGCAAAGTGGCTTACTAGCTGGCAGCAGAAAATAACCCTTCTCATCATTCCCATGGTTAATCCAGATGGCGCTGCAATGCAAACTCGTCATAATGCTCAAGGTATTGATTTAAATCGTGATGCTAAAGCTCTTCGCACAAAAGAGGGGCAAATACTCATGGCTGTTGCAAATGAATTTAAACCTGACTTTGGCTTTAATTTACATGATCAAAATGCATATTACGGTGCAGGTAAAATGGGTAAACAAGCCACTATTTCAGTGCTAGCACCCGCCTATAATGAAGCAAGAGAAGTAAATAAAAGTCGTGGAGAGGCTATGCAGTTTATTGCCCATTTAGCCAAATCGGTTGAAACAATGATCCCAGGGCACTTAGGCAAGTACAACGACAGTTACTCTTATCGCAGTTTTGGAGATACTTTTTCAGAAAAAGGTATCCGAACTATATTAATTGAATCAGGCGCTTACCCAAACGATCCAAATCGCCAAATAGCACGTAAGGTTAACCGTGTTTTATATAAAAAGGCTATTGATTCAATAACTTCGGGAGAGTGGATAACCGCTAAAATAACCCAGTACCACGCTATTCCATTTAATGCTAAAGACAATTGGGTAGACTTACTAATAGACGATGTAACAGTAAAGAGTGAACTAGGTAATTACCAGATAGATATTGCAGTCAATAACAAAGGACAGTCACCCATAATTAAAGAATTGGGTGATATAAGTAGTATCCGCCAAGGTTACACAAGTTTAGATGCAAGCAGCCTAAGCTTTAAAGCAGGAAAAGGCTTTGTCTTAAATAAATCGTTAACGCTAACAAAAAGTAATTACAAAGAGCTTTTAAAACAAGGCTATAGTTGTTTCTCTGGCGATATTGGTACACTAGAAAACTCATCAAAATGGCCTGTTTATGCCTGCAAAAGTGTATTTACATCAATACCATCGCTCCATGCCCCTGCTGCTTTTTTGTTACAAGCTAACGGTATAAATAAGTACGCAGTTTTAGGCACTGAATTAATTAATTTAGAATAAGCACACTTTAAAAAAGACAGGCACTCTTAAAGTGCCTGCTGAATCTTCAAATACTTTGGGCTTTTTAACCTAGAGTACTTGTTTCGTAGCTAACCTACCCTATTAGCTTATTTCACTAATAAAAGTCATGATGAAAGACTTAGGTTTATAAAAATGGAAAGCACAAGTTAGCTGCAAGAATTTGCAAAAAGTTACAAATTATTGAAATTAAAAATTAGCTAGCAAGTAATAGCTTACAATTTGCTAGGTTACTTCGTCGCTTACGAGCAGTTTTACTGCAATAATTTTCAACAGCAGCTACTCGACCTGCAGCTCCATGAAATAAGTTTTCAAACTGAGTTGTTAACGTTAACCAGTTTTCCGGTTCGAAATTCAGCCTTTTAAGGATAGAAGGTAAATGATGTTTTATATATCCGGGCTTATCCGTACCAATACAACGCCCAGTTTGCTCCACAAGCAACAGGTATGACTTTAACTCAAAAGGTATTCCCTTTGATTTATACTTGTTCATTCCACCAACAAAACGAGCAAGTAGCTTAGGCTGCTTTGATTCCTTCACGCTTTGGCATCGTTTTTTAATACTAGTATAATCAGATTGCTCTGGGGTGCTCGCAGCTTTTGCACGAACGGGGTTTAAATCAACATAGGCCATACATGCTAAAAGCGCTGATTCATCAAGTAATGCTTGGCTCTTAAAACGCCCTTCCCAAAAGTGCCCTGTACACTCATCTTCTTTATTTGCACGTCTGGCAATATACTCATTAAGCATTCGTATAAACCAACTAATGCTCGAAAGGCGCGCTCTGTATTCTGCAACCTCTCTACTTAAGAAGACTTGTTGGCCGTCACTTAACGGCTCACCATGAAGAAATTTTTGACCTAAAGGCGTCATTTTACTGAGCTTATACCAGCGTAAAAGAATAGCCTTATCAGATAACCTATTTGCTTTTTTATCATCAACATAAAGCACTACATGAGTATGATTACTCATTACGGCATAAGCACACACATCAATACAAAATACCTTTGCGAGAACAAGCAGGCGCTCTTCGACCCATCCTCGGCGGTGTTCATATGATTTACCTGTGAGGGCATCTTCTCCGCATAGAAAGGCGCGTCTAACACAACGGGATACACAGTGATAATACTTAGTATTCGACAAACAGATTTGCCGCTTCCTTGCTAAAGCCATCGTCCACTCCTTGAACTGATAATTTGAAATGCATTAGCTGTAACTAAAGTGTAGACAAAATCTTTTTTGCCGCAAGAATAAGTTAATAGATAAAAGTGACTGTCCGTGTAAAAGAGTTTTTTTGCCGCAAGAATAAGTTAATAGATAAAAGTGACTGTCCGTGTAAAAGAGTTTTACTTTTAACGTCGTAATCCTATGCTTTTGCATATATAAAACCTTCGAATATGCATAATTGCTTTACTTTTCGCTAAATGATTTCCTGCTACCTTTAAGTAAAGAACCTAGTTTATGAGGTATACAGTGAATAAATTAAATTGCTTGCTGATATTAGTACTGCTTGTATTTTCAAGTGTAGGGTATGCTGGAACTGGTCTCGCAATTGATCCTAGTAAAGCCCAAGCGTACACCCCCGCCCCTGAAAATTTAAAAGCTCGAGAACGTTTTCAAGATAATAAGTTTGGCATCTTTTTACACTGGGGACTGTACAGTCAGCTTGGTGGTGTAGGAAGCCCCTATGGAGCCGAGTGGATCATGGAAGATTTACGTATTTCAGGCCCTAAGTATCAGCGTTTGGCTGAGTTTTTTAACCCAACTGGTTTCGATGCAGAACAGTGGGTTAAGGCGTTTAAAGATGCTGGAGCAAAGTATATTGTTATTACTTCAAAGCATCATGATGGGTTTGCTATGTACGATAGTAAAGTATCTAATTTTGATATAGTAGATAGTACACCTTATAAAAAAGACCCTATAAAAGAGCTAGCTAATTCAGCTCATAAACATGGTTTACAACTTTTCTTTTACTACTCTCAGCTTGATTGGCATCACCCAGATTACTACCCATGGGGCCGAACAGGCCATTACACTAAGCGAGAAAAAAGTGGTGACTGGGAAAAATACCTGCAATTTCAAGATGCACAACTAAAAGAGCTTTTAACTCAATATGGGCCCATTGGTGGTATTTGGTTTGATGGTTGGTGGGACCAAGAAGACTCTAACAATTGGGATAACTGGCAACTACAACGCACTTATAAAATGATCCATGAATTACAACCAGCAACCTTAATCGTAAATAACCATCACAGATTTACTGTTCCGGGAGAGGATTATCAGGGCTTTGAACAACAGCTGCCTACTAATCAAGAACGATTAGGTGAATTACCTTTAGAAATGGCACAAACAATGAACGGTAGCTGGGGGTTCAGTTTAACTGATGATAATTACAAGACGACTAAAGAGCTCGTACAAACCTTAGTAAGTGCCGCAGGAAGAAACTCTAATTATTTACTAAATACTGGGCCTATGCCTAACGGCAAAATCCAACCAGAAAACCTAAAAACTTTTGCAGAAATCGGCCAGTGGCTCAAGGTGTTCGGTAAAAGTATATACGGTACTCGAGGTGGCCCTATTTCCCCGCAAAACTGGGGAGTTAGTACCCATAATGATGAGAGTATTTTTATTCATATTCTTAACTGGCAAGCTGATACATTAAGCATTGAGCTTGCAACTCCCATCAAGTATGCAACTAATTTAAGAACCTCAAAACCAGTTAACTTTAAACAATTTGAGGGCGCAATTACTTTAGAAGATTTGCAGTTTGATAATGAAGAATACGTTCAAGTCATCGAGTTAAAGTTAAATGATTAACTTCTTAAAAGCTAAGGCTTAAAATCAAATATGACTGTCTAAGTAAAATATATTTAACAGTGACTGTCCTTGTAAAATTTAAGCATTAAAAAAGCGCCTCAAGGCGCTTTTTTGTGGTTAAAGAATTTGATTCTCTTTCCAAGCTTGTTCTTTAGCCATGCGCTTTTTACGCTTGTCACATGGGTCGTCGCAGTCGCAAGCTTTGTCGATACCAACAGCGCCTAGGCCACCACAACTACTGGCCATAGATTTCTTTTGCACAATCATGCCGACAGCCATCGCTGCCACAATTAAAATAAGTAGACCAAATGTAAGAAGAAAAAGTGACATTGCTTTGCCCCTATCGTCAGCAATTAAATCAAGCCCAACCTGTTGGGCTGTATGTATTATATACCCAAACCACCTCAAGGTGCGAGTTTCAGTTGGAATTAAAAGCGATTTAGGCAAGGCATTGATTGCAAGCAATAGTGGTTCTATTGTTAAAATCAATAACGCAGTATAAATCGCTTTTAAACCAACCCTTTGGGCGCTTCACAGGCGCTTAGTCTCATCGTTGTTACTTCTTAAAAGGGACTGCCATTGTTGCAAAGTAACGCCTTGATATTAAACACCTGTGAAACGCTGAATTCTGCATCTTGAGATGGCTTGGGTATGCACTGCTTCTTGCCCTGCTACAAATAAGGTTTAAATGCAGGGCTTGAATAAGTTACTAAGCCATTGTCTGACTTACCAATTAAATACACTGGCAAATCATGTTCTTCAGCATATTTTTGCGCGCGATCCATGCCCATTACTGTAAGCGCTGTGGCTAGGCCATCTGCAGTCATTGCTGATGGGTGCAACACTGTAACTGATACTAAGTCATGACGACTAGGCATACCTGTTACAGGATCAATTAGATGGCTATATGTGACACCATCCATTTCGTAAAAAATTCGGTAATCACCTGATGTCGCAATTCCATTGGTACCTGGCTCAATCACTTTATGTACTTTACGCACGCCTGGCTCAGCATCAGGCTGTTCAATTGCAATTTTCCACGTGATGTTGTCAGGCTTAATACCCGATACACGAAGCTCACCACCAATCTCAACCATATAATTTGTCAGACCATGGCTTTCTATCACTTCAGCGACTTTATCAATACCATAGCCTTTGGCTGTAGCGGAAAACGATAGCTCTAAACCATCTATTGTTTTCATCAAACCTGCATCAGTAAGTTCGAGCTTATCAACACCAATCTTGGCAACCATTGCAGCCAATGCTTCATCACTTGGGCGTTTAGTTGGCTTTTTATCTGGGCCAAAACCCCACAAGTCAATAAGTGGCCCCATAGTGACATCTAACGTTTTTGTTGATTCGCCAAGGCGGATTGATTCAGCTACCACGTTTCTAAAATCAGCGCTAATTGGCATCACCTGCCCTGCTGGTAACTGGTTAAACTGGTTAATTTCTGAATCTGGAATGTAAGTCGACATAGATTGATTTACATCTTTAAGCACTTGCTTAATTTCAGGGTGTAAATCAATGCCTGCAATTTTTGAAGACTCAGCGTACACCTTTATGTGATAGGTGGTACCCATTGTCTTACCTTCAAAATAAAGCTCTTCGACCTTATCTGCTTGGCTGCAACCAGCCATGAGTAAAGTAATAGTTAGTAGAAAAAAGGCCATCAAACCTTGGCGATAAAACACTCTATTCATAGCATTCACCTTTTGGATACCACGCAATGTAGGTATAGAAATAAAAAAGCCTCGTAACACTGTGTGCTACGAGGCCTGTATTCTAACCAAAACTTATTGTTTTGTGTATGGTGTTAGCCACCGAAGTCATCTAATAAGATGTTTTCGTCTTCTACACCAAGATCTTTTAGCATGTTGATAACAGCCGCGTTCATCATTGGAGGACCACACATGTAGAACTCACAATCTTCAGGCGCTTCATGATCTTTCAAGTAGTTTTCATAAAGTACGTTATGGATGAAGCCTGTGTAACCTTCCCAGTTATCTTCTGGTTGTGGATCAGACAGTGCTGTGTGCCATACGAAGTTATCGTTTTCTGCAGCTAAGCCATCAAAATCTTCTACGTAGAACATTTCACGCTTAGAACGTGCACCATACCAGAAACTCATCTTACGCTTAGATTTTAAACGCTTAAGTTGGTCAAAGATATGTGAACGCATTGGTGCCATACCTGCACCACCACCTACGAATACCATTTCTGCATCAGTGTCTTTCGCGAAGAACTCACCGAATGGACCAGAAATAGTCACTTTATCACCTGCTTTAAGTGACCAAATGTACGAAGACATTTTACCACATGGAAGGCTTAGGTCTCTTGGCGGCGGCGTAGCGATACGCACGTTAAGCATGATGATGCCTTCTTCTTCTGGGTAGTTAGCCATTGAGTATGCACGAATTGTTTCTTCGTCTACTTTAGACTCCAGATCGAAGAAACCGAAGTGGTTCCAGTCGCCACGATACTCTTCAGGAATATCGAAGTCAGCATATTTAACGTGGTGCGCTGGTGCTTCAATTTGAATATAACCACCTGCACGGAATGGTACAGACTCACCATCAGGAATTTGTAGTTTAAGTTCCTTGATGAATGTCGCTTTGTTATCGTTAGAGATAACCGTACAATCCCACTTTTTAACACCGAAAATTGACTCTTCAAGTTCAATTTCCATGTCGTTTTTAACATTTACCTGACACGCTAAACGGCAGCCTTCACGAGCTTCACCTTTAGAGATGTGATCAAGTTCTGTTGGTAAGATATCACCGCCACCTTCTTTGATGTGTACACGACACTGACCACAAGAGCCACCGCCACCACACGCAGATGAAACGAAGATACCTGAATCAGCTAGCGCGCCTAATAGCTTGCTACCTGCTGATGTTGTAATAGCTTTTTCTGGGTCGCCATTAATACCGATGGTGATATCGCCGCTTGCTACTAATTTAGATTTAGCACCAATGATAACTAAAACTAAAATAACAACGATAGCGATGAAAACACCAACGCCTAAGAAAATCTCATTCATGATTTATCCTCGCTACCTATTAAAGTGAAATACCAGAGAATGACATAAAGCCAAGACCCATAAGACCAACAGTGATGAAAGTAATACCTAAACCACGTAAGCCATCAGGAACGTCTGAGTACTTCATTTTTTCACGGATACCAGCAAGTAAAGTAATTGCTAGTGCCCAGCCCACACCTGAACCGATACCATAAACAACAGACTCGCCGAAGTTATAGTTACGCTCAACCATGAAAGATACCGCACCGAAGATTGCACAGTTAACTGTGATCAGTGGTAAGAAGATACCTAACGCGTTGTAAAGTGCAGGGAAGAACTTATCTAATGCCATTTCAAGAATTTGTACAAGTGCTGCAATAACACCGATGAAAGTCAAGAAACGTAAGAAGCTAAGGTCTGCTTCTGGGTAGCCAAGCCACTCTAATGCACCTGGTGCAAGAACAGCGTGATAAACCAAGTTATTTACTGGTACTGAGATACCTAGTACCACGATAACTGCCACACCTAGGCCGATTGACGTTGTTACTTTCTTTGATACAGCAAGGAAAGTACACATACCTAGGAAGAAGGCTAAAGCTAAGTTTTCAATGAAAACTGCTTTTACAAATAAACTAATATAATGTTCCACTGCTCGCCCCTTACGCTTTTGCTTCTACTTGGTCTTTCTTGAAGGTACGAAGTACCCAAATAAATAAACCAATAATGAAGAATGCACTCGGTGGTAAAATCAATAGACCCATTGGTTGATACCAGCCACCGTTTTGTACTAGTGGGATAATATCAACACCGAATAGTGAACCTTTACCGAATAACTCACGGATGAAACCAACAGTTAATAGCACTACTGAGTAGCCTAAACCGTTACCGATACCGTCTAGGAAAGACATTAGCGGTGGTGACTTCATTGCGTATGCTTCAGCACGACCCATTACGATACAGTTTGTAATGATTAGACCAACGAATACAGAAAGCTCTTTTGCTGTTGCATAAGAGAAAGCTTGTAGTACTTGGTCAACAACGATTACAAGTGATGCAATGATCGTCATTTGCACGATGATACGTACAGATGATGGGATATGGTTACGAATTGACGAAATAAACAAGCTAGAGAATGCAGTTACTAGCGTCAATGCGATTGACATGATAAGTGCATTTTTTAAGCTTGAAGTAACCGCTAGTGCAGAACAAATACCAAGTACTTGTAGTGCGATCGGGTTATTTGCGAATACCGGACCAAATAGGACCGACTTCATTTCTTTAGTATCAGCCATTATTTCAACGCTCCTTCACGTACTTTCGCAAGGAAAGGACCAAAACCGTTTTCGCCAGTCCAAAAGTCAACTGTGTGATCAACACCGTTTGAAGTTAATGTTGCACCAGAAAGACCATCAATTTGATGTTCGTTCTTTGCACCGCTCTTCATGATATTGATTGGTAACTCTTTACCTTGCCATTTAGCAGTCCATTGTGGATTTTGAATTTCACCACCCAGACCTGGCGTTTCGTTGTGCTTGAAGAAATTGATGTTCTTAACAGTTTCACCATCGCTTTCAAGCGCTAAGAAGCCATACATAACACCCCAAAGGCCGTAACCTTGGATAGGTAGAATGATTGCATCAACTGAATCGTCTGGTTTTTTCGAGATATAAACAGGTGAATTTTTTGTCATACGCTGAATACCAGCGATGTCTTTAATCCCTTCTGCTTTTAACGCAAAGCTACGTGCTTGGTCAAACTTAGTTTTCTCGAAATCGAATGAGTTAGGATCAACACCTTCAACAAATTCACCAGTGTTCATATCTACTACACGTGCTTCGATTCTAGAATTGAACGTATCAGATACAGAACCTGACACTTCAATATCAGCCGCAGCTAAGATATTACGTTGGATATCTTGTGTTTTGTTAGCTTGCTGTAAAGGACGAAGCTGAACTGAAGCAAACGATACGATGATTGCACACACTAAACATAGTGCAACAACAACGGTTAGCGTTTTGCCGATTGATTCGTTATTACTAGACATTACGTGCCAACCTCCGCTTGATATTAGCTTGCACTACAAAGTGATCGAATAATGGTGCAAATAAGTTAGCAAATAAGATTGCTAGCATCATACCTTCTGGGAATGCCGGGTTAACAACACGGATCATTACAACCATAAAGCCGATTAACGCACCGTAAGCGAACTTACCTTTGTCAGTGAATGATGCAGATACTGGGTCTGTTGCCATGAAGAACATACCAAATGCAAAACCACCAAGAACTAAGTGCCAGTGCCAAGGCATAGCAAATACTGCGTTAGTTTCTGAACCAATTGTATTCAGTAAGAATGACGTTGCAACCATACCTAGGAATACACCTAGTACGATACGCCATGAAGCGATACGCACGTAAATTAGGAATAAACCACCGATTAATAGTGCTAGTGTTGACGTTTCACCTACAGAACCTTGAATGAAACCGTAGAACGCATTCCACCATAGTTCCATGTTGCTGTAATCAAGTGAACCAACCACTGCTTGACCAAGCATAGTTGCACCAGAGAATGAATCTACTGCAGTCCATACTGTGTCACCTGAAATTTGCGCTGGGTATGCGAAGAATAAGAACGCACGACCGGCAAGAGCAGGGTTAAGGAAGTTACGACCTGTACCACCAAAGATTTCTTTAGCGATTACAACACCAAACGTAATACCTAGTGCAACTTGCCATAAAGGAATCGTTGCAGGTAGGATTAGTGCGAATAGTACAGATGTTACGAAGAAACCTTCATTTACTTCGTGCTTACGCACTGAAGCAAATAACACTTCCCAGAAACCACCCACAGCAAACGTTACTGCGTATATTGGTAGGAAGAAACAGGCACCGTAAAACATTTTCGCGCCCCAACCAGATTCAGCAGTTAACTCACCACCGAATAATTGGAACAGACCAACTTGCCATGTATTTGCTAGTTCAAAACCTTGTGCTAAAGCACCTGCGGCCTGATGACCGATGTTGAACATACCAAAGAACATTGCAGGGAACGTTGCCATCCACACTAAAATCATCATACGTTTTAGGTCGATGTTATCGCGAACGTGTGTTTTGCCTTTATTTACGTAACCAGGCGTATAAAAAATAGTCGCTGCAGCTTCGTAAAGCGCATACCATTTTTCGTGTTTACCACCCGGTTCAAAATGCGGCTCAATATCTTCTAGAAATTTCTTTAAACCCATCTCTCTAGCCTTCCTTCTCGATCGTAGTCAAGCAATCGCGTAGGATTGAACCATACTCGTATTTACCTGGACAAACGAAGGTACATAATGCTAAATCTTCTTCATCAAGCTCTAGCGCACCTAACGAAATTGCACCATCAAGATCACGTGCGATTAGATCACGTAATAATAGTGTAGGTAGGATGTCTAAAGGCATAACACGCTCATAGCTACCAATTGGAACCATGGCACGCTTCGAACCACCTGTTGAAGTCGTCATGTTAAATAGACGGCTTGGTGTTAGGTGAGATAAGAAGGTACGTGTTACTGAGAACTTATTAGCACCTGGTGCAATCCAACCGAATAGCTCTTTTTCGCGACCTTCAAGTAATACAGATACTTGAACATGGTAACGACCTAAGAACGCATGTGGACCTTGAGAAATAGCACCTGACAACACTGAACCAGAAATCACACGGTTATCACCGTCTTCTAATTCGCCAGCAACTAAATCATCTAAAGATGCGCCAAGCTGAGTTCTAACTAAGCGTGGGTTTTTAACACGAGGACCAGCAAGAGAAACAACACGGTCTGTGAAGATTTCACCTGTCAGGAACAAATTACCAAACGCGATTACGTCTTGGTAACCTAAGTGCCAAACCTGCTTGCTAGCAGAAACTGGGTCTAAGTGATGAATGTGTGTACCAACAAGGCCAGCCGGATGTTTGCCACCAAACTCATGTACTTCTACTTGAGGGATTGATGAACTAGGCACTTGGCTACCAGCTTGTTTACAAACAAATACTTTGCCGTCAGTTAAACGAGATACCACAGCTAAACCAGCTTCAAATGCTTGAGTGTTTTCAGCAATGATCACTGCAGGATCTGCAGCTAGCGGGTTAGTGTCGATAGCCGTTACAAAGATAGAGCTCGGATTTGCATCCAAAGCAGCTACTTTGCTGAATGGGCGAGCACGTAGTGCTGTCCATTGACCTGACTGAACCAGTACTTCTTTCACTTTTTCACGGTCTAAGCTCGAAAGCTCATCGGCCTTGAAAGAGTCAAAGGTGATTTGCTCACTGCCATTAACTTCAATAACAACAGATTGCAGCACACGTTTAGCACCACGATTAATTTCTTTTACTACCCCAGAAGCTGGTGCAGTAAATAAGACGCCTGGGTTCTTTTTGTCTTCAAAAAGTACCTGGCCTTTTTTGACTTGGTCATCCACGCGAACATGCATGGTTGGACGCATACCAATATATTCTTCACCTAGCACAGCTACACGTTTGACGGCAGAACCATCATGAATAACTTGCTGAGGTGCGCCCTCTATCGGTAAATCCAGACCTTTTTTTATGTTGATCATACGCACTTGCATTACATTAACGGAAAGAAACTGAAAAATCGTACCAACCACGTCGCCTTTTGATATGCTCAGGTTAAATTCTAAATATCAAAGAATAGCCTGTTTAACACCCCAAACAAGCAACGCAGTAAACTCCTCACATATATTACCCGAATTTTAACATCAATCAGGGTGACTATGCGAGAGCAAATATGAAATTTATACGACAGATGTGATTATTTAGACTACAAAAACCATTTGAATAAAATTCAATATAGACCAAAGTGCTATTGATGCAGATTTATTTTCATCCACAAACATAAAAAGTCGCTTAAAAAAGCGACTTTTCAAAATAAAGTTTGTTTATCGATTAATCGATAAGCTGCGAAATCGCAACATCAGGATTCACATCTTGCTCGTAATCTACACTGTCGATACCAAAACCGAATAAACGTAAAAATTCGTTGTGGTAACCCACGTAATCCGTTAATTCGTCAATCGTATCTGTATCTACAGTATCCCAAACATGTTGTACACGAGCTTGAACATCATCTTCTAACTCTTTGTAGTTTTGGAATAAGTGACCACCGTCATCAAAACGTGGCGTCTCACTGTAAAGGTTTTCAGTAAATAACGCGTGAATTTGCTCTATTGTGCCTTCGTATGTACCGTCTGCTTTCATTACTTTGAATAAAGCAGAAATATATAAAGGCATAATTGGAATTGCCGAGCTTGCTTGTGTTACAACTGCATTTAATGAAGACACATACGCTTCACCATTTAAGTCTTTCGTAGACTCTTTGATTGCTTGCGTTGCACGGTCAAGATCTTCTTTGGCTTTACCGATTGTCGCATGACCGTAAATTGGCCAGGTTAATTCTTTACCAATATATGTGTAGGCAGTCGTTTTGAAGTTATCAGCAAGAACATCCGCTTCTTTTAATGCGTCAATCCACATTTCCCAATCTTCACCGCCCATAACTTTAATTGTATTGTCGATGTCTTCTTGGCTTGCTGCTTCAACCGTTACTTCATCAATCACACGCTTTGAAGTGTTTAGATTCTTCGTTGTGATATCAGAACCAATTGGCTTAAGCGTTGACGAGTAAGTTTCGCCCGTATTTGGATCGGTACGACGAGGAGACGCAAGGCTGTAGATAACTAAATCAATCTTACCTAGTTCAGCTTTGATTGTATCAATTGCTTTTTGCTTAATTTCGTTAGAAAACGCATCGCCATTGATATTCTTAGACCACAAACCTGCTTCTTCAGCTGCCGCTTGAAATGCTGCAGTATTATACCAACCTGCAGAGCCTGTTTTACGCTCACTACCTTCTTTTTCAAAGAAAATACCTAACGTTTTCGCACCGCCACCAAACGCAGCAGTAATACGCGAGGCTAGGCCGTACCCAGTAGACGCACCAATAACGAGTACATTCTTTGGTGCGTTGCTCAGTGGTCCTTGCGCTTTCACATAGTTAATTTGTTCTTGTACATGCTCAGCACAGCCTACCGGGTGTGCGTTAGTGCAAATAAATCCACGAATTTTAGGCTTAATGACCATTGATCATCCTATATCTATCACAATAAAAATTAGCGCTAGTTTAAAGGCTAATAGTTAAAATACAGGTCTGATCAGTATAAAACTGTTCAGACCCACTGAAATCTTTCTGGGGTAAGCACCCATTTAGAGTGACTGTCCACTTAACTTTGGGTGACTGTCCTACTAATTTAGTCGCTTAACTTTGGGTGACTGTCCTACTAATTTAGTCGCTTAACTTTGGGTGACTGTCCTGCTAATTTAGTCGAACTTTGAGCCGCCTAAGCATTTAGGTGATTCAGGTGCCTGTCCTTGTTGTTCACTAAACTCTTCAGGAGTAAATGTGTGGATCGCTAATGCATGAATGTGGTTTGCTAATTCATCTTTTAATAGCTCATTAATTTGACGATGTCGGGCAAGTAAGCGTTTACCTGCAAACTCTTCACTCACAACCACCACTTTAAAATGCGATTCTGTTCCACGGCTATGCATATGGCTTTCATTGACAACATTCAGGTGTTTACATTCGATACCCGCAGCGAGCTTTTCCTCAATTTGTTGTTGCATTGACATGTGTCATAGACCTTTAATTGCAAAATAATTGGCCGTTACTATATCAAGGGCGTAGCTCATTTTACCAATGATTTTATCGTATTGAGCGAAAGGTAAGATTAATTCGAGGATGTTTTAACCTTTGTTGTTTGGGCAAGCAATGCTGGTAATCACGCTGACTATGGCCATTCATAATTAAGCAGCTACCACTTTGTAAAATAAGATCGTGTTGCACATTAGTGTGTTTATGCTTTATTTTGAATTTCCGCTCAGCCCCCAGAGATATTGATGCAATAGTCGGCTGCTGACCGAGCTCTTTTTCATCATCGCTGTGCCAGCCCATACAATCTTGACCATCACGGTATAAATTTACCAATAATGCATTAAAAGGTATCTGCAATTGCGCTGTTAAACGTTTACGCATGGCATCAAGCACCGCTGGCCAAGGTTCAACAATTAGCTGGGACCCTGAATAGCTATAATTAACATTCGGATCAGCAATAAAGCACTGCAAACGGGGGATCACATGACTTTTTCCATAAACTTTAATAGAAGGCTGCTGCCAATTAAGATGTTGCTGTAGGTAATAAAATAAATCGAGACTTTTTTGCGCACTTAAAGCCTTCGCTTGATAAGAAAACCCCTCAGGTAAATGATTAGGGTTGGCGTTTGGCTGTTGCATGTTAGAATTTACCTATACTTAAATACTTATCGTAAAATCATGATGACCACCCAAGCACAGCTCGGTGATAACACCTATACCCTAGAACGTTTTCCTTTAGATCAAAAAAATCGCAGTCTTCAAGCCTGGGATTCTGGTGATGAATACCTTGTCAATTATGTACAAGAACATCATCCTGACGCAAATTCAGTGCTCATTTTGAATGACAGCTTTGGCGCACTTGCTTGCGCATTCAGTTCATTAACAGTTTATTCAGTTAACGATTCGTATATTGGTCATCAAGCAACACGTTACAATTTAAAAGCCAATGAGTTAACGATTGATTCAGTTAAGCAGCTTCATTCATTACAAGCTTTACCAAGCCAGGTTGATTTAGTGATCTTAAAAGTGCCCCGTAATTTAGGCTATTTACAGCATCAGCTTGCAGCTATTAGCGCAGCTCTTCCTAAAGACATTGCAGTTATTGCCGCAGGTAAGACCAAAGATATCCATAATTCAACAATTAAAGCCTTTAATCAGTATATTGGTGATACCTCAACCAGCTTAGCAGTTAAAAAGTCTCGCTTAGTAATCAGTAAAACCAGTGGCTTTGATAAAAAAGCCCCCTTCCCTGTAAGTTGGCCACTTGAAGGCAGTGAATTTGAAATTCAAAACCATGCGAATGTATTTTCTAGAGATTCGTTAGACATTGGCGCACGTTTTTTCTTTAACTATTTACCACAAACTAGCAAAGCTCGTCGTATTATTGATTTAGGCTGTGGCAACGGCGTAGTTGGCTTGATGACTTTAAAACGCTGCCCTAAAGCCCATGTCACTTTTGTTGACGAATCGTATATGGCCGTTGAATCAGCAAAACTAAATGTTACCCACAATCTACCTGAACAACTTGAGCAATGTGAGTTTATACAAAACGATTGCTTAACCGATTTTGAACCTGACAGTGCTGATCTTGTTTTATGTAACCCACCGTTTCACCAAGCACAAGCTGTGACTGATCACATCGCTTGGCAAATGTTTAAACAAGCCAAACATACTCTTAAACAAGGTGGTGAATTAAGGATTATCGGTAATCGCCACCTCGACTACCATGAAAAACTAAAGCGCATGTTCGGCAATTGCAAACTATTAGGTTCTAACAAAAAGTTTGTCGTACTTAGTGCAACTAAAAATCATTGATGGAGCAATCTAGATGAGAAAGTTACTTTCTTTATGTGCATTATTAGCGCTTGCTGGGTGTAGTAATCAGCCTAATCAGCTAATTTTAAACCCTGTTTATCAAAGTGGTAAAATCACCCATATAGATAGCAACGTAAGTACCAGTGTTATTGATTTAAGAGGTGATAATGTCACTCTAAAAATCATTGAATCCGGTAAAGTGAAGACTTTAGCCAGCCCAGGAATAGCAGATTCGCTCAAGAGTACCCTCGATAGCGCATTGAGTAGAAATGGAGCCAATATTTCTAACCTTGCAACAACTCGCTTTGAAGTTGACATTCATAAACTACAAGCCGTCGTAACTGAAAAACTGATGACACACACAAGTGTTGCCAGTATTGAGTTAGGTGTCCGTGTGATCAGAAATAACAGCAACTTTAGTAAGGTGTATCGAGGTGGTGCTAATTTAGAAGGGCCTTTAAGTCATGACCGTGCGAAAATTGAAAGTCAGCTTAATAAGTTGACTGAACAATTAATTACCCGCATTGTATCTGACCCAGAATTAATCGCTTATTTAGAGGGGTAACTATGAAGCGCATTCTCTTACTCAGTTTTATTTTATTATTTGCTCACAGTTCATTTGCAGCAACTGAAGGTAAGTTTATTCAAAAAGACAATATGTTTCCACGTGTTGAAATTGTCACGACACTTGGCAGCATCGTGGTTGAAATGGACCGCTCTCGTGCGCCGATTACCGTGAATAACTTTTTAACCTACGTTGCTGATGGCAGTTACCAAGGCAGTGTTTTTCACCGTGTAGAACGCGACGACGATAACGAACGCGATTTTGTGATCCAAGGCGGGGGTTATGACAAAGACTACGATGGCTTGCACGAATACGACCCTATTTTTAACGAAAGTGGTAATGGCTTAAAAAATGATATGTACAGTATCGCTATGGCGTACCAAGACCGTAAGCCGCACTCAGGCACGCGCCAATTCTTTTTTAACATGGACGACAATGACCATTTAAACCCGGGCCGCGATTGGGGCTTTGCCGTATTTGGTATGGTTATGGATGGCTATGAAACTCTTGATAAAATTATGCGTACAGAAACCGCATACAACGAAAAAATTGGTTACAGCTTTGTACCAAAAACACCTATCGTTATTTTAAACGTTAAAGTGCTTGACGCTAATCAATAATAATTAGGGGCTTCTTAGCCCCATCAATTGGCAATACTATGACAAACCCTCTTTCAATTTCAGAGTACTTTTCGTATTTCAAAGACAAACGTTTAATCAACATTTTTATCTTTGGTATCAGCAGTGGCTTTCCATGGGTGTTGATTGGCTCTGTTTTGTCGGCATGGTTAAAAGATGAGGGCCTAAGCCGAAGTATGATCGGCTTATTTGGTATAGTTTTCGGTGCTTACAGTATTAACTTTTTATGGTCTCCATTAGTTGACCGCGTCAAGTTACCATTCTTATTCAATTGGCTTGGTCAGCGCCGCAGCTGGATTTTATTGTGCCAGTCAGTCATTTTTATTGGCACCTTTGCACTTGCAGGTTTAGATATTAAAGCTAACCTCTGGTTTGCAGCGGCAATTTGTTTAGTCATTGCTATTGCATCTGCGACCCAAGATATTGCTATTGATGCATTTCGTATTGATACCTTAGCCGAGAATGAAAGCCATAAAGCTACCGCTGCAGCAGCGATGGCAACATCAGGTTGGTGGAGTGGCTATGCTTTACTTGGTGCCTTGCCTTTTTATTTAGCTGACATTCCATCAATTGACTGGCCTGAAGTTTATTTTTTCTTATCTGTTGTCATGTTATTACTGATGAGCAGTGTTTTTTGGGCAAAAGAGCCTGATTCTAACCGCGAACTTGTGCAAGCTGAACTTGAACGCACTTACCAACAAAAGTTAGCTGGTGCCAAACAAAGCAAACTGACAAAAATAATCGCATGGCTTGCTGTAACTGTTATTGATCCATTCAAAACCTTCTTTGCACGTAATGGTGTTAAAACAGCACTCGCATTATTAGCTTTTATTTTCTTATTTAAAATTGGTGAAGCCTTTTTAGGACGAATGTCTATTGTGTTCTATAAAGAAGTAGGCTTTTCGAATAGTGACATTGCCACCTTCTCGAAAGTGGGCACTGCAGTGCTTACCATCGCTTTCACATTCTTAGGGAGTCTATTTAATCAACGCTATGGCATTGTAAAGGGCTTGTTTATTAGTGGTATTGCGATGGCTGCTTCAAACTTAGCTTTTGCTTGGATTGCTATTGCGGGCCCTAAATTGAGTCTGTATGCATTTGCCATTATCGTTGATGGCTTTACCCAAGCATGGTCTCTCGTTGCTATGGTGGCATTTATATCTATGCTCTGCGACAGAGCATTTAGTGCAACGCACTACGCGCTTCTTGCCTCGTTAGGAAATTTAGGTAGAACTTTGCTTTCAAGTTACAGCGGCGTTGTAATTGATGATTGGTTAGATGGTAACTGGGCCATGTTTTTTGTGCTAACAGCACTTATGGTTATTCCATCATTGGTATTTTTGTTCTTAATTCGCCATAAGCTTTATGCGTTAGAAAACAACTACCACAAAAATAATTAACAAAATAAAAACGTATGTAAATAAAGTGTAGTTATTACAATAGCGGGGCTTAAATAGTGCATCCATGCACTATTCATACTATATGCTAGAAGTTAAAAACTTCTGGGTAGTCAACAATTATGCGTCTTTTAATAAGTTAAGACCTTCGTATGGGTCAACTTCTAGCGCATCACAATAACGCATAAACTCAATAACATCTAAACGACGCTCTTGGTTTTCAATTTTACCAATAAAAGAGTGAGGCGTACCTAACACTTGTGCAAGACTGCGCATTGTGTGACCTTTCTCATGGCGCTTCGTCTTAAGCCATTTCGTTAATTTTGAGTTTTCTTCAGAAGAAACTGTTTTACCCATCATAAAATACATCTCCTACTAGATGATTTAAATTAAAAATTTAGAGTGAAATTTTGCCCGTCTCACTCCTGAACACATTATATACTAATAACTTATGCTTTGGATGAATAATTATACAAATGTCCTTCTTTTAGGAATGGACCGCATAGTTAAACAAACTTAATTGTAGCTAAAATTAAAGCATGTGCTCTATTGCCAGTTGTTAACTGTACCAAAAAATTAATCAATTGAAACCTTATCACACTTAAATTATCGCTTTATAAACTGTAAATTTATGCTTAAAGTGTATGTAAATACTGAAAAAGGTTAAGAAATGTTTCGTATATTATTTTTGTTGCCAATTGTACTCTGTGTAGCGTGGTACCTGTTTCTTAGACACAATCGTGTACCAATTAAGCAGGGAAAAAAAGGGTTTGTATATATATTAATCGCCTCTGTATTTGTTTTGGGCTTTTTTTTACTGATGATTAAAGTGACTCAACACTAGAGTCACTTATTATTAATCAAGGCGCAACGAAGTTACCTAAACGAGCTAACGATTTCGTTTTCTTAGCACTAATAAGCAAGGAGAACTGTGTCGTATGGTCTCGAATACCAATCTGCCAATTACTGCAATAACCTATTGCAGCAACGACGTTTACTGACTGAACCACAACACAATCCCCTTATATAGATGCATGCCTAGAACCTCAAAATGAACCTATTCCTTTTATAAGTTCTTACTCAACAACCAAGCTTTCAAACTCAGCCCTTAACTTTGGCAATGCGATCTGAACAGGTTGATTGATGTGTATTTTCAGCTAGCTGCTGATTACTTGGTATTACCCGAAAGCAACTAAATTACCGTTACGATAAAACTGCTAACAACTAAGGTTTCTATTCTTTTGTTATTCTTAAACTCAGAAGCTAAAACTTACTTCTGCTGATGCGTGAGTGCATTAATGAAGGGATTAAGAGAGTATGAACAATAAAAAAGCCACATCAAGTGGCTTTTTCAAAAAATTTTTAAACGCTAAAGCTAGCTCCGCAACCACAAGTTGTTGTTGCGTTAGGGTTGTTAACGAAGAAACGTGCGCCCTCTAACCCTTCAGTATAATCTACCGTACCATCGACTAAGTATTGAATACTCATCGGGTCGACCACTAAGGTAACACCGTTTTTTTCAATCTCTAAATCGCCAGGGTTGGCTTTTTCATCAAAAGTAAAACCGTACTGAAACCCAGAACAACCACCACCTGTTACATAAACACGTAGCTTTAGATCCGGATTCTCTTCTTCTTCGATTAACTGTTTAACACGAACAGCTGCTGCATCGCTGAACTTAATTGGCAACTCATCAGACATACCGAGACCCTCAAAACCTATAATGTGGCGATTATCTAATACCCGAGTGTTTTAATCAAGTATCTCAAGGGAGCAATATCCGTACTTAATAACAGCACGGGTAGGCTATACACTTTAAACTCATCATCTTAGATAATAGGATTGCCCGCGTTTTAGCTAAAAAGACCAATAAAAATACAAAAAGGTTGTAATTTAGGCGTATAATTACTGAACGATCAATGATGATATTGTTTTATGCGAACCTATTTGTTGCCACTCATCCTATTAGTGCTGGGTATGTCGGGTAGTGTCACTGCTGCTGATAATGAAACATGGAAAATTACATCTTTAGAAGTTCCTCCCTATGCCAGCAGTAAAATGGCAAATGGCGGTAATGCGATTGCTTCATTGAGAAACACACTTGCAAAACAAGGAATTGAGCTTAATGTTGAATACTTACCATGGCAAGATGCAATCGAAAAGGCCGAACAACCGGGGTATCTAGGTTACTACCCAGCTTGGCTCTCGGAAATAAAACCAGGCTTTATCGCTTCTCCTACTATTTTTAACTCACAACTTGCTGTGTTAACAAATCAACAGAATGAACAAGCATTTGATAATTTAGAAAAGCTCTTTAGTGATAATAAAGTGGCTGTAGTCGACTCTTATGTCTATCCTGGATATATTGAGAACATAATTCAAGCTTATGATGACAGCATCATTCGAGTCGCCACCGATGAGCAGTTATTCATCTTATTAACGACTAATCAGGTTAAGTTTGTCATTTCTGCTCCTGAGATTTTAGGTTATTTTGCTATTGAAAAGGGGTTACCTCAACCGAAAATAGTCAGACAATTTACAGATTTCCCACTCGTTATTGGTATTAAAAATACACCAGAGAATCAAAGCAAACTAGCTCAACTACAGAGCTTATTTGATGACAATTCACAATTGACAACACACTATATAAAACCCAAAAAGTTATTATTTACCTATATAGATATCCCTCATATAGCGCCATTCAAACAGTTTATGGAAACTGTTTATGATGAATTAAATATCAAAACTCAACTTCAAGCCGTGCCCTCACGCAGAGGAGTGCTATTACTTAATGCTGGGATAGTCGATGGGGATATAGTTCGTTCAAAAAGCAACCTAAGTAAGTTCGATGATATTATCGTCGTTGAACCAAGCTTAGGTACCGTAAATATTGTCTTAATATGTCGTAAATCTGAAACATGTAACCGTACTAACTTAGACGATAAAAACATTAGTATTATGAGCTCGATGGGAGACCTTGAATTGCTCAAGGAGTTTAATATTCAAGCGCGTGTAATTCTAAATGAAGATTTAAACCATATATTAAGAATGCTAAAGAAAGGCCGAGTTGACAATGTGCTCTACCCTGCACTTGAAATTGATATTCATAACTTGCGAAAAGAATTTGAAGTTGTTGTACTAAGACAAATGACAGTCAATACTGTTGTACATAAAAAACATACTGGGCTCGTCCCCGAACTATCTCATGCAATTAAAGCACATTTACCTTCTCTAACGGATCAGCTGAATAGTAACCGTACCGATAACCTTCATTGAGTAAATTACTTATTAATTTCAAAATCACAAGGACTTAGTGAATTTGATTTGCTAAACTGCGGCTCAAAAGTGCTGTGAGGAAATATGCATGTGGCTTGAAAGACTAAGACGTCGTTTAGCAAAGCCTAAAACATCTGTGCAGTTGTGCTTACTTGGTGTAAGTGCAGGGTTAATTGCGGCAGTTTTAATCATTCTTTTTCGCCTCACTATCATGTTTTTCCAGAGTTTATTTCTTGAGAAACCTGATGACTTCTCAACACTACCCACTCTTGAACGAGTTCTTCTTCCGGTCAGTGCCGCCTTATTAATTGCTCTATTTGCAGCTCTAACTGGCTTTAAGCATTATCGCCTTGGCATTCCATTTGTAATACACCGCATTAAAAAACATTATGGTCATATGCCGCTTTACAACACGGTGAACCAATTTGTCGGTGGAGCATTAGCCCTGATAAGTGGTTTTTCGGTAGGTCGAGAAGGCCCTTCGGTACATATGGGTGCAACGGGCGCCAGTTTACTGGCCGATAAATTACACCTTCCACACAATGCAATGCGTACCCTAACAGGGTGTGGTGTTGCAGCCGGTATCGCCGCCTCATTTAACACCCCGCTTGCAGCCGTTATTTTCGTAATGGAGGTGGTGCTTAGAGAATATAAAGTGCATATTTTCGTGCCCATCATGCTCGCTGCGGTAACCGGCGCATTAGCGACTCAATTTGTATTTGGTGACGCTTCTGAGCTTGCACTTATTACTATGAATCCATTGAGTGGTTGGCATTACCCATTTTTAATCATCTTTGGTATGGCACTTGGTGCTGTTGCTTATGCATTTAACCAAAACTTGATGCTTATAATCCGCACCTTTAAACCGTTAAGCATGTTCCCTCGCCTATTACTAGCAGGTTTAATCGCAGGCTTAATTGCTTATATGGTTCCCCATGCAATGGGCTCAGGTATGAGTGCAATCACTATTGCCATTGAGTCACCAGATGATGTGCAGTTTTTAACTACCATCTTGATTGCCAAATTACTCGCCACCTTATTTGCTATTGGCTTGGGTATTCCTGGCGGGATCATCGGTCCTGTAATTGGGCTTGGGGTATTAATGGGCACTTTAATGGCTTTTTTTGCTCAGTTTATTAGCCCAGGAGTTGATATTACTGGTACCTACAGCATGCTTGGCATGGCAGGATTATTGGCAGCAACATTACACGCACCACTTGCTGCACTCACTACGGTTATGGAGTTAACCTCAAGTCCAGAGATTATTGTGCCAGCCATGTTGGTGATTTCAACGGCTTATGTCACGGCGTTGCAGTTTTTTGGTAACCGCTCTATTTTTATGCAGCAACTTGATTTCCAAGGGCTTGAGTATCAAATATCGCCAGCCACCGAAGCGTTACAAAAAGTCGGAGTAATGGCTGAAATGGATGAACAATTCAAGTTACTTTACAGTGATGACAAACAGCAAATCAAAGAATCGCTTGATGCCCTTGATAGCCAAACGCCGCTTATTGTGCATGATGAAGAAAACGGCTATCGTCTTGCTGAATATGATTTAAGTCTAATGTCTGATCAAAATAGTAATATCAAATACGTCAACCTTTCTGGACTAAGTAGCCAAGCAACGTTAGCCGATGCCTTTGATTTACTGAAAGATAAACGCAGCGGTGCGGTGTATATATACAACCTACTTGATAACCAACAAATTATGGGTCTTTTGCGTTGGGATCAAATCAGGCATATCCTTACCATACGCAACAGTTTGTTATAACAATTAAAATGGATACTTAAATGACTGCGCTATTAGTTTATAAAACGTTTCATGTGTTCTTTATGATCGCTTGGTTTGCCGGTATTTTTTACCTGCCTCGGCTATTCGTTTACCACGCAATGAGTGAAGAAAAAGCCTGTAACTCAATGCTAAAAGTAATGGAGCGACGTTTACTTTATTTCGTTACGCCCTTTGCCGTATTAACACTCGTGTTTGGCGTATTAACGATTTTTGAATATGGTCGTGATTGGTTTAGATACAGCATGTGGCTGCACTACAAACTGGTATTAGTGATTATTCTTTATATCTATCATGGCTACTGCTTTAAATTACTGGCTGATTTTAAGCATGATCGCAATAAACGTAGCGATCGCTTTTACCGTATTTTTAATGAAGTTCCGGTACTCATCCTTTTAGCTATAGTGGCACTGGCAATTATTAAACCTAACTTATAATTTGCTGCTGTGTACGCTAAAAATTTGCTATAGTACTGCGCAAATTTATGCGGCCTCCCATACCGAGTGCCAGCGCCCTATAAATGTGATTAGGAACAAACCCCATGCTAAGTTTCCAAGGTGAAAATATCCTGTCGGTCAATCAGCTTGATCGAGATTGTATTGAACGTATTTTTGCAGTTGCTAAGAAAATGGAGCCTTATGCTAAAAAGCAAAAGCGCACCAATGTTTTAGAGGGCGCAATTTTAGCGAACTTGTTCTTTGAACCAAGCACACGTACTCGCGTAAGTTTTGGTACCGCATTTAACTTACTAGGTGGCTTAGTCCGCGAAACAACAGGCATGCAAAGCTCTGCGCTAGCAAAAGGTGAATCGTTATATGACACCGCTCGTGTTATCTCTGCGTATGCAGATGCAGTCGCAATGCGCCACCCTGATGCAGGCTCCGTTGCTGAGTTTGCCACTGGGTGTGATGTACCAGTAATCAATGGCGGTGACGGCCCAAATGAGCACCCAACTCAAGCCCTACTTGACTTACTAACGATTGAACGTGAACTTGGCCGTTTTAACCAAAGTATCGACGGTATGCACATTGCCCTAGTGGGTGATTTAAAATACGGCCGTACTGTGCACTCTTTATCTAAGTTACTGTGTCATTATAAAGACGTTAAGTTCTCTATGGTGGCACCTGATGGCTTACAAATGCCAGACTACATTTTAGATGCTGTTGATAACGCCGGTCATAAAATTCAACTAGTAGATAAAATGGAAGGCAACTTAGCGGCTGATATTGTATATCAAACCCGCATTCAAGAAGAGCGCTTCCCTTCACAAGAAGAAGCGAACAAATACCGTGGTGGTTTTCGTATCAGCCAAGCAATTTACAATGCACACTGTAAACCAAACTCAGTACTGATGCACCCACTGCCTCGTGATAGCCGTTTAGAAGCAAACGAGCTTGATAACGATTTAAATAGCAACGACAACCTAGCAATTTTCCGCCAAGTTCAAAATGGCGTGTTAATCCGCATGGCGTTGTTTGCTCTAACCTTAGATGTTGCCGACAAAGTTGAGCAATATGAAGTCGACGTGCCTTGGTTTAGCCGTAAACGTAATAGTTAACTCGCTTCGTTTTGGGCTCTTTGAGCCCTTACAAACCAACTCATTTAACGTGACAACCCAATAGGACTATTCATGACAATTAGCCAAGATCTTTTTAATCGCGCGCAAGAATCAATCCCAGGCGGTGTAAACTCACCAGTTCGTGCCTTCAATGGCGTTGGCGGTACTCCTTTATTCATCACTAAAGCAGAAGGTCCTTTTACCTTTGATGCTGATGGTAACCGTTATATCGATTACGTTGGTTCATGGGGACCAATGATCATGGGTCATAACCACCCTGCTATTAAACAAGCGGTATTAGAAGCCGTTGAAAATGGCTTAAGCTATGGTGCACCAACCGAAACTGAAATCTTAATGGCCGAGAAAGTAAAAGAGCTGGTACCATCAATCGAAAAAGTACGCATGGTAAGCTCAGGTACTGAAGCAACCATGAGTGCAATTCGTTTAGCGCGTGGCTTCACTGGCCGTGACAAAATCTTAAAGTTTGAAGGCTGTTACCACGGTCATGCAGACTCACTACTAGTAAAAGCAGGCTCAGGCGCGCTGACTATGGGTGTACCAAACTCACCAGGTATTCCTGAAGACTTCGCTAAGCACACATTAACGGTGTCGTTTAACAACCTTGATGAAGTAAAAGCCATTTTCGCAAAATACGCTGACGAAATCGCTTGTATCATCGTTGAGCCAGTTGCTGGCAACATGAACTGTATTCCACCTGTACCAGGCTTCTTAGAAGGTTTACGTGAGGTGTGTGATGAATACAAATCTGTGCTTATTTTTGATGAAGTAATGACAGGTTTCCGTGTTGCTTTAGGTGGCGCACAAGCTTACTACAATATCAAACCAGACCTTACTTGCTTAGGTAAAGTAATAGGTGGCGGTATGCCAGTGGGTGCATTTGGTGGTAAGAAAGAAATTATGGATTACATCGCACCTGTCGGCCCTGTTTATCAAGCGGGTACATTATCAGGTAACCCAATTGCCATGGCAGCAGGCTTAAAATCGCTTGAATTATTATGCGCTGAAGGTCTACACGATGAACTAGAAGCTAAAAGTAAAGCAATTTGTGAAGGCTTTGAAGCCGCTGCGAAAAAAGCAGGCATTGCACTTACAACAAACTACGCAGGTGGAATGTACGGCTTCTTCTTTACTGATAAAGAAAAAGTAACTAGCTATCAACAAGCGACTGAGTGTGATTTAGAGCGTTTTAAAAAGTTCTTCCACTTAATGCTTGAAGAAGGCGTTTACCTAGCTCCTTCTGCTTTCGAAGCTGGCTTTGTGTGTGCTGAGCACTCTGAAAAAGAGATCAACGACACCATTGCAGCCGCAGAGCGCGCATTCGCGAAGCTTTAATCTAAAAAATAAAATAGGTCACTTTAATCGGTGGCCTATACTTCCAAACGTTTACCCCCTCAGAAAATAATAGATCAGATTATTTTCGAAAATTTAAAACCAAAAATATTATAATTAAAACATCATTTATACAAACCAAATGATTTTTTCCTGCATTTATATTTTAAAATGTAACGAAAACGACATAAAATTCCCAACAAACTGTTTTATAAGAATTAAAAGTAGAATTAAAATTTACTTAACGCAATTACATCAAGTTACATCTGTGTATTTTTTGTATAAACAAGCAAAAAATATCAACTTTAGATCGTTCCAAGGCGTTTTTTTGTAAGTTTATCGTATTTGTAATATAAAAAATTGATCTGTATGTCCCTAATGTGTTACCAATTTGTTTCACGCTTTATTTAATGGTTAAAACTCCAAATAAATAAAAAACAAAGCGTGATAGTTATTAACAAACAATAACAAATCAAAAATCTAAAATTTCACAGGGAAAGCTCAATGAAAAACAACTTTTCAAAAACATTTAAGCGTTCATTCACAGCTGCAGCTGTTGCTATGACCTTAAGTGCAGCAATGCCTGCTATGGCTGACAATGTTAATGGTGCAATCAAAGGTAACATCATTACTCAGTCTGGTGTTTCTTTAGCTGGTGCAACAATCACCATTACCGATAAGTCAAAAGGTTATGAAAAAACTCTCATTGCAGATGCAAATGGCCAGTTTAATCTTAACCAAGTACCTGTTGGTAAATATAATGTAACAGTGTCACAAGCTGGTTTTGAAAAAGCACAGATTAACGATGTAATTATCGGTGTTGGTAAAACTGCACTACTCGAGATTCCATTGGTTGAAGGTAATATAGAACGTATTGCAGTTGTTGGTGGCGCAGTTCGTGCTGTTGACGTTTCGGTTACGGAATCATCATTGAACATTAGTTCAGAAGAACTTGAATTATTACCGGTTGCTCGTTCATTAACATCAGTTGCTTTACTAGCCCCTGGTGCAACTGAAGGTGATAGTCGCTTTGGTGATCAAGCATCATTCGGTGGCTCATCTGTCGCAGAAAACGCATATTACGTAAATGGTCTTAATATGACTAACTTCCGTAACGGTTTAGGTGGCGCAACCATTCCATTCTCAGCATATGATAGCTTCCAAATTAAGACTGGTGGTTATTCGTCTGAGTTTGGTCGAACAACTGGTGGCCTAATCTCTGCAGTAACAAAATCAGGTACGAATGACTTTCACTTTGGTGTTGAGTCAATTTACTCTCCTGATTCATTAAGAGAACAAGCACCAAATTCAGTTTACTTACAAAATGATCGTTGTGAGGCTGCTGATGGTCACTGTATTGGTGATTTATTTGTTAACAACCAAGATGACTATGTAAACTCATTTGAAACAAATATTTATGCTTCAGGTGCACTAATTGAAGATACGCTTTTCTTCTACGGAATTTATACATTCCGTGATATCGAAGAAGAGTACGGTAACGCTTCTCAAACCTCTCTAACAAAAGAAAAAGATGATGACCCTTACTATCTAGCGCGTATTGACTGGAACATTAATGATGATCATCAATTAATGCTTTGGGGTTTTAGCGATGAACGCACATACTCAGAAAGCACAATCGAAGATCCTAATGGCGTTGGTAACTACACAGTAGATGGCGGTACAGCTTATCACAAACGCGGTGGTGAAAGTTTTGCAGTACGTTATACAGGTAACCTAACTGATGACTTAAGCATGTCTGCTATGTATGGTGAAGTTAAATTCTCAGAAACTGATTATTCTGACTTTGATGACTGCCCTACTGGCTATGACGCAGACTTAGGTGTTGATACTACCTGTTATGTAAACTTCACTGTAGGCGCCAATGAAGATAAGCGCGAGCAATTGCGCGTTGACTTTGATTGGTACTTAAATGATGAGCATACATTAAGATTTGGTTATGACTCAGAAACCAATACATCAGATGCAACTACGATTAACTCTGGTGGTATTTACTACTACTACAGAACATACGAAGAAGGTGCTCGCCTTCCAAACGGTTATATTCTTCCAGAAGAAATGAAAACAACTCGCGTACGTAACTATAAGAATGGTGGTGCATTTGAAGTTGAAAACTGGGCGATTTATATCGAAGATCAATGGGCTGTTACAGATAACTTAACGTTAACTTTAGGTCTACGTAATGACAGTTTCACAAACTACAATGCTGATGGTGATGAATTTGTATCTATTGATAACCAAATTGCGCCAAGATTAGGTGCATCTTGGGATATCAATGGTGACGGTGACAGTAAATTATTTATTACCGCAGGTCGATATTACTTACCTGTTGCTGCAAATACGAACATTCGCCTTGCAGGTGCCGAAACTTATATCCACACTTGGTATGAGTATGAGGGTCTTAATGCTGACGGTACTCCTGTAGGTTTGAGCAATCAATTAGGTGATATCGCAATTTCAAATGGTGGTGACGGAACTGCAAAACCTTCAAACACCCTAGCAGATAAAGACCTTGAGCCTATGTATAATGATGAAATCATTGTAGGTTATCAAGCAGCGATTAATGATGACTGGTCTTGGAGCATCAAAGGTACATACCGCACACTAGGCAATCAAATAGATGATGGCTCATACATCTTTAGAGATGAAAATGGTGAATATCTTGGTGAAAACTGGTTCTTATTCAACCCAGGTAATGGCGCAACATTTAATTTTGACTTAGATGGTGACGGTGTAACTGAAGAGTATAGTTTCACAGCTGAAGAGCTAGGTTATCCTGAAGCTAAACGTCGTTACGCTGCCGTTGACCTTTCAATTGAGAAAAGTTGGGATGAGGTTTGGTCTTTAAAAGCACTATACACTTGGTCACATAACTACGGTAACACAGAAGGTTTTGTTAAATCTGATAATGGTCAAGATGATGCTGGTTTAACACAAGACTGGGATTACCCTTATCTTATGGATGGTGCTAACGGTAACTTACCAGCAGACCGTCGTCACAATATTAAAGTTTACGGTGCATACGCAGTTACTGAAAACTTCTTAGTAGGCGCAAATCTAAATGTTGCTTCTGGTCGTCCTTGGACAGCATTAGGTGCGGGCTATACACCAAACCCAGACTTATATGATTATGGCGATACTTATTATGTTGGTGATAAACGCTACCCTCGCGGCAGCATGGGAACAACTCCCTGGACAGCGCGATTAGATCTTAACTTTACGTACAACCTGCATTTTAATGACCAAAAAGTACGCTTCGCATTAGATATTTTCAATGTATTTGATGCAGCTACAGCAACTCGTTATGACGAAGTTGCTGAAATAGCGGCTGGTGATGACAGTGCAACATTTGGTTTAGCGGAAAGTTATCAATCTCCTCGTCGAGTCCAACTATCTGCTTCTTATGACTTTTAATTTCGATTAAATTAGTAAGATAAGCAACGATTCTAAAAGCCTCATTATGAGGCTTTTATTTTTTAATATTTACAACTAGTAGTGCTGCAATAATTAGTCGATATTTATCTGAAGTAAATCAAGCAACCTTATAAAATACAAATGAAAGCATGAGGAAGGAGCAAGACTTCAAAATAAAATCATACTAATGGTAGGTTAATAGCTGTCACAGCATCAATGTCTGATTTAGGCATACAAGAATAACTAATTATTCTACAAGTCATCCAATAAAGTACTGCAATTCAAACTCTATAAACGTCAGTTCGCTTGCCAGAAACACTGAAGGAAGTGCATTCATGGCAATCTACAACATACAAAATTTAGCTCAATTATACATTGAGCTAAATAGTTTCAGGGCCAAGTTTAACGCTGACAATTAGGCCTTGGCTCAAACTCGCTGGCACGAATGGGGAGCTGTACAACCTTGCCGCATCCAGGAGGCGCTTGCAGGCCGGTTTCTTCGTTAATAAAGGCCCAACGAATAGAAGCTGGGCGTGTATCAGCTATAGCTTCAGGATTGAGTGGTTTAAGGTAGCGAATATAGGCTTCTAGTGCACCAACACTGCCTGTTAAACCAGTGCTCTTGTTATCGTCGCGACCAATCCATGCAACAGTAACTGTGTTTTGGTCAAAACCTGCAAACCAACTATCGCGCAAGTCATTACTGGTGCCTGTTTTACCAGCAAGCTGAATTGATGGAAAGTGGGCATTTAAACGCTTTGCTGTACCGTCTTTGGTCACTCGTTTCATTGCGTATTTGGTCATGTAGATTGATGCATCGTCAAAGCGTTTTTGTGAGGTGACATCATGTTTATAAAGCACTTTACCTACTGAGTCTGTCAGTGCTGAAATAGACGTTAACTCGCGGTACTGACCATCTGCAGCAAGCGTTGTATAAAGCTGCGCGACTTCAAAGCTAGAAAGCTCAAGTGCACCTAAAAGTAATGATGGATATTGATCAATACGCCCATCTACACCTAAACGCTTCAAGGTATCAGCCACTTTATCCACACCAACATCAAGACCCGTGTTAACCGCAGGAATATTTATACTGTTACTAAATGCTTTGTATAGTGGCATTGGTCCGCGGAACTGCTTATCAAAGTTCTCTGGTTGCCATACTTTGCCCTGTTCGTTAGTCACTTGCAGCGGTGAGTCATCCACTAAAGTGGCAACATTAAACTGACCACTTTCAAATGCCGTTAAATAAACTGCTGGCTTAACTAATGAGCCAATATTACGTTTGGTATCTAGTACACGGTTAAAGCCAAAATAACGTACATCACGGCCTGCAACTAGCGCCGACACTCCACCTTTTTCAACATTAACAGAGATCATCGCTGCCTCAAGCTCTTCTGTTTTAGGGCGTCTTTCAAGATACGGCAAGCTTGCTTCAATCGACTCTTCCATAGCCGTTTGCTTTTGTAAGTCAAAATAGGTAAAGACACGTACTCCGGCATCTAACACTTGCTGATCTGGTAGTAGGCGCTTTAATTCTCGGTTAACTAATTCTAAGTAACCCGGATACGACTTTTGCAGGCTGTCTTTCATTGGTGCAATATCAATAGGACGCTTTAATGCCGCGCGATATTCACGTGTATCAATAAGCTTGTTTTCAACCATTAATCGCAGCACTAAATCACGGCGCTCCATTGCGCGCTCACTATAACGGCGCGGATTGTAATACGATGGCCCTTTTACCATAGCAACTAACAACGCAATTTGGTCGTATTCAAGTTCATCCACAGGTTTTGAGAAATAAAACTCAGCGGCTAGGCCCATACCATGAACACCTTGATTGTAAGACTGACCTAAATACACTTCATTGAGGTAGGCCTCTAAAATTTCATCTTTGCTGTAGCGGTAATCTAGAATTAAGGCAATTAGCGCCTCATTAAATTTACGTACCAAAGAGCGCTCACGAGTTAAGTAGATATTTTTTGCTAACTGCTGAGTTAAAGTACTGCCGCCCTGTACGGTACGCCCTGCTTTGATATTGCTATACAAAGCACGCATAATTGACCACACCGATACGCCGTGATGGTCATAGAAATTACGGTCTTCAACCACCAGCAAGGTGTCTTTTAGCATTGGCGGAAATTTATCAAGCGGTACAAACTCACGATCTTGCTTTGAGTCATTGCCGATACGTGCAATTTGTACTGGCTCTAACCGTGCGCTATTCAAACGGCGACCAAATTTATCTTTAATTGTTGCTAACTTTTGTCCCGAAAAACGCAGCTCAATAACATGTGCATCTTCAAGGCCGTCATAAAATTCAAATTCACGGCGATACACTTTAATGCTGTTAGCAGATTTAACATACTGACCTGTTCGGCTGAGTTTATTTACTGAAGAGTAATTTAAGCGGTTTAACTCCCAAATAACTTCTTGCTGGGATAAATATTGTCCAGGATAAAAACTCATTGCACGCGCATAGACTTGGGCTGGTAACTGCCACTTATTCCCCTCAAATTGGCGGGTAATTTTGGCATCAAGGTAAATAAGGTACAGTGTCATAGCAATGACAACTGCTAAAGAAAGCTTCCAAAATATTGACCAAAGCTTTCTTAGAATCCCCGCTTTAGTAGCATTTTTAGGTGAATTTTTACGCTTAGAAGAAGAGCGTGAAGATGCCGCTTTAGTTTTTGATGACGACTTTTTTGCAGGTGTTTTTTTATCAGCCATTGAGTTCGCTATTGATCAGTTAATTTTACAGGACAAGCTAGGCAATATTAACACCTGTAAAATTAACAGTCACTTAAACTCGGTTAGCGTGTGCACAACCATAGCGAGTGAATTACGGCAGGAATAAAAAAGATAAAACATAAAATAATGTTAATGATTAAATCTTTACCTGCTCCCGCTTTTAAAAATACCGCAACAGGCGGTAAAAATAGCGAGATAATAATAAGCAACAGTTTGTTATCCATAATTTTTCCTTGTTAGATTGGAACCTTAAGCATAGCTAATAATTGACTAAATCGCCTATCAGAAAAGACTTATTTAATTGCAAAAAAGCCCTACCTAAGTAGAGCTTTGATTTGAACACACAATGATTTGTTTTTGTGCGTGTAAAAACACGCACAAAGATTAGTTACTGCGAACTGATACAAACTCAGGGTACGCATCAATACCACAGTCATGTTGATCCATACCGTTCAGTTCTTCTTCTTCGGTAACGCGGATACCCATAGTATTTTTTAGAATTGCCCATACGATTGATGACGCGATGAACACAAATCCTAAGATACATACTAAGCCAATCAACTGATTAACGAAGGTTGCATCTGAGTTTGAAAGTGGTACTAACATAATACCTAAAGCACCACATACACCGTGTACAGAGATAGCACCTACAGGGTCATCGATTTTAGCTTTATCAAGTGCAACGATGCTAAATACAACCAAAGAACCACCAAGAAGACCCAGTAAACAAGCAAGTAATGGAGTTGGTGATGCAGGCTCAGCTGTAATAGTTACCAGACCAGCTAATGCACCATTAAGCACCATAGTTAGATCGGCTTTGCCCCAAAGTACTTTACACACCATAAGTGCAGCAATTGCACCACACGCAGCGGCAGCGTTAGTATTAACGAAGATTTTACCTACTGCTGTTGCATTTTCAGCGTCAGAGATAAGCAGTTGTGAACCACCGTTGAAGCCAAACCAACCCATCCAAAGGATTAATGTACCTAGTGTTGCTAACGGTAGGTTAGAACCAGGAATTGGGTAGATTTCACCGTTTTTGCCATATTTACCTTTACGAGCACCTAGGAAAAGCACACCTGCAAGAGCGGCTGCTGCACCTGCGCCATGAACAATTGCAGAACCAGCAAAGTCAACAAAGCCCATCTCAGATAAGAAGCCTGCGCCCCAAGTCCAGTAACCTTCGATTGGGTAAATGAAACCAGTTAAAACAACAGTGAAAATTAAGAATGCCCATAACTTCATACGCTCAGCAACCGCACCAGATACGATTGACATAGCCGTTGCTACGAACACAACTTGGAAGAAGAAATCAGACTCTAAAGAGTGATCTGCATCAGCAGCTTGAGTGCCAATTAATGCACCAAATGAAGGGATAAAACCACCTTCTGCGTTATCAACATACATGATGTTGTAACCCACTAATAAAAACATAGTGCAGGCAATAGAGAATAGTGCTACGTTTTTGGTTAGTATTTCTGTTGTATTTTTTGCACGCACTAAACCTGCTTCTAGCATAGCGAAACCAGCCGCCATCCACATTACTAAAACACCCGACATCAAAAAGTAAAATGTGTCGAGCGAGAACTTCAACTCTACAATCGTGTTTTCCATAATTCCCCCTTAAATTGCTTCTTCATCAAGTTCGCCTGTACGAATACGGACGATTTGGTCTAGGTCGTAAACAAAAATTTTGCCGTCACCAATTTTGCCTGTTGAAGCAATTTTTGTGATGGTTTCAACAACGCGTTGACAATTTTCGCTACGAGTTGCAATTTCAAGTTTGATTTTTGGAATAAAATCGACTTGGTATTCAGCTCCACGATATAGTTCAGTGTGACCACGTTGACGGCCAAAGCCTTTAACGTCGACAACTGTCATCCCCTCAATGCCTAAATCAGCCAGTGCTTCACGCACATCATCAAGTTTGAATGGCTTTATTATTGCACTAATCATTTTCATAGTGGCCCCCTTCGGACGCTTATTGTTATCCTGTTGGTGTATGTAATCCAACCTTTGTGCCACTATTTTTTATTATTAATATTCAATGATTTATATTTTAATATTGGTTTTTAAACAAAAAAAATGCACCCATATGGTGCATTTTCTTAACAATTAACCTGAGCTGGTGCAATTTACTCAATTATTGAATAACTAAGCAATTTCGCTGTTGTTGCTTGGCTTGATATAGCGCTTTATCTGCAATACGCATAGCAGCTGTTAACGACACTTTTTGAAATGGAGTCATACCAATACTCATGGTCAATGAATAAGGCTCACCATTAATAGAAAAGGCATGGCTGGCTAACTGCTCTCTGAATATATTTAATCGCTGCTCTGCCTTTTTTAGATCCATATTATTGAGCACAACTGCAAACTCTTCACCACCAATACGTGCCACGGTAAAATCATCAAACTTTGCTTTTAAGAATGATGCGACTTGCTTAAGCGCCTGATCACCCGCTTCGTGACCAAATTGATCATTAACATTCTTGAAGTAATCAATATCAAGCAAGGCTAAAACATTCTCTTGTTCAACATTCTTTAATATTTTTTCGGCGTATTGATAAAAATAGCGTCTATTGTGTAAGCCTGTTAAATGGTCGCGATATGCACTTTCTTTAATATCGGCTATTAGAGCGAGTTGTTCCATGGTTTGCATAACACGGCAATGAAACTCTTCATTCATAA
Source organism: Pseudoalteromonas sp. PAR1 (assembly GCF_947311895.1). Classification (NCBI taxonomy): domain Bacteria; kingdom Pseudomonadati; phylum Pseudomonadota; class Gammaproteobacteria; order Alteromonadales; family Pseudoalteromonadaceae; genus Pseudoalteromonas; species Pseudoalteromonas sp. PAR1. The sequence goes on along the minus strand of NZ_CAMZMY010000006.1, from coordinate 19,211 downwards.
ATGGCTTTGTTAAAAAGTCATTAGCGCCGTATTTAATAAAGCGCGCCGATAAACCATGCTTACCAGCCCCCGACAAACCAATAATGGCTAAGTCATCGCGGCCGCGGAAATTACGCACCGCTTTAACCAACTCAAAACCATCCATTGTTGGCATTGCATAGTCAGTAAGTAACAATTTAATTTCTGGGTCGTCTTTGAGCATTTGCAACGCTTGCTCACCGTCTTGGGCATCACTCACTGCAAATAATTGCTTTTCGAGCATTTGCTTCATTAAAGTGCGGCTCAATACTGAGTCATCGGCCACCAGCGCTTTGCTACCATCGTTTCTGAGTAATTGTGCAACTAACTTTATTGCGTAATGGTACGAATCACGATTATCTTTAACGACATAATCAACCACACCAAGCTCTAACATTTGTTGGCGGATGTACTCATCAATTTTAGAGGTCAAGACAACGGTCGGAATATTCTTTGAAAGCGTGTACTTAGCCACTTCACCATTCATTGCATCTGGCAAGGTTAAATCGACCAATGCTAAAGTATAATCGTGTTCAGCAATTAAATTTATCCCTTCTTTTAGGGACCACGCAAAGTCGACAGCGACATCGAGATAGTGAGCAGCCAAGTGACGTAACACTTGCTGCACCACCTTACTGTCTTCAACAACTAACACTCTTTGCATTATAACTTCTCTTTTCTAAGCGCACGTGCACAGATTATAAACACGCTAAATATACGCCATTTTTCAATCTAGCTAAATAATTAAGCAAATTATCTTTAGTAAAAAAAAGGATTTTTTTGTTATTTGCTCATGATTTTCGGTTAATTTCCACTTCAACAGCGAATATTGGTCACTAGTCTCATTAGTTTGTCATCGAGTTAGCTTTAATTTTTAATAGCTATAAATCGAATAATAAGGAATCAACATGAAACTAGTTAGTTTTATTGGCTTATCGGTAACAGCACTGACACTGACCTTTAGCACTCCTAGCTTTGCAGATAACGCACGTCGCATTGATGTCGACAGCAAAGTAGTCACAGAGCATAAAGCACGCATTAACGGCGAGCGCTTTTCATATACCGCCGCCACTGGTACGCAACCCGTTTGGGATGAGCAAGGCAATGCCGTTGCAACGTTGCAATATACTTATTATACCCGTGACAAAGTAGACGATAGAACAAAACGCCCTCTGGTATTTTCGTTCAACGGTGGCCCAGGTTCTGCATCAGTGTGGATGCACCTTGCTTATACTGGACCACGTGTATTAAAAATTGATGACGAAGGCTACCCTGTTCAACCTTATGGCGTAAAAGATAACCCTTATTCAATTTTAGACGTAGCAGATATTGTTTATATCAACCCGGTTAATACCGGCTATTCACGTGTACTTGAAAACGAAAAGGGTGAGCTGCCAAGTAAATCAGATCAACAAAAAATGTTTTTTGGTGTTAACGCTGACATCAAATACTTAGCAGAGTGGCTAAATACCTTTGTTTCTCGCAACGAGCGCTGGCGCTCACCTAAGTTTTTAATTGGTGAGAGCTATGGTACAACACGTGTATCAGGTCTTGCGCACGAATTACAAAACCGCCAATGGATGTATATCAACGGCGTTATTTTAGTTTCACCAACTGAGATTGGTATTAAACGTGAAGGCCCGGTAGAAGCAGCTAACCGCCTACCTTACTTTGCAGCAACAGCTTGGTACCACAAAGCCCTCAGCGCAGATTTACAAGCAAAAGACTTAGACGAGTTACTTCCTGAAGTAGAACAGTTCACCGTGAATAAGTTCTTACCAGCAATTGCTAAAGGTGGCTTTTTACCTGCAGATGAAAAGCGTGCAATTATCAAACAAGCAGCAAAATACGCAGGCTTATCTGAGAAGTTTGTTGAGCAAAACAACCTTGATATTCCAACTAATTTCTTTTGGAAAGAATTATTACGTGACCGCGGTCAAACTGTTGGTCGTTTAGACTCTCGTTATCTAGGTATTGATAAACGTGATGCTGGTGAGTCACCAGATTACTGGGCTGAGCTTACCTCATGGTTACACTCATTCACGCCAGCAATTAACTATTACCTACGTGAAGAGCTTAACTACAAAACAGATATCAAATATAACCTATTTGGTAATGTTCACCCGTGGGATCGCAGCGGCAACAATACCGGCGAAAACTTACGTTTAGCAATGGCGCAAAACCCTTACTTAAATGTAATGATTCAATCAGGTTACTATGATGGTGCAACTAACTACTTTGATGCTAAGTACACAATGTGGCAATTAGACCCAAGTGGTAAAATGAAAGATCGCCTAAGCTTTAAGGGTTATCGCAGCGGACACATGATGTATTTACGTCATGCAGATCTTGAGTCTTCAAATAATGATCTACGCGAGTTTATCCTTAACTCGTTGCCAGCTGAAGGCAAAGCAGCAAAATACTAAATAAATATTTTGTTCATTTATAAAGAAAAAGCCCGTTTTGTACGGGCTTTTGTTTATCCATTGATCTATTTAGGTTTATACTTTTGTTATCTACATTAAGGATTAGGATAACTAAAAGATGGCAGACAAATTTCGTGTGATGTTTGCAGGACTTGAGGCTGGTATTGATCAAACACATGCCACAGAGCAACTAGCTAGCAAGCTTAAAACCAGCACAAACAAAGTAGCTGGATTTTTCGAGCATAAGCCAATATTCGCTCCTTGCGAGCAAGAAAAGGCTCTTAAGCAAGCGAAGCTATTAGCCAGTGTAGGTATAAAAGCAAAGCTACAACCTCTTAGCCAATCGCAATCCACTAGCAGCCTAGATGCAAAGCAACGTGATGAACGTATATTTGATGCGCTTGATTACATCACTAGTAGTTTGATCCGCCTAGAAGAAAAGCTCGATGACTTAGAACAACGTTTACCTGATGTTGAAAAGAGCAGTAATAGCGATCAAGATGAAAGCTGGCAAGATGATGAGCTTCTACTTGATGAAGAACTCGCTGAACCTGTAAAAAAACGCTCAAATACCCTACTCTACTCTTTGATTGCGATGGTGATTGTTTTATTGATCATTCTTGGTATTGTGGAGTTATTCCCTGAGCTTTTCTCTTTCTTAGAAAGTTGATGTATATATTGACATGAGCAACACACGAACAGAAATTAGACAATCCATCCGAAAAAAGCGTAATTCACTGACCGAAGAGCAGCAAAAAAATGCAGCAATTACGCTTAAAATGAAATTTACTCAACACATAAAATCATTAGAAACTCCTCAAAAAGCGCGTATAGGCATCTATTTTAGCAATGATGGAGAACTTGACACATCATTGTTAATTAAAGATTTATGGCAAAAAAAACACTCTTTATACCTACCTATTATCCATCCCTTCAACGGTACAACTTTATACTTTCAGAGGTATGAAGAAAATTCACCCATGACTGTTAATCGCTATGGTATCTTGGAGCCCAAGTTGAATTGCAGTCAAATATGTCCTTTAGACAAGCTTGATATTTTACTTATGCCATTAGTGGCATTTGACGATCAAGGTAACCGTTTAGGAATGGGCGGTGGGTTTTATGACAAAACGTTGGCTCGGTATTACCAAGAAAATTGGCAAAAACCGATATTAATCGGTCTTGCGCATCAATGTCAGCATGTAGCTGCATTACCTATTGAATCGTGGGATGTACCGTTAAAACACATTATAACCCCAGAGAAAATCTACCAATGGTAAGCAAACTCTTTGTATACTATAGGCCTCTCTGATAGCTAACTGAGCACATAATTATGACGCAAGATGAATTAAAAAAAGCCGCTGCCTGGGCAGCACTCGAGTTTGTAAATGAAAACACCATTGTTGGTGTAGGTACAGGCTCTACAGTGAATCATTTTATTGATGCACTTGGTACTGTAAAAGACACCATTGTTGGTGCAGTTTCAAGCTCTGAAGCTTCTACTGAAAAGTTAAAAGCACTCGGTATTGAAGTGTTTGAGTTAAACGACGTATCAAGCCTTGATGTGTATGTTGATGGCGCTGACGAAATCAATCCACATAACGAAATGATCAAAGGCGGTGGTGCTGCGCTAACACGCGAGAAAATCGTTTCAGCGGTAGCAAAACAATTTGTTTGTATTGTTGATGAATCAAAAGAAGTTGCAACATTAGGCGCATTTCCACTTCCAGTTGAAGTGATCCCAATGGCACGCAGTTATGTAGCCCGCGAGCTTGTAAAACTAGGTGGAGATCCAGTTTACCGTGAAGGTGTTGTAACTGATAACGGCAACGTCATTTTAGATGTGCACAATTTAGACATCAGCAATGCCAAAGAATTAGAGCTAACAATCAACCAGATTGTTGGTGTAGTAACTAACGGCTTATTTGCCCATCGCGGTGCAGATAAAGTCATTATCGGCACCAAAAATGGGCCGCAAATAAAGTAAATAGGAATGAGGATATGAGTAAGGTATCGTTAGCAAAAGACAAAATTAAAATTCTCTTGCTGGAAGGCGTGCACCAAAGTGCTGTAGAAACGCTTAAACGTAATGGCTACAGTAATATTGATTACGTAAAAACTTCCTTACCTGAAGACGAGCTCATCGAGCGCATTAAAGATGTGCACTTTGTAGGCCTTCGTTCTCGCACTCATATTAGTGAAGCGGTATTAGAAGCAGCAGAAAAGCTAGTCGCTATCGGCTGCTTCTGTATCGGTACTAACCAAGTCGACCTGCAAGGTGCCCGTGAGCGTGGTATTGCGGTATTTAACGCACCATTCTCAAACACTCGTTCTGTTGCAGAATTAGTACTTGGTGAAATCTTATTATTACTTCGTGGTATTCCACAGCGTAATGCCCTAGCACACCGTGGCGGTTGGTTAAAATCAGCCAACGGTTCATTTGAAGCGCGTGGTAAAACCTTAGGTATTATTGGTTACGGTCACATTGGTACACAGCTAGGTATCATGGCAGAAAATATCGGTATGAACGTTGAGTTTTACGATATTGAAGACAAACTAACACTCGGTAACGCAACGCAAGTTCATAACCTAACTCAGTTATTACAGCGTGCTGATGTTATTAGCTTACACGTACCAGAAACACCGCAAACGAAGAACCTAATTGGAATGGCAGAGCTTGAAGTAATGAAGCAAGGCGCTATTCTAATTAACGCTTCTCGCGGAACAGTTGTTGATATTGATGCACTGGCTGAATCACTTCGTGAAAACAAGCTAAGCGGTGCTGCAATCGATGTATTCCCTGTAGAACCTAAGTCAAATGATGAAGAGTTTGTATCACCGTTACGCGAGTTCGATAACGTGATTTTGACACCACACATTGGTGGTTCAACACAAGAAGCACAAGAAAATATCGGTATTGAAGTAGCGGGCAAACTTGCTAAATACTCAGATAATGGTTCAACCATTACTGCAGTTAACTTCCCTGAAGTATCACTGCCAGAACTTGCAAACCGCAGCCGTTTATTACACGTACACCACAACCGCCCAGGTGTTCTAACGCAAATTAACCAAGCGTTTGCACAGCACGGTATCAACATCGCAGCCCAGTACTTACAAACTGACGAAGCGATTGGTTACGTAGTAATTGATGTCGATACAGACCAATCAGAAGTCGCTCTTAAAGAGCTAAGTGCTGTTGAAGGTACAATCAGAGCACGTATCCTTCACTAATCATTGGCATATCGAAAAAAAGCGCAAACAGTTAAACTGCTTGCGCTTTTTTTGTAGGACAAAACTTCAAGCACGTAAGTTGGTTTGAGCACAGCGAAACCCAACACGGGAACCGAGCTTTAAGCCGTAAATTTTAAGCTCTAAGTTAGAATAGCTAATCGTAGGCGTGAAATTTATTTCGCGCGAATTTACGCTCCTAACGTCCTTTATATTATTTAACAGGTTCAGGTTATTTATGTTAATTCTCAGATATCGACATAATGCATCACTATGCTCAAATCAGCCTCGGCTTGAATATTAAGTTTATAATTTCCCATCCTTACTCGCTTCTTCCTTTAAACTAGCTAACATTTGACTTGGTGATTGATCTGAGAGTCCTCTTTTCTCTCCTTCTCAGAACCACACTTCCCTGTGTAAATCACGCCGATGAGTCAGTAAATTTTACTCATCGGTTTGCGGTTTTTCAGTGTCTTTATTCTGCTGTTTTTCGCTTATCATGGCGTTTAATTTCTCACCGCCTTTGATGCCAAAATCTAACGTGCGAATTGGGAATGGGATGGTTATGTCAGCTTCGCTTAGGGCGTTTCTAACTGCCACAACAGCCTTGTGGCGTACTGTCATGAAATCCGCTTCGCCGGGGTATTTAATCCAAAACCAAACTAGTAAGTTAACGCTACTATCACCAAAGCTTTCGGCGTAAACAGCGGTTTCTTCTTGCTTAATTACAAAATCAAACTCATTGATTTTTTTAACAATCACCTCTGCGGCTTGCTCGGGGTCATCGGCATACGAAATACCCACAGGCACTTCGATACGACGCACACCTAAGGTACTGTAGTTACTGAGTATGTTCCTAAATAAAATCTTGTTAGGGACTAAGATAAGTTGCCCATAAAAGTTCTCAATGAGGGTGTTTCTAAGGTTAATCGCCCGTACAGTACCAAACACGCTTTCGGTGCGAATAACATCGCCAGTTTTAAATGGCTTGCGAATACCCATAGCAATACCCGCTATAAGGTTCTCTGTCATGTCCTGAAAGGCAAAACCAATCGCAAGACCAACAATACCAGCACCAGCAAGTAAAGAGGTGACTGTGCCTCTAAGTCCCAAGAAATCAAGGGCTACAAATAAGCCTACGCATAGCACAATAACCTTTGCTATCGATGACATTAAGTCCGCTATTTGCGAAGACTCTAATGAGCGACGTAATAGCTTTCTGAGCATTGAACCAACAAGACGCGCCAGCAATGAAAATACAATGGTGATAACTACTGCGACAATAAAGTTTGGAATATGGCTTATGATGATATCAATCCAGCCACCGAGTTTTTCTTCTATTAGCTTTTCAGCTTCACTTACTGTCGGAATTTTTAACATTTTTATACCTTGATGAATTAATTACTCAACAGGGTATTTGCAAGATAAGCGCCATTTCTAATTGGGTGTATTAAAACCATAAAAAAAGCCGTGCTAAGCACGGCTTCTCTAATTCATTTTGCTAAAAATTAGTTCTGCTCTTCGCGTAAGAAAACAGGCTCTAATTCTTTTGCTGTTGCATCGCTACTAAAGTAATAACCTGCAACGGTGAAATCTTTTAAATCACTCAATTGGGTAATTTTATTTTCAATGATGTAACGCGCCATCATGCCGCGGGCTTTTTTCGCATAAAAGCTGATCACTTTATATTGGCCGTTTTTACAGTCTTTAAAATGCGGCGTAATGATTTGCGCATTTAACGCTTTTTTATCAACTGCTTTAAAATACTCGTTCGAAGCAAGGTTTACTAAATACTTACTATCTTGCTCAGCAAGTACCGTATTAAGCTTTTCGGCGATGACACTGCCCCAAAACTGATACAAGTTTTTACCACGTGGGTTTTCAAGTTTAGTACCCATCTCAAGACGGTAAGGCTGCATTAAATCTAACGGCTTCAGCACACCGTAAAGGCCAGACAAGATACGTAAGTGTGACTGCGCGTAATCGAGGTCTGAACTGGTTAATGATTGTGCATCTAAACCACCGTACACATCGCCATTAAAAGCCAACACGGCTTGTTTTGCGTTATCTTGCGTGAATGGCTGCGACCACTCGGCGAATCGTGCTGCGTTTAAACCAGCTAATTTATCGCTGATTTTCATTAGGCTACCAATTTGCGCTGGTGTTAAATCACGGCAAACTGACATTAACTCTTCGCTATGCTCGAGTAATTCAGGTTGAGTGAATTTATCGGTCGTGGCTGGGGTTTCGTAATCTAAATTCTTTGCAGGTGAAATAACAGTGATCATACTTAGCTATTGACTTGTAATTTATTTGATGTCAATTTCAACATTAATTGAATCAAAATGCACGTTTTGTTTCGTCCTGCCTTTATCCGCTGCTCTTTCATACATAATGTTCTAGTTTTCTATATTAAGGACATTTGACCTATTAAACACTGTCATAGTGTTGCAGCATAAAGGTGGCTATAATGGATATTCTTTTAACTTGCTTGGAATGAGGAAAGCAAATGACTTCAGCACTACAAAGGCTTAAACAGCATTCATCTATTGTTGCAGATACAGGTGATATCGAAGCTATCAAAAAGCACCAACCAGAAGATGCGACAACTAATCCGTCTTTACTTTTAAAAGCCAGTGAAATTGAAGCGTACAAGCCTTATTTAGATAAAGCGTGGCAATATGCCAAAGAAACCGAGCAAGATGCAGCTAAACAACTTGAGCTAGCTTGTGATTACTTTGCTGTTTTAATTGGTAAAGAAATCAGTGAAATTGTTCCAGGTTATATCTCAACAGAAGTAGATGCGCGTTTATCATTTGATACGCAAGCGACAATCGATAAAGCCCACACTTTATTGAGCCTGTACGAAAAAGAAGGTGTGAGCAAAGATAAAATCCTGATCAAAGTTGCATCAACGTGGGAAGGCATCAAAGCCGCTGAGCAATTAGAGAAAGAAGGCACTAAGTGTAACTTAACGCTGTTATTCTCTGAAGCACAAGCTCGCGCATGTGCCGATGCTAACGTATTTTTAATTTCACCATTCGTTGGCCGTATCCTAGACTGGCATGTTGCTAACGGTATGGAAAAGCCAACTGATCCACTGAACGATCCTGGTGTGCAATCGGTTCGTAGTATCTACGAATTCTACAAACGTCACGATTACAAAACAGTGGTAATGGGCGCAAGCTTCCGTAATACAGGCGAAATCATCGCGCTTACAGGTTGTGATAAGTTAACCATTAGCCCTGCACTTTTAGAAGAGCTAGGCCAACTAACTGATGCACAAGAATACCTGCTAGATAACAACTTTACTGTTGAAGAAAAACCAGCACCACTGACTGAAAGCCAGTTCCGTTGGTTACATAACCAAGATGCAATGGCAACAGAAAAGCTCGCTGAAGGTATTCGCTCGTTCGCAGAAGCACAAATTGAATTAGAAGCTCGTTTTAAAGCAATGTAATTCAAATTACAGCATTTTTTAAAACGCCACCGCCCGGTGGCGTTTTTGTTTCTGAAATAACTAATTCCTTGATCTATTCATCTATCAATCACAGTTCTGTAACATTATCGTCACTTTTTTGTTCTATTTTTACCTTGCCTATGGTATACGTATTTCCGAGGTTCAAAAAATAAATGGGAGAAGTTCATGGATAGCCTAGACGATATTTTAGAAATATTAGAAGGTCCTGGTAAAACAAAAAAGACCTCCACAAAAAATAAAAAAAGAAAATGGCGCGAAATCGAAGCGTTAAAAGATAAACACAGATTACGTAAAGAACTAAAGGAGCTTGATTACTTTACTGACAGTATTGACATAGACGAATTAGATTTTTTGTAAAATAAAGGCCCTTATTATGGGCCTTTTACGTTTCTGTTATAAAATTTGTGGTAATGACCAATTGATCGGTTTTTTGTTTTGATCAATAAGTATTTGGTTTGTCTTAGAAAAGTGCTGACAACCAAAAAAACCTCGATGAGCAGAAAGCGGTGACGGATGCGGACCTTGGATCACATGATGACGCGAGGTATCAATATGTTTACCTTTTTTCTGTGCATGCGCGCCCCATAAAATAAACACCACACCTTCACAGTGTTGATTAATAAGCGCAATCACTGCATCGGTAAATTGCTCCCAGCCAAGCTGCTTATGAGAATGAGCCTGCCCTTGTTCAACAGTAAGTACGGTATTAAGTAAAAACACTCCTTGCTCTGCCCAACTTTGCAAGTAACCATGGTGGGGTATTTCAAACCCATCAATATCTGTGGCTAGTTCCTTGTATATATTCTTTAATGATGGCGGTAGCTTTTTAACCTGCGGCAATACCGAAAAACACAAACCATGGGCTTGGCCTTCTCCGTGATAAGGGTCTTGCCCTAAAATAACCACTTTGACTTCGCTCAGTGGTGTGGCATCAAAAGCTGAGAATACCTGCTCATCTTTTGGATAAACGGTCACACCTGCTGCGCGTCTATCAGCTACATATTGCAAGGTTTCTTGCATGTAGGGTTTAGCAAGCTCGGTATCTAGAAATGTTTGCCAATCGATCATTTTGAAGCCTGTATTTGCTGACGAGAAATGTCTATTTTACCACACATATCACTTAAACCATCTAGCATACGGGTTGTAAAACGATGCAATAGATCTGCATTCACACTAATAAACTGGTTATGCTGCACTGCCGGCAGTTCAGGCCATTGACGCCAGTCTATCTTCGGTTGCGGCTTTTTAGATTTTTCGTCTGGAATAATAATCGCCTCAGGTTTAGCAACCAATACATTTTCAATACTAATACGCGGGTAATCAGTATCGCTATTAGCAAACACATTCTCAGCATGGCAAATAGTTAAAAGCTGATTGATCCAGGTATTTCCACCAATTGTCATCATCGGCTCTGGCCATAATTGATAAAAAACAGGCACGGCTTTTTTACCTTGCTGAGAGGCACGAATTGCATTGAGTTTAGCTACAAACTCATTGGCCACCTTATCTGCCTTAGTTTGTAAATGCGTAAGCGTGCCGAGCTTACGTAATTCATCAGCAACATTATCAACTTGATCCGGATTACTATAAGCAACAGGAATGCCTAGCTTTTCGATATAAGCGAGGTCATCAGCTTTATTTCCTGTCTTCCACGCTAAAACAAGATCTGGCTTAAGTGACAGTAACTTTTCCATATTGACGCCGTAATACCCACCAACACGTTCAATATCATTCGCTTGTGCTGGGTAATCAGCAAAATCAACCGTACCAACGATACGATCGCCAGCACCTATCGCAAACAGGTTTTCAACAATGTGCGGTGCTAAAGCAACAATACGCTGTGGCTCTTTAATTTCATGAGCGTGTGCAAGTGCGGGTAAATTTAATAAAAAACCTAAGAGTGCAAACTTGATGGTTTTCATGTTAATAATCGAACCCTTTTTGCGCTTTAATGCCAGTATCAAAAGCATGTTTTACATTTCTAACTTCACTGACTGTGTCAGCCAAGTCGGTCAATTTTCGGTGTGCACCACGTCCTGTAATGATCACCGATTGCATGGCTGGTCGAGAGCTTACTGCCTCTAGTACTTCGTCTAAGTCAATATAGCCGTAGGTGATCATATAGGTTATTTCGTCTAGCATAACGAGGTTAATCGACTCATCCTTGAGCATTCTTTTCGCTTCTTGCCATGTCACTTGGGCAGCTGCGGTGTCTGACTCTTTGTTTTGTGTTTCCCAGGTAAAACCGGTGTTCATAATAACAAATTCAACCCCTGCTTTTTCGAGTAGGTTACGCTCACCGCACTCCCAAGTCCCTTTAATAAACTGACACACAGCTGCTTTCATTCCGTGACCAACAGCACGTGCGACAGTACCAAATCCAGAGGTAGATTTGCCCTTACCATTACCAGTAATGACCTGAAAAATACCTTGCTCTTTTTGCGCAGCAGCAATACGTTCATCGACTTTTTCTTTTACTTTTTGCTGGCGCTGTTGGTGCTTATCTTGATTCTGTTCGCTCATTGTTGTTCCTTATGACTCTAAGTTGAAGTTCTCATAAATATTGATGATTTGTTCAATATCGAGATTCTCTGCTACCACATTGGCTAAACGGCTTAACTGCTGTTCACGGTTTAAGTTAATATCAATCGGCTGTATTTGGCTATTTGGTGCAAGCCAAGTTGTTAGCTCAGCTCCCCCCTCTGGCGTATCGAACAAGCCATGTAAGTAAGTACCTGCGATTTGGTTATCATCACTAATAAAGCCATCCACTTTAAATCCACTTGGGTGATTATTAAAACTCAAGAATGGCTTTTCAAGTGCGGGCCCTTGGCTTATACCAGCGTGAATTTCATAGCCTGAAATTGTTTTACCACTACGATTTAAATGAAGCATGCCAGTGACTTGGCTTAATACTTTTTGCTGCCCTAACTGCGTTTCAAAGTCAGCAAGCCCTAGCCCTTCTGCGCTGCCTAAATTGGATTCAACAGCATGTGGATCAGCAAGATAGTTGCCTAACATCTGCAGCCCACCACATACTCCGAGCACTTTACCGCCATAGCGTAAATGACGTTTTATTTGTGTGTGCCAACCTTCATTTTTTAAAAACGCTAAGTCGCTAAGGACATTTTTACTGCCCGGAATAATAATCAGATCAACACTTGGAATAGTCTGGGTATGACGTACATACTGTAAATCGATTTCTGGTTGTAATCGCAGTGCATCAAAGTCAGTGTGATTACTAATATGAGGTAGCAATAGCACTGCTATGCGCAATTGTGGTTTATCTACCTGATTGCTTATAGCAACGGCATCTTCAGCATCTAGTGCTAAGTCATGTAAATAAGGTAACACCCCAAGCACTGGCTTATTGGTGTATTGCTCTAACCAATCAAGACCGCCTTGCAATAACGCAATATCACCCCGAAAACGGTTAATCACAAAGCCTTTAACGCGCGCTTGCTCTGAGTCAGACAATAACGCTAATGTCCCAACTAAATGGGCAAACACCCCGCCTTTGTCGATATCGGCGATAATGATCACCGGGCAATCTACCGCCTCAGCATAGCCCATATTGGCAATGTCGTTTTCGCGCAGGTTTATTTCTGCAGGGCTCCCTGCACCTTCAACAACCAGTAATTCAAAACGTTCACTTAAACGCTGCTGCGAAGTAAGAACCGCATCCATCGCCACTTTTTTGTAGTCGTGATAACTGTCCGCTTCCATATTCGAAAGCGCTTTACCATGAACGATTACCTGCTCCCCAGTATCACTGTTAGGTTTTAATAAGATAGGGTTAAAATCGACTTCTGCGGGCACTTTTGCCGCTACAGCTTGCAAAGCTTGTGCTCGGCCTATCTCGCCACCATCTGCTGTTACGGCGCTATTTAACGCCATATTTTGTGGCTTAAAAGGTGCAACCTTTATGCCTCGCTCAGCAAAGATCCGACAAAGTGCTGCAACAAGGGTACTTTTGCCTGCATCTGAAGTTGTGCCTTGCACCATTATTGTTTTCATCATTGTTCTCTTTTCAAAGTTTGTGCAAGACCTGCAATCACAAACTCAACACGTGCAACTTGCTGTGCTAAGGCTTGATGCAACCAACCTGAATGATCAACAAACTGACGGCTTAATTCACCGAGCGGCACAATGCCATGACCCACTTCATTGCTGACAAAAATCACCTCACCAGACAATTGCGATAGCACATCGAGTAAGGCCGCTTTTTGCTCAAGCCAAAATGCTTCACCCTGCTGGCATAAGCAATTACTCAACCACAAGGTTAAACAGTCCACTAAAATACAGTTTTCAGCTTGGCTATACTGTCGTAATGTTTTAGCCAAATGCAAAGGCTCTTCAATAAGTTGCCAATGCTTAGCGCGCTCTGCTTGATGCCTATTAATTCGGGCTGTCATTTCTTCATCACCCGCATTTGCTGTAGCAATGTAGATAAGTGGCTTGTCTGAATTTATTGCCAGCTGCTCAGCAAAACGGCTTTTACCGCTGCGAGCACCGCCTAAAATTAAGGTGTGTGATTGGCTCATAACATACTCACTAGACATAAGTAGGTAACAAGCTCAGATACTTGCTGGGCAGCACCTAAGCAATCGCCGGTATAGCCAGATAACTGCTTTTCAAACCAGCGCTTCAATAGTAAACGAGTAACAAAAAGCACACTGACGAGTATTAATAATTGCCCTAGAGTGAAGCCAAAAAACAACCATGCTATTGCTAACACAGCAAAGCCAGTTGCTAACAGTATTTGATAACTTTGCGTACTTAAATACATCGCAATTGGTTTTACTTTAGATGTGGCGTCCTGACTTACATAGTCCATATCTGCAATTAAACTTGTTGCTACAACCCGGCTTAAGCTTTGTCCTAAAACAAGAGCAATAATCAGAGTACTGGTTGCCTCGCTAAGTGCGACAAGTGTTTGGTACTTAACTAATAAAGCCATCACAAGCGCCGCAGCACCATAGGTGCCTAAGCGACTATCTTTCATAATGTTGAGCTTATCTGCAACTTGCCAACCGCCACCAAAGCCATCCCAGACATCAGCAAGCCCATCTTCATGAAATGCCCCTGTGATTACCAAGCTAAACGCCATAACTAACGCAACTGCAATGGCTGGGGGGAATAACCAACTTAGCAGCAAAAAGCTTAACGCTAAAAGTGCGCCTAATAATACTCCGACCAATGCAAAATAGCGGCTGGCCTGATTGAGCGCCTTATTCGATACTGCAAAGTTTAATTTAACGGGTATACGCGTTAAAAAGCTGAGCGCCAGTAAAAATAACTGAAGCTGACTTGGAGTCGTGTTTGAAGTGTGTTGTTCCGTGCTCATATCAAACTACTTGCTCAACATTAGCATCGACAAAACTTGCCATGTCATTATAAAACGCCAAAGATGCTTGCAGTAAAGGTAAGGCAAGTGCAGCACCTGTGCCCTCTCCTAAACGTAAATCTAGCTGTAATAAAGGTGATGCGTGCATGGCATTAAGCATTGTTTTGTGCCCTTGCTCATCAGAGGCATGGGCAAATAACATGTAATCGCGAGCGTTTGCATTAATGCGAGTTGCAACAAGCGCTGCTGCAGTGCAAATAAAGCCATCCACGATCACCGCCATGCCGAGCTCCGCAGCAGCTAAAATGGCACCGGTGATCTGAACAATTTCAAAACCACCTAATGCAGCGAGTGTCATTAGTGGGTCGCTAAAATGAGCTTGATGCAATTGGAGGGCTTGCTCCACAACCTTGATTTTTTTAGTAACAACCTCGTCACTCACACCTGTGCCTTTACCAACACATTGGTTGGCAGGTAAGGACAACAAAGCAGCCATTAATGCCGCAGCACTTGTAGTATTACCAATACCCATCTCTCCAAACGCAATAGTATTGCTGCCTTGCTCATAGAGTGAATGAACTCGCTGCTTTGCTAATTCAAACCCTTTTTCAACGTGACTACGAGACATGGCCATTTCAGTATTCAGTGGGGCAGTGATTTCACCTAAACGCTGGTTATGCACACTTTTATCATGTGCTGTAGTGAGTGTTCCGGCATCGACAACTTCGAGCTGCCAACCAAGCTGGCGACAAAATACATTGATTGCAGCGCCTCCAGCTGCAAAGTTTGCCACCATTTGTGATGTAACAGTGCTAGGAGCAATTGACACACCTTGACTTGCCACACCATGATCGCCTGCAAAAACAACCAGAGAAGGCTTTGAAATAACTGGTTTAAAGGCAAGTAGCGCCTGCTCACTATCAAGCTGCTTTGAAAAAATAAGCGTTAATTGTTTAGCACAACTCTCAAGCTTACCTAAGGCACCAAGCGGCTTCGTTTTAAGGTCTATCTTTTGTTGTATTACAGCTGAAAACTGCTGGTTAATTGGCATGATATTAAACATTAGCTACCTGCTCTGTTTACGAAAATAAAGTAAGAATAAAAAGAACACGCTGCCGATAGCTGCAGTGATCACACCAACGGGTAATTCTTGGTTATTCAATAAGGTTCGGCATAACACATCTACCCACACCATAAAAATGCCACCGACCAAGGACGTCATGACTAAGTTATGACTGCTGCCTTGCGGCGAAAAGTAGCGCACAATATGCGGGATCATCAGACCTACAAAACCAACGCCTCCACACAGAGCAACAAGCACCGCTGTAATTAATGAACTTAGCAGCAGCATCATGATCCGAAAGCGTTGAACATGAATCCCCAAAGTCGCAGCACTTTCATCGCCAAGTAGCATTGCATTAAGCTGACGACGAAATGCAATCATCAAAGTCATACAGGCAATAATAACGGTAAACGGCAGCCAAAGAGTGCCCCACTGCGCCCGAGAAAAACTGCCCATTGTCCAAAATAAAATAGCTGTAATTGCTTGAGGATCACTAAAATAAAGCAGCAGGCTAGTCAGAGCGCTAAATAAGAAGGATAAAGCAACGCCGGCAAGTAACATGGCTTCAACTTGACCAACATGGCGACGCCCTGCAATAGCAATAAGCAACAGCATAGAAAGTAAGCTTCCGGCAAATGCAGCAACTGACATACTAAAGCCAAAACTCACACCAGTAAGGGCTATAAAGCACACCACACCAAATGAAGCCCCTGAAGAGATACCAAACAAGTAAGGATCAGCAAGCGGGTTTCGGGTTACGGTTTGCAAAATTAATCCCGCAAGAGCAAGTCCAGAACCTGCTAAAAATGCCAGCACCGTTCTTGGCATGCGTAACTGCCAAATAATCCGCTGCACGAATTCATCACCGCCTTGGCTAAACAGGCCATTAAGTACATCACTCAATGGTGTGTTTGCAGCACCAAAGCTCAGAGCGAAAAAACAACTAATAAGCCCAACAACAACACAGATACTTAAACGCATTGCATCAGTCATTTTGATGCTCCTGTGTCTGATAGCCATAAAAATAAGTTATATGCGGGATAAACTTATCGGTGTTTGATTGCGGATGAGCAGACACTGCAGCGCAGACACCAAATACATCGCTCAACAGCTGCTCAGTAAGCACCGCTTTTGGTTGCCCCTGACAAACCAATTGCCCTTCGTCAATTACCAGTAATTCATCACACAAACTCGCTGCGAGATTTAAGTCATGAAAAGAGGCAAGCACAGTCACATCGAGGGACTTTGCTAATTCCATTATTTGAATTTGGTATTTAACATCAAGGTGACTGGTAGGCTCATCCATGATCAAAAGCTTAGGTTGCTGTACGATAGAGCGTGCAATGAGTGCTCTTTGCTTTTCACCACCAGAGAGTGAATCGAATGCTTGCTCACTATGATGAGACAAACCAACCTGCTCAATCGCTTGATATATTCGCTGCTTATCATTGATAGACGTGCCGCTGAAAAGTCGCTTATGAGGTGTTAACCCTAAACTCACCACGTCGAACAGAGACAAATTAAACTGCGATGGAGACTCTTGTAAAACTACAGCAACCTGCTTTGCAAACTCATCAGCATTGATTTGCCAGATATCTTCACCGTTTAGCAACACAGCCCCTTGTTGAGGTTTCAAGTAACGATAAAGACAACGCAGTAAGCTTGATTTACCTGCACCATTAGGGCCAAGTAAACCTATAAACTGCCCAGCTTTTAACTCAAGGCTAATTGATTTAAGTATTGTTTTATTCGCAATACCCCAACTTAAATCAGAGACTGATATTAATGGCGCAGAGCCGTGGCTAGTTTGTTGCAAGCTTGTTCTCTCTTGGCGAGCAACCACAACGCACAAGAAAGCACTGATAAGTACCAGAAAATGACGTGAGTTTACCCGCTCGATGATTAATTGTTAGTGCTAAGTATCTGGCTGACCATACTTATGATGGATTACAGTTGCGGGAACAGCTGGAGAATTTCACTCCATTCCATAGCATATGTGTATTATGGCGGGCTAAGTAAATAATTCAATGAATATCACTCTAGATGGCTAAAAAACAATTTTTGGCCAAGTTTTTCCTTGTTCATCTATATATACATCGAGTGTAACAAGTCCCGCATAAGGGAGGTGGAAAACATTTAAATGCGTGGCTGACTGTTTTGGCATCTGGCAAACAATAGCAAGAATTTGTTTAATCACACCAGCGTGGCTGATTACCAATGACTGAGTATGTTTAGTTTCACTCAATGAGTTTAAAAACGTTTGCCACCAAGCTTCTACCCTTGCGTAAAAGTCAGCCATTGATTCACCATTGGGTACTTTTACCTGCCAAGGATGCTGCCAAAAATCACCGATATGAGGTTTACTGGTTTGCTGCCAAAGCTGCTGATAGTCTTGGCCATCCCAATCACCAAAATTAAACTCTTTCAGCGCATTGAAATACTGAACATTCAATGTGTGTTGATTTGCTAAAAAATCAGCATAGACTGAGCAACGCTTTAGCGGTGAGCTATAAATAGCATTTAAATTCAACAGTTCAGCAGAGGCTTGGCGCATTTGTTCAAGACCATGCTTTGATAAGTCAACATCGATTTGCCCAGAAAGAATACCCGGTGTGGCAATTTCGCCATGGCGAAGAAAATAAACTCGTGAAGTAAATGCGTCCATAATGTTCCTCAGTAACCAGTAGTGAACGTTAACGCGTTTCAAATACTCTGTCGAGTTATGCTAAAGGACTTATGCTAAAAGAATTAAGCTAAACGCATCAACCGAACGTCAAAATGCAGCACTGCGTTCGCACCAATTTTTCCGCCGTTACCTTTTTTACCCCAAGCAAGCTCTGGGGGGATCACAAATTCATAGCGAGAGCCGATATTCATTAATAACAAACCTTCTCGTAACCCTTCTATAGCTTCTGATAAAGCAAACACCTCTGGCATACCCGCTTTATAACTGTCGGCAATCACATTGCCATCAGCAAGCATAATACGTTGATTAATGACCACTGTATCGAACTCTGTTACGCGATCCCCTGCAACATCATCAATCACTTTATACATTAAACCCGATGGGCATAGATGCGTATCAGGATGAGATGAGAACTTAGCGATGAATGCTTCACTATTTTTACGATTTAACCCTGAAGAACCTTTTGACTTGGTTGTTTTCTTACGAGACACAGTAAACCCTAATTGTATTACAAATATAAAACGCTTTATCGCATAACAACGCAAGGGAAGCAAGGGGCACTGTGGTTTGTAGTGAGTTAGCGAGAGTAAAGTTAGAAAGAGGAAAGTTTTAAAGCTCTGGCGTAGATTGGGTAGAGCGCAGCGAAACCCAACACAGAGAGCTATCAGCTTAAACGCAAAAAAGCCCGACTCTTTCGAATCGGGCTTTCTTTAATTTGGAGCCTGGCGATGTCCTACTTTCACATGGCAAATGCCACACTATCATCGGCGCTGTTTCGTTTCACTACTGAGTTCGGCATGGGGTCAGGTGGGTCCAAAACGCTATTGTCACCAAGCAAATTCTGTTCAATTTTCTTATTATTTTTAATTTAAAGTCTTGCGACTGAATTTGGAGCCTGGCGATGTCCTACTTTCACATGGCAAATGCCACACTATCATCGGCGCTGTTTCGTTTCACTACTG